>NZ_CP135164.1:2727275-3054550 GCF_001940225.2 Roseburia sp. 499
CTGTGTATCTATCAACGCTCTTATCACTTCGTCGCGATCCTTTTCCATTCCCGGTCGCAAAGATACCATCATTTTTTCAAAGTTCTCCGGCTCTCCTAAACCATAAATACATGATACACTGGATATGATAATTACATCCTTACGCTCTATCAATGCTGCTGTCGCCGAAAGACGCAGCTTATCAATCTCTTCATTCACAGAGGAGTCCTTAGCTATATAGGTGTCACTGGAAGGTACATATGCCTCCGGTTGATAATAATCGTAATAGGACACAAAATACTCTACTGCATTTTCGGGGAAAAACTCCTTAAATTCTGAGTATAATTGTCCTGCGAGGGTCTTATTATGAGCAATGATAAGTGTTGGCTTATTAAGCTGTGCTATCACATTAGCCATTGTAAAGGTCTTGCCCGAACCTGTAACTCCTAGTAAAGTCTGGAATTGATTGCCTTCCTTAAAGCCTTTTACAAGCTCCTCAATTGCCTGTGGCTGGTCTCCAGTCGGTTGGTATTTTGAATGTAATTTAAACTCCATCTCTGCCTCTTTTCTCTTAGTCTTTATGCTCTTCTATATTCGCAAATAATATGCACAAAAATAGACAATCGGATCACATTTCATTTATAAAATCTTCTGCAAATTATTGCATATTTTATCATGAAATGTTCCGATTGTCCATAGATTTTAGAACATTTGTTCTATTTGTTATACGCACTAATTTCCTACACAGTAAAAAGCGGCTGCAATTCCCCTACTAATGGATACCGCAGCCGTTTTACCTTAGCAGTATTTATTTTTGTTTGATTCTAAATACCTTTAGTCCCTCAGAAAGTTCTGCTGAAATCTGTGCAAGCTCACTGATTTCTTCTTTCACACGATACATCATATCACTCTGCTCATTTACCGCATCAGATATGTTTTCTGTATTCTCACTCACCTCACCAGCTATCTCCTCAATGTTTTCTATAGCTGCCTGCAATGAATCAACTCCATCAGAGGTTTCCTGTACGACATCAGCAATACTTCTAATCTCATTAGAAATCTCATTAATTTTCTCATTGATGCCCTCAAAGTTTACCATTGTATCCTCAGCCAAATCTACACCTTCCTGAGCTGAGTCAACACCTTCCTCCATAAGAGAAACACATGCCTTTATGCATTCCTGAATCTCACGAATCATGTCAGCTATCTTCTCTGCAGACTCACTTGACTGAACTGCAAGTGCACCAACTTCTGTTGCAACCACTGCAAAGCCTTTACCTTGCTCGCCAGCACGCGCTGCCTCAATTGATGCATTAAGAGAAAGAAGATTTGTCTGTGATGCTATATCAGCAATCATCTTAATAACACTTTCAATCTCACTTGACATGCTCTCAAGCTCGCCAATCTGTTTTCTCGTCTCATGTACATTTGCACCAATTTTCTGAACCTGATTAACTACGTTGTTCAGCTTCTCTGCTCCCAACTCTGCTGCTGATGCCGTTTCCTGAGCCGCAAGACTAATATTTGAAATATTATCAGATACGCCTTTCACGCCTTCACTTATATCCTTTGCACGATTCATGTTATCAGCTGACAAAGACTTCTGCTCTGCTGTATGCCCCACAGCATTATCTGTAATTGAAACAATAAATGATGACTTATTTCTAGTATCATCAATTCTCTCTGTAAGATTTTTCTGCATCTGGGAGAGAACCTCAACCTCTTTGTTGGTTCTTCCAATAAGTCTCGCCAGATTTTCTTTCATATTCTCTGCTGATTTTGCAATTATACCAATTTCATCATTGCGCTCTACATACTTTGGGTCTATTTCTACAGTAAAATCTCCCTCTCCCATAATATCAAAAACAGCTGCTAGCTTGCCAAAATCCTTCAACTCACGTTTTAACACTATTACCAGCAAAGCACCTACTATAAGTGATAAAACCACTGCAGAAATTATCTCTGTCTTTTTTACTTCAGATGAAACATCACTCACTGTATTATCGTATATTCCAATATCCATAGATGCAACAAGCTCTCCATTTTGATAAATAGGATACATTACATCATATGTCCACGCCTGCTGTACATCTGCCCAGAATTCACTTGTCTTTACTTCCCCCTGTGTAGCCGCCGGTACCGTATATGATGTGTCATCAGAATAATTTTTCCCAATTTTTTCAGTATCAGAATGAGCAATCGCAGTAACTGTAGTATCTATCACAACTGCATAAGCAATATTTTGATTCTTCTGTGTAAGATTTTGTACAAAAGTTTGTAGCTCCTCTGTTCCGCCTCCCTTTTCCAAAATAATTTCTGCTTGTGCAGCAATTTGCTTGTCCTCTTCTACAAATTGCTTTATCATCGAATGTTTGATTCCAGATTCCATAGTTTTGACTGAACTCATTACTAATAATAAGATCCCAATCCAAAAAATCACAAGCGATATTATGATTATTCTTGTTTTCATTGCCAGTTTCTTCATGTAATACCCTCCAAAATCATTGTAATTTTCCCTTTAAACCAATTTGATGTCTAGTTAGCAACCACCACTTCAAGTGGTGGTTTATTATTAGCCCTCCAAAGGGCTATGTTACTGCTCGCCCTAAAGGGCGGTATCGCAAGCACTTTTACTGGTCCGCTATAAAGCGGTACTTCGAGAATCTTCTTTTCTTGACTCTTCTGCTTGCTCTTTTATATATATCTGTACGGCTTCATCGGTAACATTACCAATTGTTTCAACATAATATCCTCGCGCCCAAAATGCTTTATCCCATTTACTTTGCAGCTCGGGATGTCTATCATAAATCATCAATGTACTTTTTCCCTTTAAGTATCCCATAAAATTCGAAATACTCAACTTTGTTGGAATCGCCACACTTAAATGCACATGGTCTATGCAAACTGCTCCAGCTATAATCTCCACATCCTTATACTTGCAGAGTACACTGATTATCTCTCTTACATCATCTCGTACTTTCCCATACAATACCTTTTTGCGGTACTTCGGAATAAATACGATATGATATTGGCATTTCCATCGAGTATGTGATATGCTTCTATTGTCCATTAGGACCACCTCCTATGTTTGAGTTTGGCTTGCGACACCATTCTCAATATAACATAGGAGGTTTTTTATTGATATCCTCACCGTTTCCACTTACACTATTCTCCCCAGCATAGCTGGGGGATTAGACTTTTCATTTAGTATTATATTACTATCACCTTATACAGTCAATACCACTATTCTTATTTTATTGCACACACAATTTTCCTTATTCTCTATAATTAATCTCAAAAACGTTTCAGTGATTGTAAAAAAATACGCATGATACATGGAACACCTTCCCACGAAAATTGATAACAAGGCTATAATTCCATAACGCAAAACCTCACCACATAAAGTGAGAAGGTCTTCGATAATCTACTATTTAATTAAACTTTCCACAGCACTGCTTGTACTTCTTTCCTGATCCACATGGACATGGCTCATTTGGAAATACCTTTTTGCTTGCTCGTTTTTTAGGTGCATTTGCTGCTGACTCATCCTTATTGGTTCCTGTAACCTTTGCTACCTGCTCACGCTCAACCTTCTGCTGAACCTGTACATGATAGAGAAGTCTGATTGTGTCTTCCTGAATTGCAGAAATCATTGCGTCAAACATGTCAAATCCAGCCATCTTATATTCTACAAGAAGATCTCTCTGTCCATATGCCTGCAGACCAATTCCCTGACGAAGCTGTGTCATATCATCGATATCCTTTGCATGAATTTTCTCAAGTGGAATAATTGGGTCACCAGCGAAATACTGTCTATATAGTCCGTATAGTCTGTGAGAGTATTACGGACACAATATATAGATTAAAAAACCGCACTTTCCCCAATATTTTGTGGTACATATTTTCTAAGCATAATAGGACACAAAATATTCCACCGCATTTTCCGGAAAAAACTCTTTGAACTCCCCATAAAGCTGTGCCGCCAAAGTCTTATTATGCGCAATAATCAAAGTTGGTTTATTTAATTGTTGAATCACATTTGCCATAGTAAAGGTCTTACCGGAACCGGTAACACCCAGCAATGTCTCAAACTGATTTCCTTCTTTGAATCCCTTTACCAACTGTTCGATTGCCTGTGGCTGATCACCGGTAGGCTGGTACTGGGAATGTAATTTGAAATGATCCATGAAAGTTCCTCCTTTATGAATTCATTTTCCTTTATACTTAGTTTGCCTTATCTGTTCCCCATTATAACAGAAGACAAATAAAAAGTACAGAACAAATCGAATGTTTGTTCTGTACTTTTTCATCTTATTTTCTTCCACAACACTGTTTGTACTTTTTACCACTTCCACATGGGCAAGGATCGTTCGGATATACCTTTGCTGCCTCACGCTTCTTCGGTCCACGTTGTGTAGATTCATCACGGTTGGTTCCTGTTACCTTAGCAACCTGTTCTCTTTCAACCTTCTGCTCAATTCTTACATGGAACAGTAATCGCACGGTATCTTCCTGAATATTGGAAATCATGTCATCAAACATGTCATAACCTGCCATCTTGTATTCTACCAATGGATCTCTCTGTCCGTATGCCTGCAATCCGATTCCCTGACGAAGCTGATCCATATCATCAATATGATCCATCCACTTACGGTCAATCACTTTTAGCAGAACTACACGTTCTAACTCTCGTACTGCTTCCGGTTCCGGAAATTCTGATTCCTTTGCCTCATACAGTTTTACTGCCTGCTCTTTCAAACGATGTTTCAGTTCATTTGCCTTGATACCCTTTACGTCCTCCGGTGTTACCGGTTTCAAAGGTACAATCGGAATTAACAATTCATTTAGTTCATGTAAATCCCATTCGTTGCTTTCCTGATCTGCTGAAATACAGGTATCTACTGTATTTTCTACTCGATCTGTAATCATCTTGTAGATAACATCGCGCATACTTTCACCATCTAATACCCGACGTCTTTCTGCATAGATAATCTCTCTTTGTTCATTCATAACTTGGTCATATTCCAACAGGTTTTTACGAATTCCAAAGTTATTGCTCTCTATCTTCATCTGCGCTTTTTCAATAGCATTTGTCAGCATCTTGTGCTGAATCTGCTCATTTTCCGGAACACCCAGAGCATCAAACATACTCATAAGCTTTTCGGAACCAAACAAACGAAGTAAATCATCTTCCAAAGAAATGAAGAACTGTGACTGTCCCGGGTCTCCCTGACGTCCGGAACGTCCACGCAACTGATTGTCAATACGTCTGGATTCATGACGCTCTGTACCTATAATCTTAAGACCACCGGCTGCTTTGGCATCATCATCCAACTTAATATCTGTACCACGTCCTGCCATATTCGTTGCAATTGTAACTGCGCCATGACGTCCTGCTTCTGCTACAATTTCAGCTTCCAATTCATGGAACTTCGCATTCAAAACTTTATGAGGAATACCACGTTTTTTCAACATACCACTGATAAGTTCAGAAGTTTCAATGGTAATCGTACCAACCAATACCGGTTGTCCCTTTGCGTGTGCTTCTTCAATTTCCTGTATTACTGCATGGAATTTTTCCTTCTTGGTCTTATATACTGCATCCTGTAAGTCCTGACGAAGCACTGGTTTATTGGTAGGAATCTCAATAACGTCCATTCCATAGATATCACGAAATTCCTTTTCTTCTGTCAATGCGGTACCGGTCATACCACATTTTTTAGCATATTTATTAAAGAAGTTCTGGAAGGTAATGTTTGCCAGAGTCTTGCTCTCACGTTTTACCTTTACATGCTCTTTTGCTTCAATTGCCTGATGCAAACCATCGGAGTAACGACGTCCCGGCATAATACGTCCGGTAAATTCGTCTACGATCATAACCTTGTCATCCTGAACCACATAGTCCTGATCACGGAACATCAAATTGTGTGCACGCAATGCCAGAATAACATTATGCTGAATCTCCAAGTTTTCAGCATCGGCAAGGTTTTCAATCTTAAAGAACTGCTCTACTTTTTTAACACCCTGTTCTGTCAGGTTTACTACCTTATCCTTTTCATTTACAACAAAATCTCCGGTCTCTTCGTGTTCGATACCCATGATAGCATCCATTTTGGAAAACTCCGGCATATCCTCACCACGTTCCATCTGTCTTGCCAAAACGTCACACGCCTCATAAAGACTGGTAGATTTTCCACTCTGTCCGGAAATAATAAGCGGTGTTCTTGCTTCATCGATTAAAACAGAGTCAACTTCGTCGATGATTGCATAGTGCAAATCACGCTGTACCAACTGCTCTTTATAAATAACCATATTATCACGCAGATAATCGAAACCAAGTTCGTTGTTAGTAACATAGGTAATATCACATGCATATGCTTCTCTACGTTCCTTATTGTCCATAGAATTCAAAACAACACCTACGGTAAGTCCTAAAAACTCATGTACTTTTCCCATCCACTCAGCATCACGCTGTGCCAAATAATCATTTACCGTTACGACATGCACGCCTTTTCCTTCCAACGCGTTTAAGTATGCCGGCAATGTAGATACCAATGTCTTACCTTCACCAGTCCTCATTTCAGAAATACGTCCCTGATGCAGGATAACACCACCTATCAACTGTACACGATAGTGTTCCATTCCTATGGCTCTTCTTGCTGCTTCGCGCACGGTAGCATAAGCTTCCGGTAGCAACTGATCCAGAGTTTCTCCTTCTTCCAGTCTCTTCTTATATTCTTTCGTCTTGTCTCTCAACTGCTCATCAGTCAACTCCACCATGGACGGACGTAAAGCCTCTATCTTATCTACAATAGGATAGACCCTCTTCAACTCCCTTTCACTATGTGTTCCGAACATCTTACTTACAATACCCATATATTCGCTCCTATTTCTATCCGGTAAAACTTATCACCGCTCTATTCTGCCCATAAGGGCAACTTCGTTTATTGTACCACTTTATCCCAGTAGAAACAATACTTAATCCAATGAACGAATTGTGAATTTTTTATTAATTGCCCTTTTCTGTTTGTACTTTTTGTGCTATAATGCCAATCTAGAAAACATTTTTCTTTATGTATACATATCAGAAAGGAGATTGTACATGAGTTACTTATATAAAACAAAAGGCACTTGCTCCACTCTTATTGAAGTAGAGTTGGATGGCAATATCGTAAAAAATGTAAAGTTTACCGGTGGTTGCAACGGCAATCTTCAGGCAATCCCAAAGCTGGTAGAAGGTCTTACTGTAGAACAAGTAGAACAAAAGATTGGAGGCATCCGCTGCAATGGCAGACCAACCTCCTGTGGCGATCAGCTGGCAAAAGCCTGTCGTGAAGCATATGAAGCACAGAATTAACGAAAAGCAGGAAAGCGATAAAAATCGCTTTTTCCTGCTTTTTCATTCGTTGCTTTCTATTTTATTCCATGATCTAACAAGAACTCTCTCCAGACTTCAATATATTTTGCCTGCAAATGTACCCCATCAAAGGAATACTCTTCTTTCAGCATTCCGGTTCCCGGCTCATCCATAACTTCATTTTCATCAATATAAAATACTGTCTGGTTATCTGCCAACTCCTTTAACTTTTCATTCCTTGCATTAATTTCCTGATTATTAATATAAGTATTCTCCGCATCCTTGCTCTGAGTCACATGCATAATTGACTCTACAAAAATAACAGCATTGGGTTGAAACTGCCGCACCTGTTCCACTACGCTCCCAAACTGCGCTGCAAAGCTTTCCGGTGTTCCAACCCCAAGTTCATTGATTCCAAGCATAATGTATATTTTTCCATACTGCTTGCTCGTCAGCATCTGTTCCAGTGTAACTCCATCCATATCATTCTCCCACACATCCCAGACCATTTGACCATATTTTACAAAAAAATCCGTATTCTCCCATCCTGCATATTCATACAAAGTAGAAGTACGAGAATCTCCAATAAACAATGCATCATCCAAATAATCCATTTCTACTCGCTGGAACTCGCGCTTTTCCGGTATCGTCTGCATTTCCACCGGTATTTCTGTTGGCTCCACTGCTTCTGCTGCTGGCACCACTTCTTCCGGAGACATATCGGGAATTGCACTTTCCTGTGGCACATTCTCTTTCTCTGTTTTTTGTACTGTTTTTATTTCTTTTTTTCCTTCCATAGCCGCATTTTCCTTCGACACCTGACTTACAAATACATTCTGCGGTTCCGGCTCCTTCTCCGCTCCCAGTAACTGACTTCCACCATATATCAGACTACTTATCACTATCATAAAAAAGAAAGGATATTTTCTCCACTGTTTCATACATTTACTCTCCAACCAAAATTTGTTAAAACCTAAAATACAGAAATGGGTTGCTTTCCGCTGTCACTATCTGGTAAACACTTGCCCAGAAGATTCCCAGTAACATAATCGAAAACCAGATACGATTCTGATACTTTTTATATATTTTCTCTGGGAAATAAGTAGACAATAAAATTGCCGCCAAGAAAAATATTCCGTATCTTTGTAACGCGTCTACCGTAACATGCCAATTCAAAGTCCATGCATGCTCTGTTCCCATCCAGCAAAACATCTTTTTCAGACATATCCCGATACTTCCCATATCTTCCAACGAAAATATTACCCAACCGGCTACCACTAATATCATGGTATATACTCTACCGATTCCATGATGTTTTTCCAAAAATTTTCCCAAAATTACTTTTTCCAATACTAATAAGAGAAAATAGTAAATTCCCCACATTGCAAAATTCCAGCCTGCTCCATGCCAGATTCCAGTCAATGCCCATACGATAAACAAGTTACAAATCGTACGATATTTTCCCTTTCGATTTCCTCCCAGAGGAATATATAAATAATCTCGAAACCAGGTACTTAAAGTAATATGCCATCTACGCCAAAAATCTGTTATGGACACTGCAATATATGGGTGATTAAAGTTTCTTGGGATAGAAAATCCCAACATTTTTCCGAGTCCCATTGCCATCAAAGAATATCCGTTAAAATCAAAATACAACTGCAAAGAATACGCAAAAGCTCCCAGCCACGCCATGCTGGTGGAAACACTTTCGATGCCTACCACGCGAACCTCGTTCCACAGCCGCCCCAATACATTGGCAATCAACATCTTGTAAGCAAGTCCTACCGTGAATATCTTCAGTCCTTCTTCCAGCCCCTGCAGATTTACTTGCCGTTTTTTTATTTGAGCCGCTACATCTCGAAATAACACAATCGGACCGGCAATCAACTGTGGGAACATACACAAATAAGTTCCCAAACCTACGAAATCCTTCTCATATTCCTCTGGTCTGCGGTATACATCAATCGCATAAGCTGCTATCTGAAAGGTGTAAAAACTAATTCCCAAAGGAAGCGTCAACTTTATGTTTTCTTCCCCCGCCAAAAAGGGCAGATATTTAAACACAAACAGACTTCCGAAATCATATATCAATAGCAGAATCAATATTCCCTTTCGCTGCTTCTTTCCCCTTCCTTGCATACAAGAAGTTCCAAGAAAATGCATCACTAAAGAAACAATGATCAGAAAAAACCAGGTACGTTCTCCTACAAAATAAAACCAAAGGCTCCCCAGAAACAGTACCAGATTTCTCCATCGTTCCGGGGTAATATAATAAACCAGCATAAACACCGGCAAAAATACAAATATAAATGCTTCACTACAAAATAACATCTTTCGTTCCTTTTCTTACTTCTCTCCGTCTTACGCCGCTCATTGGCCGCTCGCCTATTATATCACTCTTTTTCTTTTTAGATGAAACAAAATCCCTAAATCTTGTTACATTTTGATTACATTAATATAAACTTTCTTTTTCGCTATTTATTATTTTCAGAATATTCTAATGCTTATACTTTTTATTTCAGTTATAAGCATTGCTAATCTATTTTTTTCAAAATAATTGTTGACATTTATTATTTTGTCGTATATAATTAAATCATCAAAAGAAAACAAAAACAAAGAAAGAGAGGTACAGTCCACCAGAAACTTAATTTTATCTCCCTAAAAGACTCAACAAATGATTGAGCACTTAGGTACAAGAAAAAGAACATCCAGATTTTTATAAAAGATTTGGAAAACAGAAGAAATCAAAAAGATTTTCCGTAGAAGCCTTGAATCGAAGAATAAAAAGAAAAATAGTGTGATAATCCAGCTGCTATATTCAGATATGGATACATACTAACAGAATTCAAAGGTAGCAAAATTTCAAAAGAAAAGAATTGAGATTTCGAAAACTCAAGAAAGTTGAGGTAATGGTCCAATGGACAACATAGTTTAGAAGGCGACATCAGATAAGTAAATCGGATGTCGCCTTCTTTGTTATTTATTTTATTATTTTCTTTAATATGCTTTTCCCCAATATACCAGTTTATGTGCAGGCTTTCCACAGCAAACACATACATCTGAAATTGGTTCCTGATCCTCTAACGGTATGCAACGAGAGGTTGCTGTTGTATCTTCTTTTATCTTATCCTCACATGCCATATCGCCACACCACATTGCACGAATGAATCCCGGTTTATTCTCAACCGCATCCTTAAATGCAGGATATGATTTTGCATCTGTAATATGAGAATCTCTATGTGCTTTCGCGCGTTCAAACATATTCTTTTGAATTGCTTCTAACAACTCCGGTACAACCTTTGTCACATCTTCAAGAGCACATTCTGTCTTCTCTCCGGTGTCACGACGTACCAATACACATTTTCCTGCCTCAATATCCTTCGGTCCTAATTCTACACGAACTGGAATACCACGCATTTCCTGTTCTGAGAACTTCCATCCCGGACTCTTATCACTTTCATCTGTCTTTACACGGATTCCAGCCTTAGCCAATGCCTCTTTCACTTCTGCTGCTTTTTCCAAAACGCCTTCTTTATGCTGCTGAATTGGAATTACCATAACCTGTACCGGTGCAATTTTCGGTGGCAGTACCAATCCGGAATCATCACCATGTACCATAATGATTGCTCCAATCAGACGTGTGGTCATTCCCCAGGAAGTCTGGTGTACATATTGAAGTTTATTATCCTTGTCTGTATACTGAATACCAAATGCTTTTGCAAATCCATCTCCAAAGTTGTGACTGGTACCGGACTGCAATGCTTTTCCGTCATGCATTAAGGCTTCAATGGTATAAGTTGCTTCTGCCCCTGCAAATTTCTCTTTTTCTGTCTTTCTACCACGAATTACAGGCATTGCCAGAACTTCTTCACAGAAATCTGCATACAGATTCAACATCTGAAGTGTTCTTGCTTCTGACTCTTCCGCCGTAGCATGAGCAGTATGTCCTTCCTGCCACAAAAATTCTCTGGAACGTAAGAAAGGTCTTGTCTCCTTTTCCCAACGTACGACAGAGCACCACTGATTATAACATTTTGGCAAATCACGATATGACTGCACTTCATTTGCATAGAAATCACAGAATAATGTCTCAGAAGTTGGTCTGACACAAAGTTTTTCCTGCAATTCATTTAATCCACCCTGGGTTACCCATGCAACTTCCGGTGCAAATCCTTCTACATGATCCTTTTCTTTTTCCAAGAGGCTTTCCGGTATAAACATTGGCATATATACATTTTCCACACCGGTTTCCTTAAATCTTGCATCCAACTCTTTCTGAATATTTTCCCAGATCGCATATCCTGCCGGCTTAATTATCATACAACCTTTCACGCTAGAATAAGCAATCAATTCTGCTTTCTTTACTACATCTGTATACCACTGTGCAAAGTCAGTATCCATAGATGTAATGGCTTCTACTAATTTTTTGTCCTTTGCCATTTTATTTTCTCCTTTTCTTAAAATATAAAAAGTGTTTCCTATGATATCAAAAAACGCCAGAGCTCCAATCCCTACTAGGGACCGGAATTCCGGCGGTACCACCCTGATTAAGTGATGCAAAGCATTACTTCTCTCATTCTCTTTATCGCAGAGATACGGCATACTTTCATATGCAGCTCCAAGGTAGGTTCTAGATGTTCTCATGAGGAATCTTCCACCAACCGATTCCCTCTCTGTACATGTTCCAATCTGTACTAATCCTCTTCTTCACTTTTACTTATCTATCAGTAACAGTTATTCTATTCCAATTCCATTCACTTGTCAAGAACTTACCCTAAAGAACGGAAACCTCTTTCCATATAATACTGTCTTATATTGCCCGCTACTCTTGTTCTAGCATGACATTCTCCATCCATATAAACACAAGCTCTTCCGCTTTCTTTTGCTTCATAAAGAGCCTCATCTGCCTTTTTTCGCATTTGTTCAAAGTCAGCACTCCGTCTTGCATATCCACAAACTACACCCACGCTTACCGATACAAAAGGCAAGAAATTTTCTTCAGCCTGTGGAATATTCAAACTCTCTACATTTTCTTTCAATTTAATTGCCCAGTTCAGTGCCTCTCCCTTTTCCATTCCAGGGAGACAGACTACAAATTCTTCACCGCCTACTCTGGCAGCAAGGTCTGACTTTTTGCCCGTCATCTTATGAATTTCCGCAGTAACTCTACGAATACAAGTGTCTCCCTCTAAATGTCCGAAATGATCATTATATTTTTTAAAATTATCAATATCAATCATAATAACCGCAACCATCCTATTGTTGCGTACGCATCCTGTCCAAACTCGCTCGAGACTACGCTCCAACCCCCTCCGGTTCAACAGATTCGTCATTGGGTCTGTCTCCGATAAGGTCTTTGCTGTATCAATCGCAGTAGCATCCGCTGCTCGCTGAAGAAAATTATAATATCCCTGCCTGGAAATAACACAACACATCAGCTGATTCGCCGATAAATAAATAACGTTCTCTATACCAAGTTTCTGATAGAAAATTAGAAACAAAAGAGCTGCTATCTGAATGCCCTGGCTCACTAAAAACTCCTTATTATTCCACAACGGAACAACAGCCAATACTGTTGTCATAATCCAATATACTGACAATTTGAAAAAGGTACGTTCAGACATGAAAGTTGCTGTAAGCATCAGCGTTGCAAAAATCAGCCAAAACAAATAAAGTTGTAAACGCATATCCCACTTTTTCCGACTAGAAAGCCACCGATAGGATCTTAGGATATATACTCCTGCGTACAACTCCGCCAGCACCATAAACGGTGCCATAATATAAGGTTTTATTGTTCCTGCTGTCTGAATTTGCAGAACAAGGGAATTCACGAAAAAAAGTATAAAAAAGCAGACCGATGCTATCAACATCCGCCGAACGTTTTCCTTTTGTACTCGCCTTGTATAAACAAAACGTCCTTTTTTCTCCCTCTCCTGTCCTTTCACGTTTCCACCTGCACTTTTCTGATTAGCACATTTTACCACATTTTTCCTTACTATTATATCAATATTCACGAAAACTTACAACAATAAATTTCTCTTATCAAAATGTAAGAAAAAGGTCCTAATGCAAATCCCCAAATTCCGTACAGATTTAATCCCACATAAATACTAGCAATGACTAGCAACGGATGCATTCCCAGCTTATCACCTACCAGTTTGGGTTCCAGACTCTCTCTCAAAAGGCTGCATATAGCATAAATAGCCGCACAAATGGCTGCCATCATATATTTCCCCTGAACAATCTCAAATATCGCCCAAGGAATCAGTATCGTCCCTGTCCCCAGAAATGGCATAGCATCACACAATCCAATTCCGCACCCTATCAACAGTGCATATCTATTTTTCGCAAAATATAATCCTACCACACAAGCAGTGGAAACAATCAGCATAATAACCAGTTGCGCCCGAATGTAAGCTCCTCCTGCTTCATAGGTCCGACGGCACACCTTAAGCCCCACCTTTCCCACCGGATGTTCCTCCAAGCCCTTTCTGATTTTATGATAATCCCGCAAAATCAGTATCGTACTTATAATTACGATGAAACAAACTCCACTCACCACTAATAAATTCTTAGCATAACCAAAAGTACCATCCATGAGAGACGGAAGAATCTTTTCTTCTACCTGCCTCTGAAACTTTGGAATATAAACATCCACATTTCTTTGTAATTCCTCTGCCCGAATCCCGGTAATTGCCTCCATTTGTCCACAACAATTCTCCCATATCATACCTGCTTTCCTTTGGTAGTACTCCAGATTGGAAATTATATGCCGTACCTGTTCCAGAAGACTCCACAAAAACATCACCAAGACCGAACCTATAAGTACTACCAGACTTCCTACAATAACAACAGAAGCTATTCCACGCTTTATTTTCATTTTCTGATTTAGTTTTTCTACCACTGGATTCAGCAGCTTTGCAAAAAGAAACGCAATAAAAAAAGGAACCACCAACGGCAGTAACCAGCGGACACACGCATATACTGCAATGGTAATTCCCAATATTCTGCCAATTCTACACATACTTTTTCTCATTTCATCTTTCATATTTTTAGTATGTGTCAGATGACATTTTTTATTCTTAATTTTTAAACAGGCTACCCTGAGGCTCCACTTCAAATTCCATCTGCTTACCGGTAACCGGATGCACAAATGCTGTTTTCACCGAGCACAGTCCAACCGGTTGATATCCCGCCGAACAATTAGAATTATACTTTTTATCACCCACTAGTGGATGTCCCGCATACGCCATTTGTACTCGTATTTGATGATGTCTGCCTGTATCTAATTGGACTTTCACCAGGGAATTATCTTCCATTTCCCGTTCTACCTTATAAGTAAGTCTTGCACGCTTAGCCCCCTTTGTTCCTTCCATTACTACCTTAGAAGTGTTCGTTCTGCCATCACGCAACAAATAATTCTCCAGTACGCCAGACTTTTCCTTCCATTTTCCTTCTACCACCGCAAGATACTGCTTGTCCATCTGTCTTTCTTGTACCTGACGGTTTAAATTTGCCGCCGCTTCTTTTGTCCTCGCAAATACCATAACCCCTTCCACCGGCTGATCCAACCGATGCACAATAAATATCTGATTATTCTCTTTTTTTCTAGTGTAATAATTCCGCAGTAAACTCACCATATCCTGTTGTCCCACTTTGGGAGTTTGAACCGGAATTCCCGGCAGTTTATGACACACTACAACTGTCTCATCCTCATATATAATCTGTATTTGTTCCTTCATAATCACACCTTGAACCGATATCCTACACCCCAGATTGTCTCGATATATTGTGGTTTTGCTGTATTAAACTCGATTTTTTCACGAATCTTTTTTATATGCACTGTAACTGTTGCAATGTCTCCTACCGATTCCAAATCCCATATTTCGCTAAATAATTCTTCTTTCGTAAACACTCTGTTGGGATTCTGCGCCAAAAAGGCCAACAAATCAAATTCTTTGGTCGTAAACTGCTTCTCTTCCTCATTGACCCACACTCTTCTTGCCGTTTTATCAATCTTCAGGCCACGAATCTCAATGATATCATTATCCTTTACATTGCTATTAATTAATCTTTCATACCGTGAAAGATGTGCCTTCACTCTTGCCACCAGCTCACTTGGCGAAAATGGTTTGGTAATATAGTCATCTGCCCCTAATCCCAGACCGCGTATCTTATCTATATCATCCTTTTTGGCTGATACCATAAGAATTGGTGTATTTTTGGCCTCGCGAATTCTCTTGCATATCTCAAACCCATCCACGCCCGGTAACATCAAATCCAAAATATACATATCGAATTCTTCGCTTAATGCTCTTGCAAGTCCTCTGTTTCCATCGTTTTCGATTTCAACCTCAAACCCACTCAATTCCAGATAATCTTTTTCCAAGTCTGCAATTGCCACTTCATCTTCAATAATCAATACTTTACTCAATTTATAACCTCCTGATATTTTCGTATTACAAAGTACATAATCGTTCCAGAGCCTTCCTTACTGTTCGCCCATATTTTGCCCCCATGATCCTCTATAATCTTCCTTACAATAGAAAGGCCGATTCCACTGCCACCGGTGGCAGAATTACGCGAAGCGTCTGTCCGATAAAATCGGTCAAAAATATACGGTAAATCCTTTGCTGCGATGCCTTTTCCGTTATCCTCTAATTCTACCTGGATAAAATCACCTACATCTCGAATGCGAATATTAATAAAACCTTGTCGCTTGTCCAAATATTTAACAGAATTACTAATAATATTGTTGATTACTCTGCGCAACTGCTCCGGATCTGCAATAATCTGTACATCCGCATCTACATAATCGATATAAGTAAGCTTGATGTTTTCTGCTTCCAGTTCCACCCCTACTTCTTCTACACAGTCATTAAAATAATCCGCCACATTAATCCGCTTAAAATTATAAGGAATCTTATTTGCATCTATCTTAGAATACAAGGTCAACTCATTGATTAATGTATCCATCTCGTTTGCCTTATTATATATAGTCCGAATATACTTGTCCTGTTTTTCCGGTGTATCCGCTACCCCATCGATAATTCCTTCTACATATCCCTTAATAGCAGTAATCGGAGTCTTCAAATCATGGGAAATATTGCTAATTAATACTTTACTCTCTTTTTCACTGGCAATCTTCTCCTCCGCAGACTCTTTCAGCCGCAAACGCATATCCTCAAAGTTACGGCATAACTCTCCAATCTCATCATTTCCCTCTGCCTCAATCGTAAAATCCAGATTCCCCGCCTTAATATTCTGTGCTGCACCTTGGAGCTTCCGAATCGGATTAATAATTCCCCGATAAATCCAGATTGTCAACATTCCACCGGTAAATATCAGAATCAAAATAACCGATATTCCCATATCAATTACCATCTTCTTCACTTCGGGAACAATCTTCTCCATACTGGTAACAATGAATGCCGTTCCTTCACTGTCATCGGAATAGGTAAAATCAATCTGTTTTAGCAGTACCTGGGCTTCTCCCTCTATATAGATCCCAGATGCACTTTCTGCTGATTCATTGGCATATTCCGGCAACTTTTCCGATACCTCCGGATTTATATCTTTCCCATATATGATATTGTCTTCTTTCCGAACAATCAGATAAGAATACTTTCCTGCAAGTTCCTGATTTATTTTTTCCAGATACGCCTGCTCCTCCAGCTTCTCCGGTTCTTCCTTCGCAACCTTCTGCAACGCTTCATAATCTGCTTTTGTAAAATGACTTAATACCTTAATGGAATTTGTCAGATACTCATACGCGCCGCCATCTATATTATATGCCTGCCGGACTGTTCGCATCTGAAACTCTCCAAACCCCCAGATAGTAGCTCCTGCCAATAACACAGGCACAAATATGATAATGCAAAAAGAAATGATCAATCTGGTTCTAAGTTTCATAAAAAATCCTTTCTTTCCATTTTTGTATTTTAATATCATTATATCAATGTTTTCGATAAAATCCTATGCAATTTTTCTAAACTTTTATAAAAAATGTATAAACTGCCAAAATATAAACTTTTTATAAACAATGTAGAAAAAGCATCCTTTTTGTCATTCAAATATGCTATACTGTGAATATATATACCAACAGGAGGATGAACCTATGAATCTAAAAAATTCCAGATTTGAATGGGTGTGTAAAAAAACAGAATCTACCGGCCAGAAATTTCTACGCCTTGTTGCTCAATGGGGCTGTATCCTTTTTGGTTTTCTGACTCTGCTTTTTATGTATTATATTCCTTTTCTTATTGTTACAGTTATCTGTGCGATTGCCTGGTTTGTATTATTCCGCAATCGCAAAACAGAATACGAATTTGATTATTTATCCGGAGACCTGGCTATTTTCAAAATATCTAACGGTATTCGCAGAAAAAAGAAATTCACTTGTAACTTGGATAACATTCAGTATATAAAAAAGGGAATCGATAATCAAAATTCTGTCAAAAAATTCTACTTTGACCCGGAACTCGTATATAGTGTGCAGGTATCTATTCCAGACGGAACCTATACACTGCTCATCGAAACAGACGAACGCTTTCTTCAAATACTGGACCAAGAACAAAAATTACGTAAATAATACAGAAGCCTTATGACATCAATCAACTGTCATAAGGCTTTTATATTTTCAATATTATATAATCTTTGTGATAGAAAGGTCGGTATGCTGTGTTAAATCCATAATCTTTCCATCATCCATCTGAATCATCGGTTGTGTCAAATGACTCGAATTAATCATAACAATTGTGCCACTCTGCCCATTACTTAACAATACTCTGTTGTGCTGATAAGAGTTGGCTATATGACTCAAAAATGTAAGAATATACTGCGGATGATACTTCTGCAATCCTTCCTTTTCAAACGCGTCAATTACCTGGAACGGACACAACGGTGCACGATAGGAACGTGCTGCTGTCATAGCATCATATACATCTGCAATCGCTATAATCTGTGCAAAAGAATCAATCTCATCATCTTTCAATCCCTGAGGATAACCACTTCCGTCGCAACGTTCATGGTGCTGCAATGCCGCACGTTTTACACGAACATCTAAAGGAAGATCTTTTAATATCTTATATCCCAGTAATGTATGCTGTTGCACTCTTGCATACTCTTCATCTGTATATTTTCCCGGTTTATTCAATAATTCCGCAGGCAATACTGTTTTGCCAATATCATGCAAAATTCCACACAGTGTAATCATTTCCAGGTCTTCTTTTGAAAAATGCAACCATTCTCCCAATGTTCTGGCTATCAATGCTACATTCATACTGTGGGCATAAATACTATCATCAATCTGGCGCATATTATGCAACATATCCAATAATCCCATGGTAGTAGATGCCTTGGACAGCAATTCTGAAGCTCCTGCTAAAAGTCCATCTGTATTTACTGTCCCATCCGACTGACAGATAGTAGCAAAAGAATCCTTTACCATCCCCAGATTCTTAGTATAATCAATCTGAAAGTTCATAAATTCCGGTCGACGTTTCACCTGCTGTGAATAAGAGGTTCTTGGAATAAATACCTGTTCTTCCGATGACTTCTCTTCTGTCGTTTTTTCTTCTTCTACTCCTGCTGATGTAATACCGTAAAAAAATAATCGTGATATCAATGCTGTTGTTAACATCGTTCCTTCTTCTATAATAAGTTGTCCACGATTACTATACACCGGCTTTGCTGTTTTCATTCCCGGACGCAGGTCCTCCACGGCGTATGTTTTCATTCTCCAATTCCCCCTATCACGCAGTCTAAAACTGCATAATAACTACTCAATATACATTTTAGTATAAAAATAAAAGTTATCTTTGTCAATAGTTTCCAGTATTTTACCCTTGACTTTGTATATCAAACGTAGTATGTTATCTATAGAAGATTTGAAAATTCCATATTGTATAAATTTCTCTTATTCAGAGTGGTGGAGGTACATAGGACCTGTGAAGCCACGGCAACCCCTATTCGGAAGGTGCCAACCTGAGCGAGCAATCGAACAATAAGAGGATTTGATTATCTTTATTAACTATCGAGTCCGCTTATTTTAAGCGGATTTTTTTATATCATAGGAAAGACCTTGTTGCATTAAAGTACGAAAGAATATGACTTCCTTATGATATAAAAAACGTTCTTATACAAAAAGGAGGAAACAACAAATGGAAAAAAGATTATTTACATCTGAATCCGTAACAGAAGGACATCCTGACAAAGTCTGCGATGCAGTATCCGATGCAATCTTAGACGCGTTAATGGAACAAGACCCTATGAGCCGTGTGGCATGTGAAACTGCTGCCTGCACCGGTTTCGTATTAGTAACAGGTGAAATTACTACCAGCGCTTATGTAGATATTCCTAAAATTGTGCGTGACACCGTAAAGGAAATCGGCTATGACCGTTCCGAATATGGATTTGACGGAAATACATGTGCTGTATTTACTGCTATTGACGAACAATCTTCCGATATCGCAATGGGTGTAGACAAGGCTCTGGAAGCAAAGGAAAACAAAATGTCTGATGCAGAACTGGAAGCTATTGGTGCCGGAGACCAGGGTATGATGTTCGGTTATGCAACCAACGAAACACCGGAACTGATGCCATACCCAATTTCTCTGGCTCACAAATTATCACGCCAGCTGACTAAAGTTCGCAAAGACGGTACTTTAAAATATTTAAGACCAGATGGAAAAACTCAGGTTTCCGTAGAATATGATGAAAATGATAAGCCAATCCGCTTAGAAGCAGTTGTATTATCTACTCAGCATGACCCGGATGTAACCCAGGAACAGATTCACGCTGACATCAAAAAATATGTATTTGACCCAATTCTTCCAGCTGAACTGATTGACGATAATACCAAGTTCTTCATCAATCCAACCGGACGTTTTGTAATTGGTGGACCTCACGGAGATGCAGGTCTTACCGGACGTAAGATTATCGTAGATACATACGGCGGATATGCACGTCACGGCGGCGGAGCTTTTTCCGGAAAAGACTGCACTAAGGTAGACCGTTCCGCAGCTTACGCAGCACGTTATGTTGCTAAAAATATCGTTGCTGCCGGACTTGCTGATAAGTGTGAAATTCAGCTTTCTTATGCAATCGGTGTTGCACAGCCTACCTCCATCATGGTTGATACCTTTGGAACAGGCAAAGTTTCTGACGAGAAGTTAGTAGACATCATCCGCGAAAACTTTGATTTGCGTCCAGCCGGAATTATCAAGATGTTAGACTTAAGAAGACCAATTTACAAGCAGACTGCTGCTTATGGTCACTTTGGACGTAATGATTTAAATCTTCCATGGGAAGCAACAGATAAAGTAGATTTGTTGAAAAAATACTTATAAAATAATTCTTTTAGATTATCAACAGAGGCAGTTGCTAAAGCAACTGCCTCTGTTCTATACATTCGATATACGATTCTAACCTACCTTCAGTTGAAACTTCTGAATCTCCTTCTCAGAACTTACACGTTCCATCTGTGCTCCCAGACTTGCAAGCTTTTCTTCAAAGGCTTCATAGCCACGCTGAATATAATGAATATCATCTACTACGGTAATTCCTTCTGCGGAAAGTCCTGCAATTACCAATGCTGCTCCCGCTCTCAAATCCGGTGCACTTACTCTCGCTCCGGTATATCCTTCTACACCATTAATAATGGCAATATTACTCTCCACTTTAATATCTGCTCCCATACGGGTCAATTCATCTACATATTTAAAACGATTTTCAAAAATACTTTCTGTTACCGTACTGGTTCCCTGTGCAATACCTAATACCACGGACATCTGCGGCTGCATATCTGTTGGGAATCCCGGATATGGAAGTGTCGTAACCTGTGTATGGCGCAATGGTTTAGATGCCACTACACGTACTGCATCATCAAATTCTTCAACTTCACATCCTATTTCCAACAACTTAGCAGTAGTTGCTTCCAAATGCTTTGGAATTACATTTTTAACTGTAACATCACCCTTTGTCGCTGCTGCCGCAAACATAAAGGTTCCTGCCTCAATCTGATCCGGAATAATGGAGTATTCTGTTTTATGAAGCTTCTCTACTCCGGAAATACGAATCACATCTGTTCCTGCACCACGAATATTAGCTCCCATGCTGTTAAGGAAGTTGGCTACGTCTACGACATGTGGCTCTTTTGCTGCATTTTCAATAATCGTTTTTCCTTCTGCCATGGACGCTGCCATCATAATATTAATAGTAGCACCTACGGATACCTTATCCAAATAAATATGGCTTCCTACCAATTTTTCTGCCTCTGCCGCTACCGCACCATTACGAATCTCTACATTGGCTCCCAAAGCACGGAATCCCTTAATATGCAAGTCCATAGGACGACTTCCAATATTACAGCCACCAGGAAGTGTTACTTCCGCCCTCTTATATTTACCAAGTAAAGATCCTAGCAAATAATAGGATGCACGTATCTTCTTCATGGAATCATAATCCACCGGTACATCCTTTACAAAAGCTCCATTAATCTTTACTGTATGCGCATCTATTCTATCTATCTTCGCTCCAATGTCCCCCATTGCCTGAAGCAAAGCATTTATATCCCGTACATCGGGTAAATTATCTATTGTCACGGTCTCATCCGTCATAATTGCCGCTGCAAGAATTGCCAACGCAGCATTCTTCGCTCCGCCAATTTCCACTTCTCCAACTAACGGATTGCCTCCCTTAATAACATATTGTTCCATATCGCACCTCTATGCTTCATTTTTCGTACAAAAAGTTATTATAGTAATACGGTCCTTTCCTGTCAAGGACTTGCCAAAAAATCTTTATGTATTATTATAACATACTTTGCCAATTTGTAAATGCTTGCTTTCCTATGCTTTTAAGGCCTCTATTTGTCTTTATTGTATGCCAAAATTCTCTTTCGGTGTATGTCCTACCGTTTCTCCGGAAAGCACTTGTTTATTAGTATAAGCTTTTTTCTTCAAATCATTCTGCTTTTTTTAACTCTTCTACTATTCTCTGAATTGTTTCTTCCACATTTAAATCTGTTTCATCCACAATCACATCTGCATATTTTTCGTACAGAACTACCCTTTCTTCATACAAATCATGTAGGGTTTGTCCATCTCTTAACACCACGCCACGTCCCTGAATATTATGAAGACGCTTTTCCAACTGTTCATAGGGAAGTTTCAGGTAAACCACGGTTCCAATCTCTTTTAAATGCTCCATGGCCTCCTTTCCATATACTACACTTCCTCCTGTTGCTATAACAGACTGTTCTACATCAATACTTGCATTGACACGATTTTCTATTTCAATAAATCCATCTGTTCCTTCGTCTCTGATAATTTCATGCAAGAGGCGTTTTTCTTCCTCCTGAATCACGAGATCTGCATCAAGGAACTGATATCCCAATACTTTTGCAAGAATAACGCCTGCCGTGCTCTTTCCTACACCAGGCATTCCGATTAAAACAATATTTTTCATAATTGCTCCTATTATCCTCTAAATTACTACAAGCAAAAGCACCTCACAAAAACCATATGGTTTCTGAGGTGCTTTGCACACTTTTTTTATTTTATCATACTTTTTTCATCATGCCTACTATTTTTTCTTTAAATCTTTGTATTTCCTTTAATTTCCAGCACTTTCATATACACTCAGTCCCTTTTGAAACAAAGCATACGCAATTACCCAGAATACTGCTGCAATTCCACATTCGATTCCAATGACTGCCGCTGTACTTCCACTAATAAGAAAATACTTCGCCGGTAGATATGCCACAAAGGCAAATGGTATTACCCAGGTAATAACGAAACGAATTCCTTTTGCATAGATTTCAGTCGGATATTTCGCAAAATCCGCCATTTCATAAGCAGCCTGAAGAAATGGTCCACTTATTTTCACCCAAAAAGCAATGGATGCAAAAAATAGCTTAATCGATGTATAAATCACAGCTCCCGCCAATATGGAAACCACAAACATCAGAACATGAAATCCATCTACCGCAACTACTCCCTTAGAAATAGAATAAACCACCAAAATACTTCCCACCAGAAGTTCTCCTACGGCATCCGGCTGT
This sequence comes from Roseburia sp. 499, assembly GCF_001940225.2. Classification (NCBI taxonomy): domain Bacteria; kingdom Bacillati; phylum Bacillota; class Clostridia; order Lachnospirales; family Lachnospiraceae; genus Roseburia; species Roseburia sp. 499. The sequence continues at coordinate 2,750,675 of NZ_CP135164.1, forward strand.
AATTTCTCGCTGATGACTTGAAAGAAAACATTCATAGGGCGCAACATATAACGGTCAAATTCTCCATTTACCACAGTATGCCATGCTACCATCCAGATATTATCTGTAAACAAATGGTCAATTCCCCTTGGAATCTGAGCAAATCCGTAAATAAAAATTAACTGGTTCAGCGTCCACCCATTCAAGCTTGGAATCTGCTGAAATACCAAAAACAAAAATACGATTCCAAATATCTGGGTAAGAAAAAATCCCAACAATCCCATAAAAAAGTCTACTTTTGACTGTAGAATCACTTTAAAAAACTGTGATATTAGTATGCGGTACAACCGCAGATATCTTTTTATTGTCTTCATATTATCCTCCCAATACTACCAGACGACTAGTAACTTTCTTCCATATCAGACTTCCCAAAGCATACAACAGAACTACCCAGACTGCCTGACGTAACAACACAAATCCCAACTCACTTCCGGAATATTTTCCCAGATATATCATAACGGGTGTATATATCATAGAAGAAAATGGTAGAAAATCAAACACCTTCTGCACTCCTGCCGGAAAGAAACTGAGCGGAATCAACTGTCCCGTTAGAAAACTTAACAGTGCTTCCTTCGCCATTAACATACCAAATATGTAAGTAGTAAAAAATGCTATCATACCAAAGCAAAAATCAAACAGCACAAAAATCAAAAAACTCATTGCCGCGCTTATGATATAAGTCAGAATGGTAAGAATTCCCGTTACCTTCATTCCAAGCACTTGTACCTTATATATTTCCAGCCCGATCCATATGATGACACCCGGAAATAGAAAACGATAAATCATATCTCCCATTGCCCTTGCAATCAGACTCATGCGGTAATCAATAGGCTTGATTAAATTCATAGATACCGTACCTTTTACAATATCTTCACTAACCCAATCCGAAATCGAAATGGTAACAATAGTGCTTGTTACATAGGTCATAAAGATATAAACTACCATTTCATTTTGCGTCAATCCTCCCAGCACTGCGCTTTCAGAACTTCCATACACCGCCATCCACAGATAGTAACTAATAAAAGAACCAAAGGTGCTGATAAGGATAAACAGATAAAACGCTCCTTTATATGCCATCTGCCGTTTCAATTCATTGATGGAAAAAGGCGCATAAATCTTTATCGCTTTTCTCATTTGTTTTCCTCCCCATTTTCGTGACGGTAAATCGCTTTTACTATCTCCGCCAGTTCTGTTTCCTGTATCTGCACATCCTTGACCTCTGTAAGCTCCATAATACGGGATAATATCTGTGGAACCTGTATCTGATGCTTGTCAAACATTACCAGACAGGTGTTATTTTCTCGATCAAGTTCCAGACTACACTGTTCCGTTGTAGTGCCAAATTCCTGTGCCAGATTTAACTCCTGCAATTTTTCTACAGATTTTACTTCCATAGTAACCGTCCGCATCGTTCCATATTCTTCTTTTAAATCTATGAGGGAACCATCGTAAATCTTCTTTCCTTCATCAATAATGATAATTCTACTGCATAATTCTTCAATATCCTCAATATCATGAGTCGTCAAAATAACCGTTGTATTATACTTCTGATTAATCTCACGGATTGCATCCCTGATATTATCCTTTACTACCAGATCCAATCCAATCGTTGGCTCATCTAAGTAAAGTACCTTAGGATTATGCAATAATGCTGCCCCCAAATCGGCACGCATACGCTGTCCCAAGGACAATGTACGAACCGGTGAATGAAAAAACTTATCAAGCTCCAATACACGGTTCAAAAATTCCATTCGTTCCTGATAATCCTCATCTGAGACATTATAAATCTCCTTCAAAATAGCAAAAGACTCACTTAACGGTAAATCCCACCACAACTGGGTTCGCTGCCCAAATACAACTCCGATATTCTGTGCATTTGCTTTTCGATTCTTACTGGGATTCACTCCATTTACCAAACATTCCCCATCGGTTGGATTCAGAATTCCCGTCATCATTTTAATGGTGGTTGACTTCCCTGCCCCATTACTCCCTATGTACCCTACAATTTCTCCATCTGCAATAGAAAAGGAAATTCCTTTCACTGCATTCTTTACTACTTTTTCATTTGAAAATAATCCCTTTATCGCACCCTTAAGTCCCGGATACTTTTTGGCAGACACAAAGTCCTTTGAAATATTTTTTACCTCAATCATATACTTCTCCTTCTCTTATACATTACTGCTCTCTATACTATCATACTTATTCTTATAGTGCAAACATTTGTTCTTTTTTTGTTGTCGTTTTTCTGCAAGCTGATTTCGGGCCGCCCTCATCCGATTTTCTTTTTCCAGCTTTTGATAACGAATCCAACGTTTTTTATCAAGACTTCCATCTTCTAATGCCGCATGCACTGCGCATCCCGGCTCATTCCCATGGCTGCAATTCGAAAAACGACACCTCGAAATCAACTCTTCAATTTCTGAAAAAGCCTGACTCATCCCATCCTGGGCTTCCCAAATTCCAAGTTCCCGCATTCCGGGTGTATCAATGATTATCGCTCCCTGTGGTAATTCTATCATTTGCCTGTGAGTAGTGGTATGTTTTCCCTTATCATCCGCCAGACGAATCTCGCCCGTTTCCATAACTTCTTCTCCGGCTAAAACATTAACCAAGGTGGACTTTCCAACTCCTGAAGAACCTAGAAGCACAACACTTTTTCCCACTTTTAAATATGCCTGTACCTCTTCCATCCCTTTTCCTGTAACAGAACTCACTGCGTGAATATCAACCCCAGGTGCTATTTTTTCCACCTGCATCATTTTTTCCTGCAAATCTTCACACAAATCTGCCTTTGTAAGAATCACTACCGGAGTTCCTCCACTTTGCCATGCTTGCGCCAGATAACGCTCCAATCTATCCAGATTAAAATTCTGATTAAGCGACATAACCAGAAAAACATAATCAAAATTTGCAGCAACTACCTGTTCTCCCATACCAACATCAGGGTCCTGTCTGGAAAAATATGATTTACGCTCCAGTGTTTTCGTTATCATACTATCTCCATTTGGATAAAATTGAAGTTCTACTCTATCTCCTACTGTTGGAAATTTTTCTGTTCCCTGATTATAATAAACTCCACTTTTTAACCTTGCATATAATTTTTGTTCTTCTGTTTTTACTTCGTACCGTTCTCTATGTACTGCAATTACAATCCCGTTCATTCATTTCTCCTTTAAAATCGGGCATAAAAATACCATAGCATGCAGCCTGAATGACAGATGCTATGGTATTTTCTAAAAAAGGGTACAAAAAAAGACACACCCAATGCGTCTTGCTTCAATCAAAAATATAGCATGATTCATAAAGGATACAAAACCGGCACCTACGCCCATTATTTAGTTATCAGTTACCTCTCTTCTATTAACGAACATACGCATTTCCTCCTTTACAAATATTTAGAGCAGATAAGTCTAATACTCATCCGCTCCACTAGTTTAACATTGAGACTATAGATGTGTCAACACTAAATTATCTTAAAATTGTTTTAATTGTTTTAAAATTGTTTTAAAATTTCTTCCACTTCCGCTTTGGTTGCCAAACGTTCTGAAAATGCACTTGCACTTCCCGTTGCTATTCCCATACGGAAAGCTTCTTCGTATTCTCCCGTAGTAAGGAATCCCGCAAGAAATCCTGCCACCATGGAATCTCCTGCTCCCACAGAATTCACTACCTTTCCCTTTGGTGCCGGACTTTGTCTTACTTCTCCATCTTCAGATATCAGAATCGCCCCATCTCCCGCCAAGGAAATCAATACATTTCGAGCCCCCATTTCTTGTAACTTCCTTGCATAAATAATAATGGTGTCATTACCATCCATAGGGACATGAAAAATTTCTTCCAACTCATGGTTATTGGGCTTAATCAAAAACGGGTGATATTTCAATACGTTTAACAGTAAATCTCCCGTAGCATCCACTGCCACTTTCATTTTCTTTTTCGCTACCCGTTCCATAATCAATTCATAACCGGAAGTCGGCATACTGCCCGGAATACTTCCAGCCAATACCAATACATCCTCAGATGTCATAGCATCCAATTTTTGGTACAGTTGTTCCAATGCTTCCTTGGAAATCTCAGGCCCCTGCCCGTTAATCTCTGTTTCCTCCTTGGCCCGAAGTTTTATATTAATACGAGACGTTCCATCCGGAATCCTTATAAAATCCGTATGACATCCCCAGCGCTGTAATGCCTGCTCAATTTCCATTCCGGTAAATCCTGCCGTAAATCCAAGAGCCGTACTTTCCATCCCAAGATTTTTAAGCACCAGAGAAACATTGATTCCCTTTCCGCCTGGGTATATCAATTCCTTTGAAGTTCGATTTACCTTTCCCAAAATAAAATCATCTACACTTACGATATAATCCAAAGATGGATTAAATGTAACAGTATATATCATCTCTATCTCCTCGTTTTTCTCTAGTCAATTCCCTTTAGTTCCTGATACAGGCGTTTCGCATAACTATCTGTCATACCACAAATATGATCTGTCACCAATAACAACCGCAGATACAGTTTTTCCTCTTCACTTACATCTTGAGAAAAATGACGATAAATTGCAATATAATTATCGGAAACTAACGCCATCATTTTTTGCTGTACATCTGTCAGTTCCCGTTCCGTATCAAAATAAATTGCCGCATCTGTAAATTTGTCTAATAAGAAATCAAAAATAGACTGTGCTGCTATCTCCAATTTCAGAATAGGCTTCGTCTGAAAAGCATAGCGGAATGCAATATCTCCCAGCGCTTTCATCATATATTCCCCGTCTGTACCGAAAAACAAATCTTCTCCGCTCGCACCATACGTTCCATTCATAATTTCCTCATAATGTTCTATGAAACAATTGGTTGCAGCATTTATCATCCATCCCTGCACAAATATAATCCAGTTCTGAACTGCATTACTTTTCGCATTCTGAAGTCCACGTTTCTGTGCTCGATCATACTTGGATTTTAAGCTTTCCACCATTTTATGAAAAGCCTCTTTTCGGCTGTCTTCTGTTATTTTTTCTTCTGCAAGCCCTAATTCTTCTACTAATTGTTCATATGTAATACATCCCTTTTTCACAGCATCTTCAATATCTGCTGTTTTATAAGCAATATCGTCTGCTGCTTCCAACACAAAAGCCAATGGATGACGATTTCCATTGGTTCCAAGGCTTTGCTGCAAATCTTCGAATAATTCCCGTTCTGCATAATAATAGCCCATTTTTTTGTTTTTAATGTGAGGTGTGGCTTTTATCTCCAAAGAAGATACCGGATATTTTATAATTGTCCCCAGCAATGCTTTTGTAAGATTCATACCATTCTCATCCACAAGATAATGAAGTTTCGTTACCAGCCGTAGCGCTTGCGTATTTCCTTCAAAATGATAAAAATCCTGCTTCATCTGCTCTTTTAACATCTCGCTTACCGGCACCGGTCTTTCCATTTCCGGTAATTGAAACATTTTCTTAGGGAGATTTTCTCGAAACCAGTCACGAATCGCAGTTTCCCCAAAATGTCCAAATGGCGGATTGCCAATATCGTGCAAAAGCCCGGCACACTGCAAAATATCACAGATGTACCCTTGATATTCCGGCAAAAATCCTTCATCCTTCTGCTCTTTTAAAATCCGCTGGCTGATATTCTGTCCCAAAGACTTTCCGAAGGAGGATACTTCCATGGAATGTGTCAATCTGGTTCGAATAAAATCACTCTTATCCAGCGGAAACACCTGCGTCTTATCCTGAAGTCTACGAAAAGACGCACTTCCAATAATGCGATGATAATCCTTTTCATATTCAGAACGCAAATCATTCGATCCATTCTTCTTAAAACTGCGCATACGTTCCTCACAAAGCAGTTGTTTCCATTCCATGCTTATTCCCCCTTCCCATGCATTTTTTCATGTTCCTCTTTGATTTCTTTGAAAAGCTGTACCGGATTCCAATGCTGATTGGTTGGTGTCATAGACGCCTTATATGGAATACTTCCCGCACCACTTCTTCGAAGTGCCTTTAATACCATATCGATTCTGGCACTGGTAAGTCCTGCCATTACCAACATTTCACCTTCTAACTCTTCTCCCTCATATTCCCCTTCGGAAGGAGAAATCTCTTTATTTCCTGCCAGATATCCAATGGGCTGCAGGTAATCCTTTTTCTCTATTTCTTTTATCTTTAACTTCAAAGGGAATAAGGCCCTTGTGACCTTATTCCGCTTCTCTCTGTCTGTAAAATTGAACAACAGTACAGTTTCTCTCATATCTGCCTCTTTCTTTAAATGTAATAGATTTCCAGTGCTCCAAAGGACACATCTCCATTTATCATCAATACATTTTCATCACTCATGGAACAAGTTCCATGTTCTTTACAGCCACCAAAGGAACTATCCAAATTCATAACTACCTTCCAAGACTTTGGAATATATAACTTCATATCTCCAAAAGAAACATCTACACTTACAGCTGCTCTTCCTCCGTCTAAGATTGCATTATCAAAATATACCATTAAGCTACCAAAACTACTCTCTAAATCTGCTTTTTTAAAGTTCGTGCTATTAATATACTTGGTTGCAGAACTAAAACTTACCTCACAGCGTACCCATTCATCACTTTCTTCATCTATAATATCTTTGTATGTCTCGTTGTCCCATTCGAAGTGTTTCTCACATTTCCAATTTCTTTTTTTTTCCTTAAAAATCATGTTAAGTCCAATGGTTCCACATAATGCTGCTGCTAATACAGGCCATGGAGTCAGATTTTCAATTCCTAATGGCTCATCATAAAGAATACATAAGAATGCTAAACTGAACAAAATTCCTCCAAAGCTTCTGTGAAAAATGCCGTCAATCAATGCCCCTGCTATTATAATTGTAAAAATTACTGTAACAATACTGATTCCTTCAAAATATCCTAACTTATTTACAAGAATAAATACTGCACCAAGGATAAATAATAGTCCCCAAAAAATATTTTTTCCTTTTCTCATAACTTTTTCCTCTTTTCTGCCAGTCTTTCCACCAGCGGTTTATAGTAATTTCTGGATACATAAATCTGTTTGTGGCTGTGCACAAATTCCACAACACTGGATGCGGTCAGATTCCGGGTAATAGAATAAATCGGTTCAAGATTAACAATTGCAGACTTTGAAATTCGCATAAAGGAACCGGGAAGTAATTCTTCTAATTCGTACAACTTATATTCCGTTTCCAGCATCTTGTCTCTGGTATGGGCAAATACCGTTTTATTTTCCGTTTCAAAAAATAGAATTTCTTCTAAAGGCAGATAATATTCGGTATCACCATTTTTCAAAGCTATTTGTTGTTTTCCTCTGGTCTGTTCCATGATTGCAGCCTGTATTTTTAAAATCTGTTCATCCATTCTGCTACATCGGATTACAACCTCTTCTTCCTGCAATTCTTCTTCAATCTCGATTCTGACTTTCATCACTCGTTCCTCCCATGAGACCATTATAGCAAGCCCTTAAAAGATGTAAATAGAAAAATACCAAGTGGTTTGTTTTCCAAACCAACAGGTAAATTTTTCATCCCAAAATTTCACTATTCTGTTTCCATTGCATATTATGTTAAGAACCACGCAGTTTGGAGGAACCCTATGTCAATATCGCAGATTACCATTTTGGGCGGTGACCTTCGTCAAGCCTATGCTGCAGAGTATCTCTCTCTTTGCGGTTATCAGATTACTTGCTTTCAAACACCGGATTTCCCTTATAACAGTAACATATACCTTGGAGAATCTTTGAAACAAGCCCTAGATACCCAGGTTCTCTTCCTGCCCACACCTTTTTCCCAGGATGGCGTTCATCTGTTTCAGAAAAATTCATCCTCTCCCCCTATTACAATCGAAAAATTGTTTCAACAAATTTCCCAGCATATGATCGTTTTTCACAATGGTATCCCTCTCCCCCTTCAGGAACAGTTGAAGGCACGGGACTGTAGACTGTATTCTCTTTCCGACTCCTCAGAATTTACGGAAATAAATGCACGGCTCACTGCAGAAGGACTTCTTTCAGAGGTTATCCGTTACACGCCTTTTTCTCTGCAAAACACCGCTACTTTGTTATTGGGATATGGCAAATGCGGAAACGCCATTGGTCCACTGTTTTCTGCCTTGGGCACGCGTGTTTACGTACTGGAACGTGAAGTCGCAAAACAGCTACAAGCTGAAGAAAATGGGTTATTAGCGCTTTCTGATTCTGAAAAAACTACAATCCTTCCACACTGTGACCTGGTCATCAATACCATCCCGCAACAAGTACTAAGTGAACAGGAATTGAAACTTTTACCCGGAGACTGCCATATCTTCGACATTGCTTCCGCCCCATTCGGCTTCTCTGCAGATATTACTGTTACATTCTCTCTGCCCTGTTTTCGCCTGCCGGGACTTCCCGGAAAGTTCCATCCAAAGACAGCAGGTATTACAGCCGGCAAAGCCATAGAAAGGATGATACATCATGATTTATAATTTTCAAGGCAAATCCATCGGAATTGGATTTACCGGTTCTTTCTGTACTTACGAAAAAGTTTTTCACGCGTTAGAAGAACTAAAACAAACAGGAGCCAGCCTTCTTCCGGTATTTTCGGTTCATGCTGCTACATTAGATTCACGCTTTGGAACCAGTCTTGAATTTCTGGAGCGCGCACGAAAATTAACAGGAAAAGACCCTATTACTACGATTCCACAAGCAGAACCTATCGGCCCAAAAGGTCTTATGGATATTATGGTCATTGCTCCTTGCACCGGAAACACTCTTTCCAAGTTAGCAAACGGTATCTCCGATACCCCTGTGCTAATGGCCGCCAAATCACACCTTCGAAATAATCGTCCTCTGGTTATCTCTCTTTCCACCAATGACGCTCTGGGCATGAACCTGAAAAATATCGGTATTCTCCTAAATACAAAAAATATCTATTTTGTTCCCTTTGGACAGGACAATTTTAAGGCAAAACCGAACTCCATGACCGCCTTTACGGAACTTCTGCCGGAAACCATTGCACATGCCTTGAATCATCAACAGATTCAGCCCGTTATCCGAAGTCCGCACTAGTCTTTGGGAAACCAGATATTAAGGTCTACATTCCCCTCGATTCCATCTACCTGCCCTGTTTCTGTGTACTGCCACATTTCAAAGGTATATGGATACAGGGGATTTTCCTGATAATCTGCATACCATATGGAATAATCGCCAAGACGCTCTAACTGTAATTTAGTCGTAAGCCATTTTGCATTGGCATAAATCATTGGTTCATATCCGTATTCCTTAATCTTTTCGCAAAAGGCAATGGTAATATCTGTAAGCTCCTCCGGCTTTATATTGTCCGTTCTTGCCGCATCTCCTTTTATTTTTTCCGTGTCAAAAGCAACAGGACAAGTCAACTCATATTCCTTACACTCTTGATATACAAAGTCTGCTTCTTCCCTTGCCTCTTCTTCACTTACTGCCTGGGAAAAGAAATAAACGCCCGTGTCCAGCCCTGCTGCCTGTGCTTCCTGTATGTACTGGTGAAACTTTTCATCCACCACAAGTTTTCCTTCTTCACTGTAGCCACGGAATCCCAAACGAAGCATAACAAAATCAATTCCAGAGTTTTTTACTTTTGCCCAATCAATATCACCCTGAAAATAAGATACATCTATACCAATTCGTGATACCTTCCCTTCTCCATCAATATAGTATTTGTATCCATCCTTTTCATGAAGATTATTCCAATCGTAAATATGATTGGGAACATTTGCAAGATAAGGAACCTGCATATAGCCATCTTCAATATCATAAATCAACAACGGACTTGCTGTTCCTGCCTCTTTCTGTTTCTCCGTTTTCTCTACCGATTCTCCACCTGTTTTTACAGATTCCTCTGCGGAAGAAACATTTGTTTCTTCTCTCTTTTCTCCCTCTTCTTTCGTAAAAATTTCCTTCCCCATAAAGATTCCGGTTACCAATGCAAATAACGCTATTCCGGACATTAACATTGCATATTTTTTCCTCATAGACACCCTCTGATTCTATTCTCCCTGCTTCACTTCTTTTGCCAGCGAAACAATATCTGCAATCTCTTCCTCCGGAATCTTGGTATATTCGGCAAGCTGACGAATGGACGGTTCTGTTCCAAGCTCTTTTGCCAACGCTTCCTTTGCCTCATGCACCAAGCTTACCTTAGCAAGAATAGAATTCTCCTGCTCTCCTTCTCCGCTTTCTCCGTCTACATATTCTTCAATGGATTTTTTTACTAACTGTTCTAATGCATTTTTCGGATCTGACTCTTTCTTTCCCAAAAGAGATTGTAATCCCATCAAAAGACCAATATTTCCCTCCTGTACCATATCATCCAACAGTACATCATCTACATTATATTCTGAAGCAATCTCTACTACCTTTTTCAACCACTGGTTAGAAATCTCTGCTATTACCTGTTCTTCACCGTTTGCTAGTCTTTCATACAGTACAGCCTCCTGCGCTTCGCTTATCTTTGGTATATCACCAAGCTCATCTAAATACATCTGAAAACGAGGAGAAACCTGTTTTTCCTCTGAGGAATCTTCCTTCTTGGATTCTTCTACTACTTCCGGTTCTGTTTCTTCAGTGGAGCTATTTTCCTCCTGCGGGTGCAATAAATACTGGTATACCATTTCTTCCTGTTCCTTGGTCAACTCCATATCCTTGAAGTAAGTCTGTATCTCTTCCTTTGATAAAGGCGTAAGAGAGGTTCTTGCCACCTCCTGTACGGAATGAAGTGTTTCCATAAATGCTATTTTGTCTAACATAAATCTATTTCCTTTTCTTTCTATTTTTGCATAAACGCTCTTTATTATTATATTTCATCTTGTTTGAAAACATGTCCTAATTCTATCATAAAAAGGGGGATTTTTCCATAAAAAGCTAGTCACAACCCAAACATATAAAATCTATTTTAAAAAGAAGGTAACAAATTACACATATTCGTTACCTTCCACTTTAGCAATAAAATTTTATTTCATCTACCAAGAAGAATTTTTTCCACTCTGAACAAATCAAAAAAAACTGTGCTGCCACAAAATCCAACAATTCATTTAACTCTTTCGTTGGAATATTACTTCCGTTATTAGCCAATATACAACCACCAGCTTTTGTGAGCCAGACCTTTGTTCCATTGGAAGCAGGCTTTCCCTTGGTTATATGAACATGAATTGGTTCTCCATTTTCATTTGACCAAAAATATATTTTATATCCTGCAACAGTAAATAAATTAGGCAATATTGATTCCTCCATTTGCTGCATATTTATATAACAGATGTGCATTGTTTTGTAATAGTTGTTCAAAAACATGTATCTCTTCGTCAGAGTAACCTTCTCTAAAAATCCATTTATAATCAGGAAGTTCACACCTAGCAGAATCAAATCCATTCTCTGTTGGACGCTCAAAATTTACTACTACCTTTTGTCTGCCATCCTCTTCAATAATTTGGGAATGCACAATCTCCGTTTCATCGGCTAAAGTCATATATGGGTACATCATAACACATTACCTCCTCATTTACTTTCTTTCTATTCTTATTATACTATCCTTTCCTCTAAAAAAAAATCATATTTTTTAATGTCTATTATCTTTCTTTAACTAATGAATTTTTCTAAATTTTCTCCAAAAACATATCTACTTCGCTTTATCGTTCCTTTCCCATGCTGCACTGCCTGCCTTGGGCAACTATGGATACACTTTAAACAAAAAGAACAATTCTCTTTCCACACCGGTTTATTATTTTCCATAACAATAGCCTGACACGGACAATTTTTCTCGCAATATCCACATCCTGTACATTCTTCTGTTACATAAAATTTTTTTCTATGATCTGTACATTTATATGCCTTATGAACAATTGGTTTTATAGTTGTTCCAATTATATCTCCTATTTTTGTTTGCTTTTGTTCCTCTATATCATGAATGATTTTTTCTGTCTTTGCTCTTGCTTTTTGACAAATTTCCTCCTGTTTTTCTTTTCCTGCAATATCATAACCCACCACATAATTGTCTACCATCTTGACTTCATAGGTTGCATCCAAATACATATCTTTTTTTAATAAAAGTTTTTCTAAATCCTTAAGACCATTATGCGCTTCCAGTCCATAAGTAGAAACTCCATAAATATAATTGTTATCTTTCACCTTTATCTTCATTTTCCGTACAAACTCTTCCACCAGCATCGGCATCCCCCACCAATAAATTGGAAAAACAAAGCCTAAATTTTCCCCTTCTCTCAATATGTATTCTGTGTTCTTGTTTATTTCAGACTTGGTTATGTTAATTGTTATATCGTTAGTTGCATCCCCAATTGCTTTTGCTACATACTGAGAATTTCCTGTTCCGCTAAAATAAAAAATCATGACTTTTTACCTTTCTTACATATAATGTGTTTAAAACTTATTTTCTCTTTCAACGCGTCCATAAGACTTTTACCCAAAAGTGCTCCGCCTGCATAAAATAAAATCTCACTACTCCCCCACATTACAGCTGTAATTCCCGTAATCACACAAGCAGAAAGTGGTAAACACACATTGAACGGCAATAGGGCAAACAAAACACAAGAAACTATAACCATTCCTAATCCCACTTTTTGGATTCCTGTATATTTTTTATTTTTCATCTTATGTTACTCCTTCTTTTCTTCCATTTTTTCCACTAACATCTGTAATACATTTTCTATAAATTGTTGTTCTTCTTTTGTTTTGCAAAAATTCCCTATCGCTTCTGTTACACCACGATACACCTCCCGATCCCCATTCAGAATATCCTTCCCCTTTTGTGTCAGTGATACAAAATATACCCTCTTGTCCTCTTCTGACTGATTTTTTACAACTAATCCCATATTACACAGCTTTCGTACAATCGCTGTGACTCCCGGCTTTGTAAGATTTAGTGCTGATGCTATCGTGGAAAAATTAGGTTCTCCCAAGGATTCGATTACATACAAATAATAATAATCATTATTGGTAAACTTACTCTGTTCTGTCTCGCCCAGTGTTTTACCCAAATTACGAATGCATTCTCCCCATAGTAAATTAACCAGAAGCGCAAACTTTTCCTCCATACTTTCCGCCTTTCCTTTTCGTTAACTATATTTAATTAAATTATTTTAACTAAATATAGTTAACCATTTTTCTCCAATATTGTCAACATTTTTTTCAAATAGAAAAAAGTGCAATAGAATCACCTTTTCTACTGCACTTCTCTTATATTACATATCTAATTTTCAAAATAATCTCAAATAAATTCCCACCGGGAAAAAGCATCCAAGATACCCTAACGCCGGAACATACTCTGCCACATTCATAAATACCGGACAAAGCAACAAGTTGCCAACCACTAACGTCATAATCCAAGAGGCATATGTCGTTCCATTTCGGAAAAGTTTTCCAACAAAAAGCATCCAAATTCCTAAGACAACTACAAACAACATCATTCCTAAAATCTCTTTTAGAATAAATGCTCCATTTCCTGTTGAAAAAATCAAAATCAGGCAGGCAAGCGCCGGCACCGTAGCTGCCGATACATACCGAAGAAATTCAAAACATATTTCCTCTCTTTTCGTCAAGGCTTTTTCAAACATACAATCCCGCTGTTCAAACTTCTTCCCATGTTCAATCAATATCATTACAAAAATAAGCAATACTGCCATTCCACGAACAGGAAAGGTAGATGATGTATTCTCTGTTCCCTTTGCATTCCCTGCAACTTCTTCAAAGTCAATGCGAAATAGCTCATCACTGTTCAAAAATTCTTGATTTTTTTCTAACAAAGCCTCGGAAATCTCTTCGCTTTCTCTTCCAAAAACCTGTTCTTCCTGCTCTAGCAGAATCTCTTCACTATATCGTTCCAAAAATGCCGCAAACACGGTTTCCCGCGCAACTGCTCCCTTCGTCGTGAGCGGTGTTGTAATTGATGTAATCAGTTTCTTCTTTTTCCCTTTTTTCAGGTCTTGTTCCAGCCCTTTTTCAAAAATGAAGCCACTCTCCAACTTTCCGGTAAGTACCTCCTGCTGCATCTCTTCCTCGTTTTCATAAACTTCGAATTGAAATACGCTTTCCCCATTCTGAAGCTCATCTACGATATCTTGTGCAAATTTCCCATCTTTATTACAAAGACCAATCACCGTATTATTGATGTCCGGAATTCTAATTTGCCCAATCAAAAGCACTACCAACACCATTCCCGCAAGTTGCAACCAGCTACTTTTCCTTTTTTCCCAGGTCTTCAACAAGAGCCGATACCAAGTTATGTATTTTTCCATGACGCTACCGCTCCTATCCCTGTTGCAGCCAGCACAATCACTGCCTGTACCAATAATAATTCTGCATTAATTTGCCCGAAAACTGCTTGAGCAGCATACTGATTCCAAAAGGATAAAGGCAAATATTTTCCTATTTTTCCTGCAATCTCAGGTAGATAGGCTACCGGTATCACAGAACCAGAACACAAAATCATAAAAACATTAACTGCAAAAACAATCACTGCCCCTTGTCCATTTTTACCTGAAACAGCATACAACATATGAAAATATGCCGCAATAGCAAGACACTGCGGAATCAAATATAACAACGTCTGCCCATCAAACAGAAAAAGAGAGACATTCATTTTTTCCGAAATAAAACATGCCACTCCATAAAAGACCACACTAAGCAACCACAAAAGATTTGCCATTATCACAATCTTTATGATAGAAATCTTCCATGGTCCCACACCGGATATTTTCAATTTATCCTCGACAGCCTTGGTCTTTTTCCGATATAAAAAGCTGCAATTCAAACCGGTCATCAGAAGAAATAAGGTAATAGCCGCACTGAAATAGTATTCATGAAGTTCCATTTCCCCCAATGCAGAACACACATTCAAAGCAAAAACGCGTCCACGGTAAAAAGCTTCCTCTATGTATATTTCAGAAATCACATCACCAATTTTACGCTGAGACAATTCTGCCGAATATTCCTTACCTACATGAAGCATGGAGTAAACCCCCGCTTCTGATGTACGAAGCAGTGAAACTCCATCTGTCAGCAATTCCTGAAACACCTTTTGGTTCAACGAAGCCTCTTCTGAAACATATACCGTAACCGGAGTATTATAACCATTATCTACATCTTCATAAAAATCTTCCGGCAAAACAATGGCTGCTGCAAGCTCATTCTGTGCTAAAAGTTTCTTTGCCTCTGTCTCATCCACATACACAAAATCACAGATACTTTCTACGCTCTCCATAGTTGAAACTACTTTGGTAATTATCTTTACCTTTTCGTCTTCTTCATCAACTACCATTCCGACCTTTACCGGCTCAAATATACGGGACTGAAATACAAAATGACTCACTGCACATGTACCGGCAATTATCAGTATTAGCATCATCAAGGTACTGCCGAATGACTTCAACAGTACCTTGATGCTTTTTTTATATTCAAGTAAAAAATAGGTGAAAAATGTTCTCATTTTAGTATAAACTATCTTCAATCTCCTTCATCAAATCAACTACTTCATCTTCAGATGCATTTCCAATGTCAAACTTCTCTCCATCCAACTCCTGGAAATCTGCACCTTTCATCAGAGAAATGCTTCCCTCAAAATCATAAGTGTCATATTCATCGCTGTATTCATCAATAGTAAAAGTAAATCCATTCTTATCAGATTCGATGCTTCCGCTTAAGCTGAATTCTTCACTAGAAAGACTAAGTTCACCACTCTTGCTATCATAAACAAGGCTCAAAACACTCTCTCCGATTACCAAGAACTCAATTGTTTCTTCTGAACCGTCAGTCTCTCCTACCACCTCAAAGATTGCATTTCCTTCTTCATCTACAATACGCATATTCTGCGCTCTTCTGTCTCCACCTAAGAACTGAATCTGAATAGCTTCCTCTCCCTTAGGCTGCAATTCAATACATGCTAATTTATTATCATACAGATAGAATGTGGTTGCCATATCCGGCATTTCCTCTAATATTTCTCTTAATTCATCAAATGAATCTGCATAACTTCCCATCGTATAAGTAGGATCCAAATCTACCATTAACTCTTCCATTTCGTCTAAGCTGTCACTGGTAGCTTCTTCATATGCATCTATCAAATTCTGCATATTCTCTTTGGTAATAACAGTTTTATATCCTTTACATTCTCTGTCTTTTCCGTCTACTTCAAATTCTTCTTTTCCTGCATCTTCGAATTCCAGGCTCTTATACTCGTCTAATACAGCATCCTTCAGCTTTTCTGTTGCTTTGTCATTAGACTCCGCGCTATACAAATATTCTAATACCTTATTGAACGCTTCTACTTCATCCGACGTCATCTCTTCCATCAGATAACCGGTATTCTCTCCGGTATAGTTATATGTGAAAATTTTATCAGTAATATAAGGAATCTGTACCTGAAGTTCCTCTTCTGTCAGGTTCAATGCAAAATCAATATTTGTAGAGTATGCATTCACATTTCCTGTCAACTGTTTTCCAGATTTTCCAGACAAATAAGAACATTCCATACCCACGCCTTCTGCTTCCATGGAGAATCCCATCGTGTATTCGTTAGACTCAACAATATCGCTGAAATCAAAAGCCTTGGTCAATTCGCCCTTGTCTTCTAAAGTGTTTGTAATTGCTTTTAACACCTTATCAGATTTACTTCCCAATATGCCACAATTAAATGCAACTGCTGTTACTCCACATGCAATCACTGCAATAATCGCAATTGCCAAAACAACCTTAGAAGCTGTACTCTTTAAAAATCCTTTCTTCTTCGGTTTTGCTCCAACCGGCTGTCCTGTCATTGGGTCAAAACTCATTGTCGGTTGCTGCTCTGACATATTGTTAGTCAACACCTGCGTAGGTGCTTCTGTAGCACTCTCTACAACTGGCTCTGTTGATTCTATCGGCGCCTCTGCCACCTGTTCAGTAACTTCTACCGGCGCCTCTGCTACCTGTTCAGTAACTTCTACCGGTGCCTCTGCTGTCTGTGCAGTTGCTTCTACCTCTGGCTCATTGTTAATTGGTTCTCCCGTCATCGGGTCAAAATTTTTCTTAATTGGTTCTCCTGTCATTGGATCAAAATTCATTTTTCTCTCTCCTCTTTCTATTCACAGTATTACTTACAAATGTATGCTTTTACCTTTTCTATGGTTCGCTCCTTTTTCGGTAATTCTGTAATTTTTCCTTCCTTCATTACAAGACATCTGTCACATTCCATAATCTCTTGTTCGTCATGAGTCGTCATAATAATAATGCCATTCATTTTCTGATAGCTTTCCATCCACTTATGTATTCCTTCTTTGTAATACAAGTCCAATGCTGTGGTTGGCTCATCCATCAAAATCACAGGTGGCATATTCATCAATGCGCAGGCAATACTTACTCTACGCTTCATTCCGCCCGAAAGTTTTTCTACAGGTATATGCATCATATCCTGTAATTGCAAAAGTTCTGTCAGCTTTTCCGTTATTTCTCTATTCCCTTTCCCCCACAACCTCAGATTATCCTTTACCGATAATTCTTCAATCAATGGATTCTCTTGGGGAACATAACCACAATAGTCTCGAAAAACTTTCTTTTTTCTTAATGCATTTTCGCCAAAATACAGAATCTCACCGCCATCAGGCTTCATGATTCCAGACATAATACGCATCAGGGTAGACTTCCCACAACCGTTCTTTCCTACGATAGCAATCCGTTCCCCGCAGTTTGCCTGAAAACTAATATCCTCTAAAATGACCTTTTTCCCGTATTTTTTTTGTAAATGTGAAACTTCCACCATTACTGCACTATTTCTACTCCCTTCTTCCTTATTTTGACATTTTTCTCAATCCTTTTTTATTTTATCTTTCTTTCTATTACTTGTCAATTTTTTAACTAAGCAATCTCAATCTGGCACATTTTCATAGCTTCCAATGCATTACTGTGACTTTGTGGTGTAACACCTGCACAGCATTTCTCTTCTACTATAACTTTTACTTCCGGTAAAAATGCTTTTATCAAAAGTGCATTGGAAATAACACAAATATCAGTACAAAGTCCTATCAAAGTAACGCTTTCCAATTCCTTTTTTCCTTTTAAATACTCTGCCAATTCCACAGAACCAAATGTCAACTTATCAAACACTTTCATATCCGGTGTTCTTAGCTTTTCTAATCGTTTCTCAATCTTCCATCCTTCTGTTCCCTTAATACAGTGTGGTACCGGAAGCTTCTGTCCTTCCTGCGTTTCACTGTAATTGTCAAAGTGCGTATCTCTTGTAAATATAATTTCTCCCTTAAAATCTTTAATTTTTTCCTCTACCTTCGGAACAATTTCCGCTGCTTCATTGGTTCCTAATGCCCCGTTGATAAAATCCTTTTGCATGTCTACTACTACCAAAACCTGTTTTTCCATACTTGACTCTCCTCTCGTTCTTAAATATAAACTTGTTACTCTATGGACTTCAACGATTCCGCCATATTGATTCTATTAATTTTTCGGCGCATGATAATATCTACGCACAAAGTAAAACCTAATACTGCTATTACAGAATACAGATAACTCTGGGGACGGATATTGATTTCAAAGGAAACCATATCTATTTTTATTTGCAACATAACAAAACGGTGAAGTAACTTGCCCAATGGAACGCCAAAAATAATCCCCATAATAGACAGTACCATATTTTCTCGGAACACATAGGCACCAGTCTCCCTTGGATAAAAACCTAACACCTTCAAGGTTGCAATTTCCCTAACACGTTCCGAAATATTGATATTTCCTAAATTGAATAATACAATAAACGCCAATGCAGCCGCACAACAAATAATCAATACCACAATATAATTCATACTTTCCATCATATTCTGCACACGAAGCTTCATATCCTCTATTATTGTCATATTAGAAGCATTTTTCATATCCGACAAGTATGATGCTATCTGATAGGCATCTGCCCCTTCCTCTAAGGCAAAGTAAATCGTCTTTGGTTCAAAAATTTCTCCAAAATATTCTTCATAGGTCTCTGCCGTTACATAGGCGTAATAGTAAGCATAATTTTCAAAAATTCCTGCTACCTTTAGAGGCTTTGTATTCTTCTCACCTACCTGTAGGGTCACCTCATCTCCTATTTTTAAGGAAAGTACCTCTGCCAACCGGTTATCAATGAGAATCTCTCCCTTTTTCGGCAACTCTACTGACTTCTCATCCAGATGGAAATTCACACATTGATTAATTTTTGCATCTTCCGATACCAGCAACGTCACTGTTTTACTACCATTTTCATATGGAGCATCCGCAGATGCCTCTTGTAGCACTGCACTGCCGGTAATCGCTTTTCCAAACTGCTCTTCAATCTCTTCCAGCACCGCTTTTGTAATCGCTTTGGTATAAGTAGCACTGATATCATACTGTAAAATCTCGTCATACTGGTTATTGACAATATTGGACACAGAATCCTTCACTCCAAATCCCGCAATTACCAGCGACGTACAGCCTGCAATACCAAGTATCATCATAATCATACGCTTTTTAAAACGAAATATATTTCTGGCTGATACCTTATGCAAGAACTTCAAATGTTTCCAGACAATTGAAATCTTTTCCAGTAAAATTCTTTTTCCGGCAGATGGTGCTTTTGGTCTTATCAAATCCGCCGGTGTATGCGCCAGCTCCAAGCGACATGCCATAAAGGTAGTTCCCACAGAACACAACAACGCTACCAACAATGATAATAAAAATAGCCATACATTATCCACAGTAATAACGGTATCTGTAAATCCATACAACATACCATAGGCTATCCAAATTGCCATAGGAAACAGACGTGATCCCAGAAAATATCCAATCGCTGTACCAATTCCCGCTGCACTTCCGGAATAAATGATATATTTAGAAAGAATCGCTCCTTCTGTATATCCTAATGCTCGCAATGTTCCAATTTGGGTTCGTTCATCATCTACCATTCTGGTCATAGTAGTGGAACATACCAGTGCTGCAATGAGGAAAAAGAATACCGGAAAAACTTTGGCAACTGCTTCTACAATATTTACATCACCTTCAAAACTAGCATATCCCACATTCATACTCCGATTCAATATATAAGCCTTTGGTTCTTCCACGGCTGCAAGTTCCTCTTCTGCATCCGCAATCTTCTGCTCCGCTTTTGTCGTTTCGTTTTCTAATTCCGTCACGCCATCTTCATATTCTTTCCATCCATCGGCCAAAGTCTTCTCATTTTCCGCAATTTCCTGCTCTGCCTGAATTATTTCATTCTTTCCGTTCTCAATCTGACTCTTTCCATCTGCAATCTGCACACGACTTCCTGTAAGTTTTTCATGATTTGCCTCTAATTGTTGACGTCCTGCTGCAAGTTGAGACTGACTAGCATCTAACTTTGCTCGGCTTTCTATAAGCTGAGCATTTGCCACATCTAACTGCACTTTCGTCTCACGCAATTGTAGTTCATTTGCTTCGAACTCCTCAACCGCCTGTTTCAATGCCAAATACATTTCATTCTGATTCAGTGCATCCCCCAGGCCAGCCAACTCTAACTGTTCCTTCTGAGACTTTGCCTGTTCATACTGGCTCCGACTCCTTTCTAACCCGGCAAGCCCTTGTTGATACGCAGCAAGCCCTGCTTGATATTCTGCCAATCCCTTCTGATACTGTACTTCTCCTTCTGCAAGTGCTGCTTCTCCTTCTGTAAGCTCTTGTTCTGCTTTGGCAAGTGCATTCTCCCCTTCTGCAAGTGCTACTTCCCCTTCTCTTAATTCCTGTTCCTTTTCTGCTAGCGTATTCTTTGCCTCTTGAAGTTCCTGCTTTCCCTGTGTCAGTGCTGCTTCCCCTTCTTCCAATTCTGACTTTGCATCCAAAAGCTCCTGCTGCGCCTCGGCTGTCTTTTCCGCAAGTTCCTGCCTTGCATCCGCAATTTCTTCTTTCGCCTCTGCAATTTCTTTCACATATCGTGCTTCAATAACGGAGGTAACCCCTTGCTCTACTGTATCTGTATGGTCATCAATTTCCTTCTGATACTCATCTGTAAACGCCACATTTTTCATATCACCACAGGCATAGACTTCTTTATAATAATCAAAAGAAAATCCCTCCTGGGGTATAAAGACAAAAGCATCTATTTTCCCATTTCCAATCGTAGTCGTTCCTCTCTCCGAGTTCATATACAAAGGCGACCGTACTAATCCGGTAACCGTATAGGTATCATACGCAAAACTATCCTTGATATCCAGAGAATTTTCTGAAGAAATTGCAATCTTCTTCCCTATCATATCCCCAGAATAATAATAAGCATCTACCACGCATTCCTCTGCACGCTCCGGCATTCTTCCGGCTGTCACTATCAGTTGGTTGACCTGTGTGGTAATGGAAAGAGCCTTTAGGCAGCTCTCTTCCCCAGCTTCATTAAGATAAATAAAATCTTCCCAATAAGCCCCTTCTGCTTTCTCTATTCCATCCAAATTCGCTATACCTGATATCTCTTCTTCCTCAAAACCCCAAGTAGACAGGAAACGATAATCATACATTTTCTGTTCTCGTATATACTCCTGTCCGGTCTTAAGCATAGCAGGCTTAGTGGTCTTTAATCCGGCAAAAAATCCTACTCCCAATGCAATAATAGCAAAAATGGCCATATACCTGCCCAGACTCTTTTTTATGGTTCGAAAAATATTTTTACGAAAAGCCTTTTTCATAATATTCACCCTACCATTCTATCTGCTCCACCGGTACAATTTTCTCATTCTTACACACTTCTGCAATAGTTCCGCTTTTTACCCGAATCACCCGATCCGCCATAGCCGTCAATGCAGAATTGTGAGTAATAATCAGAACTGTCATCCCACTTTTTCGGCTTGCATCCTGCAAAAGTTTTAAAATAGCCTTTCCCGTCTGATAATCCAAGGCTCCTGTAGGCTCATCGCATAGAAGAAGTTTGGGATTCTTGGCAAGAGCTCTGGCGATGGCAACTCGTTGTTGCTCTCCACCGGACAGCTGCGCCGGAAAATTATTCATTCGCTCTTCCAATCCTACTTCTTCTAACACCGTTGCCGGATCTAAAGGCTCTTTACAAAGCTGAGATGCAATTTCAACATTTTCCAACGCCGTCAGATTGGGAATAAGATTGTAAAACTGGAATACAAATCCAATATCATTTCTGCGATAATTTGCTAACTGCTTCTTCTTAAAGGCAGATACCTCCACACCATCTAAGAAAATCTTTCCATCGGTTAAAACATCCATACCACCCAATATATTCAACAATGTTGTTTTTCCCGCTCCCGACTGTCCTACAATGACGCAAATCTCTCCTTGTTCTATCTGAAAACTTACATCTTTCAAGGCATGAACCTTGACATCACCGGACTGGTATATTTTATTTACTTTCTGGAATTCGATAAACGCCATAGAGATACCTCCTAACATATATTGATACCTTTATTGTAACGTTTTTTGTAAAACTTGGGAAGAAAAGATATTCTAAAAATATAAAAATTTTAAGAAAAGGGAGTCTTTTTAACTCCCTTTAGATATGTATCTGAAATTCTCCAAAATCAAAAACCCCTTGCCCCTGTACTAACTTTCCGGCTTTATCCAGAGAAGCAAATGCTTTCTCGATTTCTTCTATTATTCCAACCGGAATATCCAATTGATGATGTCCCGGCAAATGTCCCGGTGTATGTATCACCATTACTTGTCGATTCCCTAAATCAATCATTTCTTCATCATGCAAAGCTCTTGTCGGATTACCTGAAAATATTTCATACTTATCAATTTCAAACTCTTTGGGAAAGTCACAAGTTTCACAAATAAGATTCCTCTTTACCACCTGTAACGAATCGGAAATTTTCCGCACAACCACTCCTTCTCACTTTCGTGAACTGCCATATTTTCAAAATACTTATGACCTCCAATATGATTCCAATGGGCATGAGTAGTTACAATCTGTACGGGCAATGCTTGTATTCACTAATCACAAATGTATCCGCTTCTATTTTTTCAGCAGTAAACCATTTTTTCATAAGCACCTCATTATATTACCATATTCTTCGTTAAATCCTACGAACAAAAAAGAGGAAAAAGAAAAGAGATACTTAAAAACTTAAGTATCTCCTTAATGTTAATGCCGCAGACCGGAATCGAACAAATAGTAATTTCTAAAACACTGAAAGAAAGGGGATTTGAGAACTTCATCTTTGTAAAGTGTTCAAAAAAGTGTTCAACATAAGAACTGCGCTCTTACAAACTCAAAACAAATAGCAAAAACCTTATTTATCAATTTTAAGATTATCACAAGAGATTGTCAATCCCTTTACCGCAAGGCACTTGCAAAGCAAGTGGGGATTTACAGTCTCTTTTTATATTATATCGCAAAAAATAACAATTGATATGGCTTTGTTTCAAACGCACTTATTGAAACAAGGCTTGTTTATCTTTCATCTTTATTATTTTCAATCAAATGCCCTCACCATCTGATGTTGTTCCACCACCAGATGTTGTATCTCTGCTTGTATTGGTTGTTGCTGTATCTGCAGAAAGCTCGCTCATTAAATACTCTAAACTTGTACCACCGATACCATTGATTACCCACTGCTTAAACTCTGTTCCATGCGTTAAATAAAATGGGTCATTTACTGAATTTCTTGTTAATGGTGCGGTTGGAATGTGACCTGCTAGGGATGGTACATACCCTTGTAACTGCTCCCATGTGTACCAAGTATAGTTTGATTTATCTTTACTAAGTCCCTCATTGTATGCATTTGTGTACATATTGTCTCTTGTCACTAAATCCGAAGGTTTCCCGTAACATATGTCTATTGTATTTGATACACGGTTACCATTTTCATCTATGATGTATATACGATACCCAGACTGTAAAGTTTCAAAGAACATTCCAGTTGTACCGCCACCAGATGCAGGTCCGCCACCAGTTAAACTTGTGTTTCCACCAGTATCTGATACATCTGCTAGGGCTGTCATATTTACAGATGTGATTGCCGTTGTTATTACTAATGCTGTTGCAATAAGCTTCTTGATTTTTATATGTTTCATTTCTGCTTTCTCCCTTCTATATCTCTTCTTATATGACGAAACACAGCTTTACAGCTGTGTTTTATTTGAGATAATTTTTATCCTTTATGCTTTTAATCAATAACCCTGCAACCCTTCCATGGCTGCTTCTTCTGCCTCTCTCTGTTCATCTGTTAATGAATCTGACTGTCCGCCACCTGTAATAAAATTATCTTGCATTGCTTCCATTGCTGCTCTGTCTTCATCTGAAGGAATATATACATTGTCGTTTTGATTCTGAGAGTCATTCTCAACATTAGAAGATGAAGAAGAACCGCCATTGCTGTTTCCGCTGTTTCCGTTGCCACCGGAATTGTTGTTTCCTGTGCTTCCAGGTTTACTATTGTCTGCTACTTCCGCACTACTGTTTCCGCTATTATCAGAGGATGATGGTGTAACGATGTCTTCATTCTCAATTGCAATTTGCATTAGTACGTTTAATGCGTCTTCTGGATTGTCACCACCGTCTTTGCCTGCCATATAATAACCAAAGTACTCATCTAACTTATCTCCTGTTAATCCTGTGGCTGCACTAAACTCTTCCTTGCTCAACCACTGCCCTACGGACATGTCTAAACTTCCGTTGTTCACTGCTACGTTACTTCCGTCTCCAGAACCCCTTTCATACTCACGCAAACTATTTATTGCACTACAAATAGCGCTATTCATAGAATCAATAGCGTTACTTGTTATCTCTCCTACTTTTATATCCTTTTCATTTCCTTTTAGCAGAAATCTACTGCCTATGGCAACTGCCCCAACTGCTCCGACTGCTATTACCGGAATAACAATCTTCTTATAATTCTTTTTCATTTTCCTTCCTCCTTTGGGATTTATTTTTGTTATTTACGTTTTAGCCAGCCGCACATTGCGAGCCAGAGGCTATAAAAGTAAATATCAAGTTTTCAATGTGCGGACATAGCCTCTATACAATTGTACTTTGTTCGTTGGCTACATTATATCACAGTGTTTTTCTGCTTTCAACCCTATTTTATATGCCAACAGTATAAATGTTTTATGCTCATGGTTTTTGCAATTACTTTAAACTTATAGTAAAAGGAGTTGATACCATGAGCACCACTATGGCAGAACGTTTAAAGGAACTAAGGCTAAAAAATCAGCTTTC
This sequence comes from Roseburia sp. 499, assembly GCF_001940225.2. NCBI lineage: Bacteria > Bacillati > Bacillota > Clostridia > Lachnospirales > Lachnospiraceae > Roseburia > Roseburia sp. 499. The sequence continues at coordinate 2,775,883 of NZ_CP135164.1, forward strand.
CCAGACCCAAGTAGCACATAAACTTCATATTACCCCAGCAATGGTCTCTTCTTACGAAAGAGGTGAAAAATCTCCTAGTCTGGGTTCTCTCATAGCACTTGCAGACATTTTCCATACATCTGCTGATTACATTCTTGGCAGAACCAGCTCTTCACGTTCCTATCTTGATGTAACGGAATTGTCTAATATTCAAATTCAAGCGTTACAAACTCTGATTGATACCATGAAATAATTTATATATCACTTATAACAAGACTGTCACTATGTGGCGGTCTCATTTTTTGCTTATTTGATTATTGGTAGATGATAATTCATAAATAATAGACATGCCACAGGTAGTTCAAAGGTAAAGTACCCTTTGAACTACTTTTGTAGTATGTAGATTTGATAATATAGACATTAACTAGGTGTTAATCTAATTGAAGTGTTCTTTCTGCAAATACTCATTTATTCCTTTCTAAACAACCTGCAATTTCTTTAATAAAAGTGCAAATTATTTCTCTAGCATCTGATGGCATCTGCTGTATTGTCAAATTTACTTGTTCTATTTCTGTTTGATTCGCACCATTGCGAATCTCTTCTGGTGTAAACAATAATTTCATCAACGGAATTTTGTATTCTTTAGATAAACTTTCAATTGTCTGAAAGTTTTCTATTCCCTCTCCCTTCTCATACCTTCGAATTGTATTTGTACATACGTTAAGCTTTTCTGCCATTTCTTCTGCCGAAACAGAATGTACCATTCTTTGTTTTTTTAACATTGTGCCAATTTCATCCACTTTTCTCATATGTATAAATCTCCTTTCTTTAATGGATAAGACCTATACAAACAAGTACCTTTACATGATTAATGATTTTTTTTTATGTACTTCTCTTTTTTGAAAGTACCTATCTTTATTACAATGGTTGATAAATTAGAATTGCTTTATAAGTAAAATTAATAATCGGTTTACTAATAATAACCATTTACTTAAATAGTGACAAAATGTGTACACTTATTCTCAAATGGTGTGCTTTCTGATTATACCTTTTTGCAGGATAATTAAAGTGTACAAAGAAAGCAGGTGAACGCATGAAAGGAAAGGTACGAAGTCCTACACTTTTTCTTAAATGTAGATAGTGCATTTAAGAATGGAGGTGTAACAATGGGTGCAATCCCCTATAGCTATCAGCAGATAAAAAACACATTAAAAGAACATGGTCTGCGTTTGGAAAAGTTATGGATATATAAGGAAAGAATCACCAAATATGACATTCTTGATAAAGAAGGTACTATTCTTATTCATAAGCTTAGCTTGAATCAGTTGCGCTGGATTTTTACTATAGCTGGTGTTCCTATAGATTCTTCAAACCCGCCAGACCAAACAAAGGAGGAGAAACAATGTTAATAAAGAACTTACAATTAGAACTAAACAATATTAACTTCAAGAAAGAAGTTGATTTTTGCTTAGTAACAGAGGTTAACCCTTTACTGGATTACAACGCTAATGCGGAAAATCCACCTGCTATCGGACATAAATACAGATGCCTTGGAAATAGCAATTCTCATTTCGACGTAAAAATCAAGGATTCCAAAACACCTGTTATTACAAATGACATGATTGCTGCCGCAGAGAATATAGGAATCAAGGTTCTGTTTAAGGATATGGTTATAAAAGCCTATGCCTTTATAGAAAAAAGCAGTGGTAATCTCAAACAGGGAGTAACAGTAACAGCATCTAGCATTGAGTTACTGAAAGATAACAATAATGAAATTGTCATGTAAACAACGAGGAGGAAAAAAAATGAACAAGCAAAAAAGAAAAGCTATTGAAAAAGAACAAAAACAGGAATTTCTATTCCATCAGTATATTCGTATCGAACAGGCACTTTCGGATGCCTTATGTAAGCTATCTCTAAATCCGTTTGAAAAAATCGGCATCCAGCCCTTTTTTAAGGCAGGAAAATTAGCGTTTTATCAGGTAGCCTATGAGCTGGATTTAGACCACCTAGGTTTTGATAGTCGGTATCTGCAAGCTAGAGTTCAAGGACAAATCGATTTCGCACAGGAATATGGACATACATTCTACGTTGCTCCTTATTTTCTTGCCGAAAACAGTGCCCTTTTAAGGACTCTACGAATAGCTTCTGTAACTTTTCCAGAGCCAGATATTGCCGTATTTCGGTGCTATGTAGTCCATTCCAAACAGACTTATCGCTTATACCTTAGCGAAAATGCTCCTTTGGATTACTTGGACATAGAATGGAGGGATGCCTAATGTCGCTTTATGAAACACTTATAGCATACCTCGATAAAAAGGCAGAGGAAAATCTGAAAGAAAAAAGAAAATTGGTCTGGGGTTCTCAACAGCTGTGTTCTGAACTTACTTACGTGCTTCATCTCTGTACATCTCCCACTGGCTTAGAGCCAGTGCGAGATGAATACTCATTACAATCAGCTGGTTGGAAACAAGTAAACCAAGAAGTAACCTTCTGCTATCGTTGGAAGAAATGCCGGACAGGAAAGTTTCCTAATGACTGGATGCTATCCACCCTTAGCTATCTTAACACTCATATTCAATCAGTGAGATGTAAAATAGCCAGACAGAGATGTCCAGATAATCGTGCTCGTATAGATAGAAAGTTTTACTTTTTGTCTCATGGCTTTCACATTACTGCCATTCAACAGGATAGTTACTATGCCTATATCTACATCACAATTCCTTTAAATTTTCAAGGAAACAGTTTACATCCGTAGATAATTTGGTAGTGATGTCTGGACTAGGTTACGGAAATAAACAGACTGTGCTTTACTCCATAATGGGAATACCAGACATTCGTTCCATGAACGGTGCGGATGCCTTCAGGCAATAGCACAGAGCATGGATAAGAAATGTCTGGATGCAGGCGGTGTTATAGTATTACCCCGCCTGCACAATCACACTTAAAGCCTAGTAAAAACAAGGCTTTAGGTATGTTCGCATAGAATGCACAAAGCGAACACAAGTTAGCAATAGTTATATAGACAGAAAGGGGTGATACACTTGAAAGAAAATGATTTTCAGAGGAATTCATATCTGTTAACGATTAATAACCCTCTTGACCATGGCTATGACCATAAAAAAATATCAGAAATTCTGATAAGCCAATTTACTACATTACAATTTTTTGCAATGGCGGATGAGATGGGAAAAACACTCCATACGCACATATATGTCTGTTTTTCATCAAGAGTACGTTTTTCAAAAATAAAGAAAGCTTTCCCAGAAGCTCATATTGATGTAGCCAAAGGAGGTGTAGAATCCAATATTAATTACATCAAAAAAGAGGGGAAATGGGCAGAAACCGAAAAGGCAGAAACCAGCATTGAGGGAAGTTATATGGAATGGGGAATAAGACCAGCTCAAAGAGGAACAAAACAAGATATGCAAGAACTATATGAGATGGTTAAAAATGGTTATTCTAATGCTGAAATACTGGCTATAAACAATGATTACATTCTGCATATCGATAAAATTGATAAGGTTAGAACTATGCTTTTGCAGGAGAAATATAAGAATGAACGCCGCACAAATCTGAGAGTAATTTATATTAGTGGAGCAACAGGCACCGGAAAAACCAGAGGTGTACTTGATGCACACGGAGATGCTAATGTATATCGTGTTTCTGATTACCAGCATCCGTTTGACGGCTATTCGATGCAATCTGTTATGGTATTTGATGAATTTCGTTCGGGATTGAAATTATCAGATATGCTTAATTACTGTGACATATATCCCATTGAACTTCCGGCACGTTATGTCAATAAGTATGCATGTTTTGATACTGTTTACATCATTTCCAACTGGGAATTAGAAGAGCAGTACAAAGAAGTGCAGAAAGACAATCCTGAATCATGGAAAGCATTTTTACGACGTATACACGAAGTAAGAATCTATGCTAAGAATGGTACCATTACTATTTATAATTCTGTTGAAAAATATTTGCACCGTAATGAAAAATTTCGGACGTTATCAACAGCAGAGCAAACGGAGCTACCATTTTAACCACAGTTTCACAATACATAAGTAATATCAGAAAGGAGAAAGCACAGTACATATGGCAGACAATTCACTATTAGCACGATTGACCCTGCTGGCTGACTGTGCTAAAATCCCCTTAGATGAAGTTCTCAATGAAGATAAATCTATGAAAGAAATAAAAAAAGACTTAGAAAAAATCATCTTAGAGAACCACACATATGATATTTATTACTCTGAAAGCGAGAAAAGCTGGCGCACTTATTTACCAGATGATACAAAACCTCATCACCGCCGCCCTCTCAAGCGCAAGAGCAAAGAGAACCTTGAAAAAGAGATTATTCAATTCTATATTGAACAGCAACAGAATAATGACCGCAAAAATGTTACATTGGAAACTTTTTATGAGAAATGGCTGATTTACAGACGTGATTATACACCAGCAAAACCAAAAACCATTTATGAAAATACAATGGAATGGAAAAAGTTTTTTGAAGGTACTGACTTAGTGAAAATGCCTTTAGCTGAAATCAAGCCAATAACTCTTATCAAGTTCTTCCGTAAGGTTACAAAAGACAGAACCGTTACTTACAAACGTTTAAGTAATGCCCGTGCTGTACTGAATGGTATTTTTTCATATGCGATTGAAGAAGAAATCATTGAACACAATCCCGTATCAGATGTAAACTTCAAGCAGTTTGTATACAAACCAGTAGAAAATCAAACGGATAATGTTTTTACGCAAGAAGAAACTGCAACACTTTTAAGTTATCTAAAAGGAATCAATGAACCTTATTCTTTGGCAATCCAGCTTTCCTTTTATCTTTTTATCCGCGTTGGCGAAACAAAAGCTATTCGTTGGGAAGATATAGACTATACAAGCAGAAAAGTTTATCTTCACGGACAAGTGTTGACTGAACGCATCCTAAATGATGATTTAACCTTTTCACCAAGAACAGTAACTATTTCTAATCAGATGAAAGGAAACACTTCACACGGATACCGTGAACAGTATCTTACAGATGAAGCATTAGAAATCCTGAAAAAAGCAAAGGAAATTAATCCTTATGGGAAATATGTTTTTGAGCCTAACGGTTCTCTTATGACAACTGACAGTTTCAATCGACGGTTGAAAAAATATTGCAGAGAATGTAATATTCCATATCACTCAAGTCACAAAATTAGATTTTACAATGCAAGTACAGCATATGACGGCGAAAATCTTGTTACCATATCCAAACTCATGGGACATAGTAGAGTTGAAACCACTTTACATTATCTTAGAAATGTCGATAAATCCGAAGATGATATGCAGGCTTTCCAGAATTTAGGATTGAAAAGTAAAAAAAGTGTTCAAAAGTGTTCAAACCTTTAAGAATAAAAAAATAACGGAAACACTGAATTCATCAATGTTTCCGCTTCAAAATGTTAATGCCGCAGACCGGAATCGAACCGGTACGATGTCACCACCACAGGATTTTAAGTCCTGCGCGTCTGCCAGTTCCGCCACTGCGGCACATTATCTTATAAAAGATAAAATGGGCGGAGAAGGATTCGAACCTTCGAAGGCATTGCCAGCAGATTTACAGTCTGTCCCCTTTGGCCACTCGGGAATCCACCCATATGTCATGCAAAAGTTTTGCCCTGACAATGTCATATTATATCATATAGCTCATGCTCTTGCAAGTACAAATTCTATTTTTTATCCAATATTTTTCAATACTACGGAAGAGTGTGCCGGAAGCGATATATTCAAATAGCCACCATGCACTTCATAAATTACGGGTGCCACAGAATGAGCATCTCTTGTTGTATACATAATCTGTTCCAGTTTTGTTTCCTTGTTCAACCCTGCTGCCCAGACAGATACCTTCATGCTACGCTGTACCTCGTCATTATTAAGCACTATTACAAACTGCTGTTCCCGGTTAAACCTTCCGTAACACATCATCTGATAATCACCGCCTAAAAGCTTCAAAGACCCTGTACGAAATGCTTCATTTTCCTTATGAATCCGAATCATTTCCTTGTGGAAGTCTAATAACTCGCGATCTTCAGCCCCCCACGGATAAGTTCTTCGATTATCCGGGTCTGTAAATCCACAGACGCCAACCTCATCTCCATAATATAACGTAGGTGCACCCGGCCAAGTCATCTGTACCACAACCGCTTCCTTCATGACTCCTTTATTCACATCTTGCGCTGCAGCACCACTTCCTAAATTGTCAACTCTACCTACCTTATGATTTGTTCTGGTAAGGAATCTGGAATGATCATGGTTTGACAGTTCATTCATTGCACACTGTAAAGATGGTGTAAGGAATCTCGTCATATAATAATTCATAGCACCTTCAAAGTTCTGATAATTTCCAAGCATATCCTGACGGTAGCCATCACTATGCTTCTCCATTCCTGTCAAAAACCAAGTTAATGGTTCCATAAATGCATCATAATTCATAACGGTATCCCACTGATCGCCACGCAGCCAATCTACCGGATCACCATAATGTTCTGCAAGAATAACAGCATTCGGGTTTGCTTCCTTTACATTCTTTCGAAAATCTCTCCAGAACTGATGGTTATACTCTACAGAATGTCCTAAATCTGCCGCTACATCCAGACGCCATCCATCTGCATTATAAGGTGGAGATACCCATTTTCTGGCAATCTCCATAATATAATCATAAAGGTCTCTGGAACCTTCATAGTTTAGTTTTGGTAACGTATCGTGTCCCCACCAGCCGTCATAAGTGCCATTATACGGCCACTGCCCTTCATCATAGAAGTGAAAGAAGTTTCGATAAGGACTATCTGCTGAGATATATGCTCCGGTTGCGTATCCTAATTCTTTCTCATAAATCAATTCACGATCCAGCCATTTATTAAAAGAACCGCAATGATTAAATACACCATCCAGAATCACTTTCATTCCACGCTTATGTGCTTCTTCTACCAACTGCGCAAATAACTGATTACTAGCTTCCAAATTCTTGTAATCTGTAACACGCTTAATGTACTTGGTTGCCTTAGAATTATCTGTTTCCCCCTGGGGTAATACTTCCCCGCCATCCTCTACAATCACACCATAATGTGGATCTATATAATCATAATCTTGTATATCATATTTATGATTCGATGGTGATACAAATAATGGATTAAAATAAATTACCTCCACACCTAATTCTTGAAGATAATCCATCTTCTGCATTACACCAGCCAAATCACCACCATAAAACTCACCTACACCAAAGCTTGCCGGAAACTTATTCCAACTATCTACCTCTTGGCTATAAATCCCAATATAGTGATATTCATTGGTCTTTACATCATTCGATGGGTCTCCGTTATAAAAACGATCCACCAAAATCTGATACATTACAGCACCCTTCGCCCAATCCGGCGTTGAAAATCCCGGCACAATAATAAAATTATATTCTGGTCTTACCTGCTGTGATACTCCCATTCTGTCATAATAGCAATGAAGCATTCCTGTTACCACTTCAAAATAATAAGAAAAATTCTCCGTTCCAAGTTGTATCGTAACTTGATAGTAATCGAACTCTCCTTCGCTTTCTGACTTCTCCATCACAAATTTTTGTCCATTACTCCATAACCGTACAATATCTACATTATCCTTAGCCGTACGAAATCTAAGAGTCACTTGCTCATTTTCCTTTGGTTCTGCCGGACTCCTATAATCCTTCGTTCCATCCGAAAATAAAGCATGCTTCTTTAACAAAGGACGCATCTGCATCATATACTGCTGTCGTTGGTTTAATTCATAAATCGAAAGCTCTTTCATAGACATAACCTCTCAGCTCACAGACTTTTTCCACTCTTTTTATTCATTCTATCGAATATCTTCACTTAAATCAAGTAAAAAAGTTTTTCTACAAAGTAAAAAAGGCAGCGGTCGAACTGCTGCCTTTTTTAGGAGAAGGTATTTTTACTATGGGGTGTAGCAAAAACTATATAATGTATTGGGGGGTTTTTACGTTAATTATAGTACCATATATCCATCTATAAGTGTGCACAAACTTCACAAAAATTACATCCTTTTTTTATGCACATTTTACAGTACCTTTTTCCCATATTTGAAATACCGTCTTTATTTTTGCACAACTTATCCCTCAAACAACGCTTCAAACTCTTCTCTTCCAATTTTTTCCTTTTCTAAGAGGAGTTCTGCACACTTGTGAAGAATGGTTTCATTTTCATTCAAGATGCTCTTTGCCTTTGCATAACATTCATCAATAATACGTTTTACTTCCTGATCAATGATGCTGGCAATATTTTCTCCATACGCTCTGGTATGTGCCAAATCTCTTCCGATGAATACCTCATCGTCATCATTATCATAATTAATCAAACCTACATTTTCAGACATTCCATACTTAGTAACCATCGCCTTTGCCACACCGGTTGCCTGCTTAATATCCTGAGATGCTCCTGTTGTAATATCGTCAAAAACTAATTCTTCTGCCACACGTCCGCCTAAGTCTACCACAATTTCCTGTAACATTCTGCCCTTGGTGTTAAACATCTCTTCCCGCTCCGGCAATGGCATAGTATAACCTGCGGCTCCTACTCCGGTAGGAATAATGGATACCGAATATACCGGTCCCACATCCGGAAGTAAATGGAACAGAATCGCATGACCTGCTTCATGATATGCTGTAATTTTCTTTTCCTTTTCTGTAATGATACGACTCTTCTTTTCAGAACCAATCCCCACCTTCACAAAGGATTTGCGAATATCATCCTGAATCACATAAGCACGATCTTCTTTTGCAGCACAAATAGCAGCCTCATTTAATAGATTCTCTAAATCAGCCCCGGTAAATCCCGCCGTTGTCTGTGCAATCTGTTTTAAATCTACATCATCACCGAGAGGCTTATTCTTTGCATGAACCTTAAGAATCTCCTCTCTTCCACCGATATCCGGTCTTCCTACATGCACCTTACGATCAAAACGTCCCGGACGCATAATAGCTGGGTCTAAAATATCCACACGGTTTGTGGCTGCCATAACGATAATTCCCTCGTTTACACCAAAACCATCCATCTCTACCAATAACTGATTCAGTGTCTGCTCACGTTCATCATGTCCGCCCCCCATTCCGGTACCTCTGCGACGTGCTACTGCATCAATCTCATCAATAAACACAATACAAGGTGCATTTTTCTTAGCCTCTTCAAATAAATCTCTTACACGAGAAGCACCAACACCAACAAACATCTCTACAAAGTCAGAACCGGAAATACTAAAGAACGGCACACCCGCTTCTCCTGCTACTGCCTTTGCCAGTAATGTCTTTCCAGTTCCCGGCGGTCCTACCAACAGTACTCCCTTCGGAATTCTTGCTCCCAACTTAGTATACTTTCTTGGAGAACGTAAAAAGTCTACTAACTCTTCCAATTCCTCTTTCTCTTCCTTTAGACCGGCAACACTTGCGAAATTTACCTTCTTATTCTCATCAGTGGTCATTTTTGCACGGCTCTTTCCAAAATTCATCATTTTATTACCGCCACCATTGGCTGCTGCCACACGATTAGACATAATGATGTAGAAAATGAACAATATAGCAAACAGTATCAATGTGGGAAGAATAGAAATCAGCCAATTCTCCTGCGGCATTTCCTTAACCTGATACTGTGTAAATTTATATTCTTTCATAGTATCCTGAATTGCATTTACATCGGATAAATACAAAGATACTACTGTAGTCTTATCATCCTTGCCCTTTATGGTAATATCCGCTTCACCACTTGGCACTTCACGATTCTGGGAAATCGTTACGGATTGCACGTTTCCTGCATCTAAATCCTCTTCAAACTGTGCGTAGGTATAATTATCTGACTGTCCTAATCCGGTGGAACTATCTCTTAACAGCCATACCAACGCCAGGATTACAATCACTCCAATGTATAATCCAAACGCTCTATTTCTTTTTTGTGTGTTCATGTACACGCCTCCTCTTATCTTTTATCTATTTTTAAGCATTCAATTCTACTACCCCTATATAAGGTAGATTTCTGTAATGCTGCATATAGTCTAATCCATAGCCCACAACAAATTCATCCGGGATAGCAAATCCGGTATAATCCACCCGAACATCTACTACTCTACGCTCCGGTTTGTCTAAAAGGGTACAAAGCCTCAAACTTTTTGGTTTTCTACTTTTTAAGTTTTCCATCAGATAACTTAACGTTCTTCCGGAATCAATGATATCTTCCACTACTAAAACATTCTTTCCTTCAATTGCCTCATCCAAATCCTTGATTACCTTTACTACACCGCTAGACTTGGTATCGTTTCCATAACTGGATACCGACATAAAATCAATAGAAACGGGCACTGTCAGTCTTTTCGCCAATTCGCAGGTAAAAAACACTCCACCTTTTAATACGCTGACCAAATGCACCTCTTCTCCTTTATAATATTCACTAATCTCTTTTGCCATTTCCAGAATTCTTTTTTCTATATCTTCTTCTGAAATCAATATGCGAATATTTTCACTCATGAATATTTCCTCCGTCTATTCGTATTTCCAAAATTCTTCTTGTATGCTCTGTTACTTTTACATCTTCACCAATGCGGTATCCCACTGCCCAGATAAGATGTGTTTCATCCGCTAAAAGCAATAGTTTATCCCGCTGTTCTCGTGGTATTTTTTCTTCTATCAGATATTTTTTTAATTTCTTTCTTCCGCCCTGAGTATTGATAACAAAATAATCCTTTTCCCGGCGGGTTCTAAGGAGCATACTTCCTTTTATTTTATCATAATCCAACCATTTCGTATACATTTTTTGCGGAATTTCTTGACTTCCAAAATTTTCTTCCAGAATTCTGGTTTGAATTCGATATCCATATTCCGGTATTTCCAACGTTTCCCCCGGCACGATTTCCCATACCTTTTGTAACATATTCTCAACAATACTTTCTTTTGCCTTCTGGATTCGGATTCCTTCATAAGTCCGCTCTGCTTCCAACTGATAGGGCAAATTCACCTTTTTCCCCACTTGCTTTTCCAACAGTTCCAACACCTGTTGGATATGCACATTGGAAATATCTCTGCTACATCCAGCAGCCTCTGTCAACACTCGATGTAGCAAATTCTTCTGTATCATCTTTTTTTCACTTTGCAGTTTTTGCGAAATAAAAATCCCCACTTCCTCTTTACAGATGCAACGCTCTCTCGCTTCCTCCGTAAGCTGCCGCATCAATTCTTCCAACTCCACCGCCATTGCTGCGGTCTGATTCATATGTGCCACTGCCTGACTATTAATCTCTACCAACACCGGCAATACCTGATGCCGAATACGGTTTCTGGTATACTCTAATTCCGCATTCGTCTTATCAATGCAATATTCCTGTTCCTGCTCTTTTAAATACGCTTCAATCTCTTTTCTCTCTACACACAAGAGCGGGCGTATGATATTCTCCCGCACCGGAAGAATTCCACAAAGTCCTTTGAGCCCGGTTCCTCGTGCCAAATGAAACAAAATGGTCTCCGCACAATCATTCTGGTTATGGGCAACCGCAATCTTATCAGCTCGGAACTCCTTAGCTGCCTCTTGAAAATACCCATACCGCAGTTCTCTTGCCCCTTCCTCTACGGTCATTTTATGCTCTCTTGCGTATTTCTCCGCTTTACAATGATATACTTTACATGGAATTTTATGCTCTTTACAAAAATTCTCTACAAATTCTGCATCTTTTTCACTCTCTACTCCTCGAATCCCATGCTCTACATGCACTACACAAAGCTCATACTGCTTTTCGGTACGTAACCGGGACAGCACCAGCAGCAGACAAATAGAATCTGCCCCGCCGGATACTGCCGCCAGAATACGTTCTCCCTTTTCTGCCATATGATGCTGTTCCATAAACTCAAGTACTTTCTTTTGCATTTATTTCTCCCATATTCCTGCCGCCAGTACGGTCATATCATCCGGCACTTTTCCGGCTGTAAATAGTAAAATCCGCTCTAGCACCTGCTTTGCCAGCTGCCCCGGATTGTTAGTTTCTATTGTTTCTAAAATCTCCCGCAGTGTTTCTTCCGGTGATGGAACCCTCAGGTAATCTAGCACCCCATCTGTTACCAGTATCACAAAATCACCGCTTTGAAGTTGTCTTGATGACTTTTCTATTTCTATCTGATGAAAAATCCCCACCGGAAGGGTTGCAGAGGAAATGCACTCCACTTCTTCTCCACGTTTAATAAAGGTGGTTGCTGCCCCGATTTTATAAAAATCACACTTTCCAGTATACAAATCAATATCTGCCATATCCACAGTAGAAAACATTCCTTCTTCTCCTTGAATGACCATGGCAGAATTCATCATACGAATTGCAGTTTCCTTCTGAAATCCGGTTTCTAAAAACTTCTCTATTAACTCTATCACCATTTCGCTTTCCTTACAAGCACTGATTCCAGAACCCATCCCATCTGATAATGCCAGTACGCAGTCACCACCTTCCAGTTCCAATACAGAAAAGCTATCACCGGATATCTGTGCATTATCCTTGGTAAGTCTTGCCACTCCATGCAGACTGTGAAATACGGTATCTTCCTCAAAAGTCAGGTATGCCTCTTCCTTTCCCACCAGAGAACGAACATATTTGCCCGGAACCATGGTTCGTTTCATCCCCAAAGAAATTCCTTTTGCAATTTCTTTTATGGTAACACAATTTCCCCATTTAGAGTACACCTTCATTTGCAATGACAATTTACCATTCTGTCGTTCATAAAGGTGAATATCATTTACTACCACTCCCCTTTCTTTAAGCCTGTATTTTACCGAAGACAACAGGCGCCCCTTCGTTTCACTTACATCAATATATTCTTTGGCACAATCCTCCATGATACCTGCCATTGCATCCAGTTGTTCCGCAATAATGCCCCTGTTTTCCAGCAAACGATTATACCAGGAGAGATTTAACTTTGCTTTTTCAAATACCCCTACCGCTTCTTCTATAATCGTATCCGAGTAAGGACAATAGTCCTCCAACTGCCGCTGTATTTCTTCTTCCGCCACACCTCTTTTTTCCAACGAATGAATCAACTTATAAAATAACTCATACATGGGACTGGTATCCTCCTGCCAGCAGATAGCACACTGATTACAGGACATGCATATCTTTCCAGTAATCTCCTGCTGCATCCTGCCCATTTCTTCCGGCTCAAAATTGCTTTTATATTGATTCATTTGAGAAAATATCTGAGACAACCCATTAAAAGACTTCGCATAAGACTGAAGCTTTTCTCCATGCTCTGGTGTTGTTTTCCCGGAATTCTCGTTTCTTTTCCATGTAATGTTTTCCTCCAAAAACCAATGAAATGCCGGCGATGCCACCAACACCATTCCTGCAACCAACAGGGCTTCTAATATTCCCATCCATATTACCATCCGATTTCGAACTTGAAGCAATTCTCCTGCCATAGCAACCAAACACACACTACCTCCCATGGACACCGCTCCCACCCAGGTCCGGCAAGTCTTATTCGCCCACTCGATTAATTTAATTACCACTGCCGTTACTAAAATTGCCATCGTATACTTTGCCATTTCCTGTACCGGTATGAACAGCGCCATTCCAAATATAGAAAATATTAACAGCAGGGTTCGATTGATTTCTTCCATGTATGCCACCGTAAAAAAGGCAGGTATTAACGGAAAACACCCCACAAACTCCACTTTCGCCACCAGTACTGCCAGGGCATACATTACAATTTCTTTCCATTTTCTTTTTTTCATTTTGTCTATCCTCCTTCTGCCCGCATTTGAGCGTGCAGGAGTTATTATAAAAAGTCCTCTTTGAAATCTTTGTCAAACCAGATACACTTTTTCAAAAACTTTTAGACAAAAAAATCCTTAGAATCGCTGGTTATGACGATTCTAAGGAACTTATGCTTTTTAAGAAATTCATCTATTGACCATCATCTGAATTCTCCTTGAAAATAATTTCATTGGAGTATACCAGACCTAATTTCGTCTTTGCAATCTGTTCTATGTACTCTTTGGTAGTTACATATTCTTCGTATTCCTTAATCTCTTCCTGACGCTGTTGCTCTGATTCCAGTTGCGCCTTTAACTCGGTTTCCTTCTTCTTATAATCCTCATTTTTCTCATACAAAGAAACAATCTGAACAGACATAACACCGATTAAAATCAGCACAATCAGGGTAATAGATAACATTCCTGCTTTATTCTGTTTTCTCTGACGGCGCATGCGCATTCTCTGCACACTTGAACTTCTTGCCCGTTCTCGCTCTTTCATCTTATCTTCCTTCCCTCTGCTTACCGTTTACATAATCCTATTTTAACTGTTCTCCATACTTTTTTCAATTGCTTTTTCATAAATCGTACTACTTTCTTCCCAGTTTTTCTAACAAATCCTATTGGTTTGCAGAATAAACGGGCTGTCCACGCAAAAGGTCTGCTAATAAGAAACAAGATTTTTTTCAACACAAAAACACTGGCTTTTACCACTAGCCGACTTAAGAGAACATTATATATCAACATTCCCAACAGAACACCGCCAATAGCAAATCCTCGAATATAGCCGCTGTTTTCCCGGTAAAGCATCGCGAATAGAACTAATGCACTGGCAATCCAAAACAGCATATCTTCCATTCCAACCCACAGAGTTCCATGTGGAATCAACCTTCGAAAAATCCGTATCTGATCATATACCAGCAACAGCATCATTCCCGTAATGAGGGAAATAAACAATACATCTGCTTCTTTTATGATTTCTGTACTGACTTCCATTATTTAAATAGTCTTCCCAACAAGGATTCTCCTTGCTTTGCTGCGGTCTTTACATCCGAATAGGTCAAACTATCGATTTTCCCTTCAATATCAATTTCACCTTTTTCCAATGTCAAACGCTTTACATGAAGGTCTGCTCCCTTAATCATTAACATTCCCAGTTCTGTTTCTAACAATATTTCTCCCACATCAAAGGACAGTACATCTATGACACCATTGAGCACACCATTTTTCCGATTGGATATTATAATTTTGTGAGTTTTCTGAGCTATTCCTCGCTCTTCCATAAAAAATCCTCCTTCCATATTTTAGGCTTTGGATTGTCCTTTTTAAATATATGAATGAGGTATTTTTTTATGACTGTATTCTCTTATAAACTATCGCTTATATATACCGGAATAACTCTTTTGCTTCTTCCTTCTTACTGGTATCCTGCAAATCAAGTACTTCTACTTTAACATTCTTAGTTCCAAACATAATCTCTATCATATCCCCTACCTTAACATCCAGAGACGCTTTCGCAACCTTACCATTCACAGTCACTCTTCCTGCATCGCACGCCTCGTTTGCTACGGTACGTCGTTTGATAATACGAGATACTTTTAAAAACTTATCTAATCTCATAATCATTTTCCTTTCTCTTACATAACCTTTTTACTAAAGTAATAAAGGACCCTCCTAAAACGGAAGGTCCTTCTTAAATACTATTTTAAACAATCAATGCTTATTATGCATTTACTAAATCTTTTAAAGCTTTTCCTGCTTTGAACTTAGGAGCTTTAGAAGCTGGGATTGTCATTTCTTTACCTGTCTGTGGATTTCTTCCTGTTCTAGCTGCTCTTTCAGAAACTTCAAAAGTACCGAATCCAACTAACTGAATCTTTTCTCCCTTTTTTAATTCTTCAGCAACTACATCTGTAAAAGCCTTTAATGCTTTTTCTGCATCTTTCTTAGATAATTCAGTTTTTTCAGCCATTGCTGCAACTAATTCTGCTTTGTTCATGACAAAATTCCTCCTCTGGATTTCTTCTCTAATATAATTATATTTAGGTTATGATCTCTATCAAAGTGAATACTCCTCTAGTAGATTACCTACAAACATATTTATACTTGTTTTCCTCTGCTTTGTCAAGGAAAATTCCATATTTACAGGCTTTTTTCGGGTTTTTATGAAATGTGCCGAAATATGAATTTTCACTTTGTATACTTTTTCTCTTGCTTTTTTAGATATTTTAATGTAATGATGCCCATTTTAAAGCATTTTATCAATCATTGCAAGAACTTCTTTGCCTAATTTCTCTGATTTTTCATCAGCATCTGCAATGGATGTTCCCTTTACACCGTAATAAAACTTCACTTTTGGTTCTGTTCCGGAAGGTCTTACACACATCCATGCATCGTCCGTCAAATCATAATACAATACATTAGAACTTGGCAATCCTGTTGCGCTTACTTCTCCAGTTTCCATATTCTTAATGGTATCCTGTTTGTAATCTCTTGCAGAAACCACCTGATATCCACCAATTTCAGAAGGTGTATTTTCTCTTAATGTATCCATAATCTTCTGAATCTTTTCCAGACCTTCAATTCCCTTTAAGGTAATTGCCTGTACATCATCCTTGTAGTAACCATAGCGCTCATACATTTCAATCATGGCATCCCAAAGGGTCATATTTTTGGTTTTATAATAAGCTGCTGCTTCACACAATGTCATAGATGCAACTACCGCATCCTTATCTCTTGCATAGGTTCCGGTCAGACAACCATAGCTTTCTTCCATACCAAACAAGTAAGTTCCATTTCCCTTGGTCTCGAATTCCAGAATCTTTTGTCCGATAAACTTAAATCCGGTCAATACTTCAACTAACTGGATACCATAATATTTTGCAATGGCATCTGCCATATTAGTAGAAACGATGGACTTAATGAATGCGCCATCCTTTGGCAGTCCTTCCTTTTCCTTTCTCTGGCTGATAACATAATCACCAATGAGACATCCGGACATATTACCGGTCAAGCTATGGTATTCACCTGTTTTAGAATCCTTTACATAAACACCAAGACGGTCTGCATCCGGGTCTGTTGCCAAAATCAGGTCTGCATCTACTTCTTTTCCAAGCTTTAAGCCCAATTCAAATGCTTCTGCTGCTTCCGGGTTCGGATAACTTACCGTAGGGAATTCTCCATCCGGTAATTCCTGCTCCGGTACTACATAAACATTCTCAAATCCCAGTTCCTTTAACACGCGACGTACCGGGATATTACCGGTTCCGTGAAGTGGACTATATACAATCTTTAAGTCTTTTCCTACTGCATCAATAGAATCCTGATGAAGTACCAGACTCTTTAACTCAGCGATATATGGATCATCAATGTCTGCTCCGATGGTCTGATACAGACCTTCAGCCTTTGCTGCCTCTTTATCCATGGTCTTTACCGTTGCATAATCAGTTACCTTCTTTACTTCGTCCATGATTCCCTTATCATGAGGTGGAGTAATCTGGGCACCATCCTCCCAATATACTTTGTAACCATTATATTCCGGTGGATTATGACTTGCAGTGATATTGATACCTGCAATACATCCCAATTTGCGTACTGCATAAGAAAGTTCCGGTGTTGGACGTAAAGACTCAAATACATATGCCTTAATTCCATTTGCTGCCAGACACAATGCAGCTTCGTCTGCAAATTCCGGAGACATTCTTCTAGAATCATATGCAATAGCAACTCCCTTTGCCTGTCCATTGACTGCAGCAATATAGTTTGCCAGTCCCTGAGTTGCCTTTCTTACAGTGTAAACATTCATACGGTTTGTTCCTGCGCCAATTACACCACGAAGTCCGGCAGTTCCGAACTCCAAATCCATGTAAAAACGTTCTTCGATTTCCTTTTCATCGGCTGCAATGCTCCGTAACTCTGCTTTGGTTGCTTCATCAAAATAAGGATTATTCAGCCATTCCTGATACATCTCTTTATATCCCATTTCTTCCTCCTGATTATTTATGATATATGTTTCTATCATACTTCAAATTATTGATTTTCTCAATACTTTTCCTGTACTTTTATATAAACAGATTAATTTGTGCTACTACTATCCGTGGTAGTTAATGTTCCATTTCTGATTTCTTCTATTAGTGCTTTTACTGCCTCTTCCTGCGTTTTTCCGCTATCTTCTGTAGTATTCGTGCTTTCTGTTGTTTCTTCCTCTTCTGCTTCTTCCTCTTCTACCTCTTCTTCCGTCTGAAGTTCTATTTTCAGATTAGCACTTTCGGAATTCACCACAAGTGTCCTCTTCCAATCTGCATATCCTTCCGCCTTAGCACTCAAGGTATACCTTCCATATTTGAGTATTAAAGGCTGCGAAAGATCAACTAACTCTCCGTTCAGATATAATGTTGCACTATCCGGCTCTATCACAAAATTTATGGTGCAGGACTTCGGTCCTTCCCCCTTTAATTCTTCTAAATTTATTGCCGTTTCACGATTTGCTTCTACGGTAACCTCACGACTTCCACCATAACCATCATTGGCCACAGACAATAAATAAGTTCCTTCCGGTACTTCAATCTTCATATCCTTTTCGATATCCAAAGATAATATATTTCCAATCGTGATATTTCCACCTTCAAAAATATCTGTATTCTGTAAAACCACAGTTCCATGCCCACTGGTTACCTGAATGGCATAAACTTTTTTATCAATCCCTTTCAGACATATGGTGTCCCACTGACTAATTTCCGCTATAGAAATCTTACTATTTCGATAGAACACTTGAATATCATCATTATAATAATAATTGTTTTTTCCTACCGTAATCGTTTTTTTCTCTGTATCCAAAGTAAAATTATGTACATCTCCATATGTAAACACTTCATCCGATACCTGAACCGACGTTACCATGTCCTTCTCTAATTTCACATTTACTGCTTCACCGGCAGATAATTGACCCATGGTAATATCATTGCCAAACTTATCTTTCACATAGGTAGCACCGGTATAATCATATTCCGTTTCTTCTTTCTCATTATAACCTTTTAATGTAATTTTCTTCTGCTCTGTATTTAATCCGATCACAAAATACAGCTGCTCATCATCCGATTGTTCCTCTGTTTCCTCTGTTCCTTCTATTTCTTCTTTCTCGTTCTTCTCTTCTTTCACATAGACTTCCCTGCCATCTGTAAGACCTGCCTTCTTTTCTCCGCAGCCCGGCAGAATGAAACATATGCTTAACAGGAGCAGCCATAGTATTCCTTTTTTCTTCTGCAACATAGTCTCTCCTTTCTCTTGCGTTATATCGACTCACTTGCGCTCATTATATCACACCTTCTGCTTCATTAAAAGTAAGAAGGCCTCTCTCGCTTCGTTCTGTTCCATAATTTTTTCCAGTTTTTCCAGATTCCTTCCGCAGACCCATGCTTTACTGGAATTAAAATAATGGTTGGCTATCTTCCAGAATTTTTCCGGATAAGCAAGACGAATATATAATTGATTTAATTCTTCTATCGACATTTCCCTCACTTTTTCATAAGCAGCCAGCATATCTACCCCCAGCCCCATATTCCAGTTATGTTTTTCCATGATTTTACGCATAAAATTCCCAAGGTCTCCCGCCTGCACATCATAGGAAGCTCTTTCAAAATTTAAAACAATCAGTCCTTTTGAGGTAAAAATAACGTTATGCTGATTATAGTCACCATGACAAATTCCATATATAGAATCGGTATCTGTCCGTTCCAGCTCCTTTCTCTGCAATTCTACCACTTGCTCTGCCTCTCGGTAGAACATGGGGTAACTTTGCAAAAATTTCTGTTCAAAATCATTTTTCTTTTTTCTGGAATACACATAATTGCGAACCTTTTTTAATTCTCTGGTATGCTTCTCATTTTCCAAAAGAAGCGTATTATTTTTTCCCTTCAGATACTCCGGTATCTCTTGCGGAAATTCACGCATTATCTTATGCAACTTCGCCAATTGCTGCACTGCACGCAAAATATCCTCCCGGTTCTTGGTATCACATTCTTTTCCTTCATACCAATCCCGCACCATGTAAGCCGTGCCATCCACATCAACAGTAATTGCCTTTTCTTCTTTATTTTTCACAATACAGTCAATGTATTCTTGTCCATGCTCCTTTAAAAACTCAAGCAAACAATATAAAAATTCTGCCCTACCCTCAGAGCCCCTATATTCTTTTAAAATCTTAAGCCCTTTATCTGTATCACAAATCAGGGCTCCTCTACCTTTTGCCGTCTGCTTTACTTCAAATGGATACTGTTCTAAAATCTGGTTTTCTCGATTATACACACAAACCCCTCCACACCATATTCACAGATTATTTTCTGTGTCTTTCTATCATATGTGAAGGGGTTTCATTGTATTCAAATTTTTATCTGCTTCATTAAAATTTCTTTTTGATTCTCTTCCGGATGCTCTAGTACATAGTCTAACATCCTTTCTAAAACTTCACCCAATTCCTTTCCCGGTTTCATTCCGGCTTCAATCAAATCTTTTCCGGTTACCGCAAGGTCTTTTAGGGTGAGACACTGCTGCTTTTCTAAAATCTCTTCATAGAGCTTTTGATATCCTTCGATATATGCTAGTTTCTCTGCTCGCTGATATTGATTTTTCCCCATAGTATCTGCTCGTTTTACCGCAAATAATGCCGGATACTGTTCTAAACCAATTCGAGAAATAGCTCTACGAATTGCCCTTGGTTCTAAAGGCGGCGTATCATCATGCCACTTAATTAAAGTTGTAACCCTGCGCATGGTATCATTGTCAAACTTTAACCTTTTTAAAATCTCTTTTGCCATTTCCGAACCCTTGGCCGGATGACCATAAAAATGATAAATCCCTTGTTCATCCATACTTTTGCACACCGGCTTGGCTACATCATGCAATAACATAGTGAGACGAATTATCTTATCCGGTGGACTGTTCTTTACCGCTTCTATGGTATGTTGTCCTACATTATAACAGTGATGTTTGTTGTTCTGAGGTGTATCTATCATTGCATCAAATTCCGGCAAAAATATCCGTGTAAGTCCTGTCTCATAAAAGGTTAGAAATTCCTCCGGATGATTAGAGACCAACAGCTTCACCAACTCTACTTGTATACGCTCTGCACTGACTTTCGCAAGATTCTGCGCAAGTTCTGTAATGGCTCCTTTTGTCTCTTCTTCAATAGAAAATCCAAGTTGTGCCGCAAAGCGTACCGCACGCATCATCCTAAGGGCATCTTCTTCAAAACGTTCTTTTGGATTTCCTACACAACGAATTACCTTTTTTTCCAAATCCTCTATTCCGGAAAAAGCATCCACTAACCCATCTTTCTCATTATATGCCATAGCGTTAATGGTAAAATCACGGCGTTTCAAATCCTCTAGAAGACTTGCCGTAAATACGACTTCTTTGGGATGACGACCATCTTCATATTCCCCATCAACGCGATAAGTGGTAACTTCAAAACCTTCCCCATTCATCATAACAGTTACCGTTCCATGCTGAATCCCTGTATCTATCGTCCTTGAAAACAGTTCTTTTACCTGCATAGGCTTTGCTGAAGTTGTAATGTCCCAATCTCCCGGTTTTCGTCCTAAAATAGAATCCCTGATGCAGCCGCCTACTGCATATGCCTCGTAGCCGGCTTCCATCAGGGTATCTATAATATATTTCACTTTTTCAGGCAACTGAATTACCATTTATACTCTCCTACTGACACAGATCTGCCACCACCTGATTGATGACTTTTCCATCTGCCTTTCCTTTTAATTCTGCCATAACAGCTTTCATAATCTGTCCCTTATTCTTTGTTGCTACTACTTCTGCAAATTTTTCTGTAATGTATGTCTTCACTTCTTCTTCGGACATCATAGCAGGTGCATACTCTTTGATTACATTATATCTTAATTCATATTCTTCCTTTAAATCGGTTCTTTCTGCCGGACAGGTATCCAACTGTTCCTTTGCAGTCTTCAACTCCTTTAAGATAACACGATCTGCTAATTCTTCCGGTATATTCTCTCTGCATCCTTCGTCAATAGCTGTCTTCTTTACTGCTGAAACCAAAGAAGAAATGGCATCTTTTCTTCCCTTATCCTTTGCCTTCATTGCTGCAATCATGTCTTTTTGTAATGTTTCAATGTTCATTTCTATTTCCTCCTGAAAATTTTTAACCACCTATAACACTCGCCGTACAGTAATAATCGGCCGGTATGTAGCATTATCATTTCCTACAATTCCATATGCCCTTCCTTTGGCATGTACGATTTTTCCATTTCCCATGTAAAGCGCCACATGCCCTTCGTAACAAATCAAATCTCCCGGTTGCGCGTTCTCATAACTTACTTCCTTGCCCACAGAGCGTTGAGCATAAGACTGACTTGGAATTTTAATTCCAAAGTGAGCATACACATAACTGGTAAATCCACTGCAATCAGCTCCGGTATTCGGGTCTTTTCCACCCCATACATAAGGATTACCTACAAACTGCATCGCATATGCTACCACATCACTTCCACTTACATTGGTAGCATATCCCGGATTAAGATTCTGACCACCGCCAGTAGAACCGCTTCCACCACCGGAGCCTCCTGTACCACCATTATTATTGTTATTATTCTGATTTGCTGCTGCCGCCGCTGCTGCCGCTTCAGCCGCTGCGCGTTCTTCTGCCTCTCGTTGTTCTTCCTTTGCAATAATCGTATTCTGGGCACTAATTGTATCCTGATACTGTGCTGCCAATGCCTGCGCCTGTTTCAACTTCTCACTAAAGTTGTCCATGGTCTTTTCTTTTTGCGCTATCATGTTCTCATAGTCCACAGCCTTGGCCTGATAATCCGCCTGCGCCTGTGTCAATTCGGCAACCTCTTGCTCCTGTTGTTTTTCCAACGCTGCTACCTGTTCTTTTGTTTCCTGATAGGTCACTAATAAATCCCTGTCATAATTATATACTTCATTCACATATTCCACGCGGTTAAGCATATCGGAAATGTTATCTGACTCCAGTATACTGCTAAGTAAAGTAGAATCTCCATTCTCATACATGAATTGGATTCTCTTTTTCATTGCCTCATACTGGTTCTGTTCATCAATCTTTGCCTGCTCTAACTCCTCTTTCGTCTGAGCAAGTTCATCCTCCTTGATTGATAATTCCTCTTCTAAGGTACTCAGGTCAATCATCACCTGTACCAATTCAGAATCTAACTGGTCAATCTCGTTTTGAAGCGCCTGCTGCTCCTTTTCAATTTCATCAATTTCACTATTCTTTTTATCTAAATTTTCCTCTGCCTCTTTCTTCTTATTCTGAGCATCGGTTTTCTTATCTGCTAACGCTACCGTAACTTGTGAAAAACATAATACAACCACCAACAGTGCTGCTGTAAGTCTTCTGGCTTTCATTTCTTTCCCCTTTCTCTTACATCTACGGTTTGTATTCATTCTAAATAATTATAACATTATCTTGTGGGGATAGCAACCTCAGCAACTTTGTAAATTATGGTAAAGATCACATGTTTTCCAGACGTTCCATAGCACTCTGCAACATTTCCTGTGTTATCTTATACGGATAGTGTCTCACATCCGACATCTCCGGAATTCGCTCTATGGTCTCTTCAAACTCTTTTCTGGTGATTCCAATATCCTTTAGTTTCAGTGGAAGTCCCAGTTCTTGATTCAAATGATAAATTTTCCGGAATTCTTCTTCCTGTCCATCGCACAAAAGAGCATACAGCACACCAAAACCGACCACTTCACCGTGAAGATGTTCCCGTTCTATTACCGGATAGGCTGTTAACGCATAAAAAATTGCATGAGCAAGTCCGCTGTTATAATCCGGAGTAAAGTCCCTGGTCAGGAAAATGGACGCGATTCCCGTCGTTATCACAATAGAAAGTACTGCCTGCTCCAGTTCATAAGAACAGATTCCCTTCCGGTTATCCTGATAAGCCTTTGCTCCATACTGTACCAAAGGGTCTAGACACATACGGCTCATTGATACTCCCAGAGCTGTAAAATGTGGCAAATCCTCTCCACGGGATGAAATGGTTGCTTCATAGTATTTTGCATAGGTGTCACCGATTCCTGCCCAGAGATATTTCTCCGGTGCTTTTGCCATAATTTCCGTATCAATAAACGCATGAATTGCCGGCTGTGTAAAAAAATGAGGTTTTAAAAAGGTTCCATCTTCATTATACATGATGGACACAGAGGTACATGCTGCACAGTTAGAAGCAATGGTCGGAAACGTGAAAATCGGCTTTTTCTCTTCGATACAAAGGCACTTACAGGTATCCAGACACTTTCCTCCGCCTACGGCAAACACCATATCAGCCTCTCCATACACCTTAAGTGCCTTCAGGTGTTCCACCGCTGCATAAGTGCAGTCTGTTCCAAAGTATTCATGTCCTATCACTTCAAACCCATTCTCCTGAATTGCTTTTAACAGTTTGGATGAAGCCGCTTCATAAGATTTTACACCGCTAATAATTAAGACCTTTTTTCCAAAAGGACTGCAAATCTTTTCTATCTGTCCATAAATATCACTTCCTATGGAATAGCTTGGTAAATGCATCTCATAATTTTCCAACTTCATGTTTTCCTTCCTCCATTCACTTTGCCGCTATCTTTTATCCCTCACTGGAAAGCAGAATTCTGTCATTATCAAACTCTTTCTGTTTTTTCATGGAATACATCTGAATCAAATCTTCCATGGTCATGTTTTCCCGTTCTTTTCCGGATACATCCAAAATAATCTCACCGGAATCCAGCATAATCGTTCTGCTTCCGGTAGTCAGAGACTGCTTCAAATTATGGGTAATCATCATGGTGGTAATGTTATTTTCTTCCACAATTGTTTTCGTAATCTCCATAACCTTTTCTGCTGTCGCCGGGTCAAGCGCTGCCGTATGTTCGTCTAACAACAGCAATTTCGGAACAGAAAGTGTACACATCAAAAGAGTCACAACCTGACGCTGACCTCCGGAAAGAAGACCAATCTTTGTCTTCATTCTATCCTCTATTCCCATATGGTAACGTGCAAGATTTTCCTGAAAAAATGCTATCTTCTTTTTCGTAATTGCGGACGAAAACGGATTGGCATGCCGTTCTGACCTGGTATAAGCAAGTGCCAGATTCTCTTCAATGGTCATATTTGGCGCTGTCCCCTTCATGGGGTCCTGAAAAACACGTCCTATTTCCCTTGCTCTTTTATGTTCACTTTTGTATGTAATATCCTCATTATCCAAAAAAATATGTCCGCCATCTACCAGAAAACTTCCACAAATAGCATTAAATAAGGTACTTTTTCCCGCTCCATTCGAGCCAACTACTGTAACAAACTCTCCTTTTTTCAAAGAAAGGCTCATGTCTTTAATCGCCACATGTTCATTGACGGTTCCTTTTTCAAATGCTTTTGTAATATTCTGTATCTCTAACATTATCTCTCCGCCTTTCTTTGTTTTCTTTCTGCCATCTTCTGCTTCGCCGCCGGAATTGCCAATGTAATGGCTACAATCAAAGCACAAGTAAGCTTCATCAGATTGGCACTCTTGTCCCCGAATATGTTTTCTCTGATAACAAGGGCTACAATTAACTTATATAATACAGAACCAAGCACTGCCGACACAACTCCAACTGCCGGTCCTCTTTTTCCCAATATCGCTTCTCCGATAATGACTGCTGCGAGACCGTAAATCAAAGTTCCATTTGACGTGTTAATATCGGAATATCCAAGACTCTGTGATGCCAATGCACCGGAAAATCCAATCAGTGCATTCGCTATCATTAATCCGATTATCTTTGTTCTATCCACATTGATGGAAGATGCACTTACCATATCCGGATTATCTCCCGTTGCCCGAATACAAAGACCGATACGTGTCCGGAAGAACCATATCATGATACATACTACCAGAATTACAATCACAAAACTTACCACCGCCTTTACCACGCTGGTCTGAAACTGCCCCCGAATTTCCAAAAGCTCTTTTACCTTTTCAAATACCGTATTTTTGTCGTAACTCAAATTAGTAGTGGCACCCTTCTCTGTCATAGAATAGCCAACCAGATTAATAGAATACAGTCCGCTCATGGTAATGATTCCGGCTAATACCGGATGTACCTTCAACTTTGTCTGCAAAAAACCGGTAATGATTCCGGCGCAGGCGCCTGCCAACATTCCTGCAAAAAGAGCAAATATGGGATGTCCATTCAAAGCAGTCAGAACAGATATCACCGCTCCAAAGCCAAAACTTCCTTCTGTTGTCAAATCCGGAATGTCCAAAATCCGAAGCGATATGTAAATTCCCATTGCCAACAAACCATATATCAGGGCATCCGGCAGATTTGATAAGTAATATTGTAATTCAATCATTTTCTCAATCCTCTTATTCAAGTATGTTTACTTCATACTCAGTCTGAATACTGTCTTCTGTTAATCCCAAAGCTTCCATTGCTGTCTTGTTTACAGAACAATAATCAATACCAATAACCTGAGATGGAATCTCTGTCAATGCTTTTCCTTCTAAATACTCAATTGCCATATCCGCTGTTTTTTTACCAATTCCCTTATCGTCAATTGCAAGTGTTGCAAAGCAACCGGAAGCTACTGTTGTTGCAGAGGAACAGTAAGTAGGAATTCCCTTTTCATTACAGATTTCTGCTAATTTTTCAACTCCATCCTGAATGATGGAATCGTTTGGTACAAAAATTGCTTCTGCTCCATCACTAATTAAAGCATTTACTGCTGTTTCAATATCTCCGGATGTTGGTGCAGTAGTTACTGTATAAGCAATTCCCTGTCCATCCAGATACTCTTTACACTGTTCTATGGTATTTGTTGCATTATCTTCATTTCCGCTATAAATCAATCCATACTTTTCTACCGGAGTGGTTGCCTGAGCAAGTTCAAAAATTTCAGATACCGGAATGGCATTGGAGGTTCCTGTTGCATTTTTATCAGGTGCTTCCATGTCTGTAAGAACTCCTGCTGCTACCGGTGCAGATACTGCACAGAAAAATACCGGCGTGTCAGATTCTGCATTTACAAATCCCTGTGTAGGAGGTGTTGCTATGGTAAATACCACATCATAAGTTCCATCTGTCATATTGTTTACAATAGAAGAAAGTGCAGATGCATCTCCTGCTGCACACTGGTAATCAAATTCTGTATTTTCCTCTGTGTAACCTTTTGCCTCCAACTCTTCTAAAATTCCTTCTTTCATATCCATGAATGCACCATTTTCCACCATGGTAACAATTCCAACTTTTTTCTTATCGCCATCGGAATTATCGGAACCTTTCTCACTTCCACATCCCACAGCTACTGTTGCTGCCATAACTACTGTTAATAAAATACTCAATACTCTCTTTTTCATCTTCTTTTCCTCCTCTTAAAATAAGAAAAGTCCTTATTTTTACATAATGTAAAAATAAGGACAAGTCATCAAATAAACCTGCGGTACCACCTTGATTGATTCTTATGGAATCCACTCTTTAGTAATGCTAACACATCACCTGTCTTTAACGCAGACAATACGTCTTGGATACTCAGCATCAGCCTTTCCCTTCGCCCTCTACAGCCCATGTATCCAAACACTACCTACCGGTTTCCACCATCCCAGCTCTCTGTGCGGGCCCTTTTGCATACCTTTTCTGTATCAGCGGTTTCATTTTTTTACTTGTGGGTAATTATAGTCTGTATGATTTTATTTGTCAATAGCATTTTTTAATTATCTTGCTTTTTAAAAGTGTATCTGTCCGAGTTCTTTTGGCATACCCTTATCGAGCATTCTTGTTGCTGCTGTCTAGAAGAACCAGAAGTGTGAGTTCATATGAAAATCCAATTTTTTCTATTCAGGTTCCGGTGCATGAAGGGAAAAACCGAGTTTCGAATTAGGGAAATTAATATCATTCCTGCAAATGCAATAGCTGAATAGTAGCTACCCCACCGTTTTTATAATCAAAATCTTATCTCCCGCTTTTATCTGCTCGGAAGACATCTGATTGGTACTTACTATGTCTGCAATTGTAGTATAGTTTTCCTTGGCAATATCCCATAATCGGTCCTGTTCCTTGGCGATATACCCTATAATGCCCGGGCTTTCCTGCAACGCCTCCATGTCTAATGGTTCCTCTTCTACCTCTGTCATCTTTTTGATTTCTTGCCGTTCAAATACAATACAATTTAGATTAATCACTGCTTTTACTTCTACCTGAGTGCTATCTGTCATTACGGTTGTCATCTGGTCAATTCCTGCCTGCAAATGATAACGGCAATTTTTATTAATTCCCGGAACCTCTATTAGATAATGAAATGGCAGTACATCCCTCATAGATGCCACCGGCATCTTATCATCTGTTGTCACATAGAGAACTCCCACCTGCAATGTTCCTTCTACCTGAATACCATCTGTTACAAGCTCTGTCTGTTCCACAACCGCATTTCCTTCACTGGCGCAAATTTGCAAAATAGATTCTTGATTTTGATCTATATTCATCTTTTCTGCAATTCTACACTTAGAGAAATTGCGTACCAGAAGTTTTTCAAGTATTGTATCTTCATAAACCGGATTTATCTTTGCTTCTATAGAGTACATATCCTCTACCATCTGATTTTCCTCTTCTGAAAAAATCTTAATTTCCAAATCCAGCACCAACTCCAAATGAAGCATCCGCTCTTCACCATCATAATCCGGCTTTGCTTCTAATTCTACCCCTGCAATCTGATAGGAAATGTCACTTATCATGTCCTCTGTACTTCCCGGACAATCAATCATTCCTACAAAGGGCAACGCATTTTCCACCCATTGCAAACGTTCTTCTTCATCTTCTCCCTCATACAAAACAAAAATCAGCGCTTCGCCTTTAATGTTCAGCTGATTTTCCCCTAATTTCATTTCCACGCCTCGAAGTTGGACGCTTTTCCAAAGAATCTGACGAATATTCGGCTTATTAGACGGAAGTACAATTTCTTCCTTAAAACGATAAGTATCCTTTTGAGATAATAAAAGCGCCATAGCTGTCACAGAATTATTTAATATCTGAAGCCTATCACTTTCTTCTGCTCCGGTTACCAGCTCTTCATCATAATTTTCATCTACCGTTGCCTTTAGTACCACCAACGCCTTAACACTTACTTTTCTGGAATTGATAATTCCCAAAGACAAGTCCTCCATCTCCCATGTAACCTTTGCCGAATCATATTCATTCACCCCATCCATTGCGAGACTTTCCTGAAACGGAATTTCCCCCACCAGACTATCAATTTTTCCGGCATCCTGATCACTACGATAAAGCATAGAAAACTTAAGTACTCCCTTCAGCCATACATGCCCCTGCGTAATACTAGTCTCATCTAAGCGTATTTCTCCCCGATCCATAATGATTCGTATCAAATCCGGCTTTACATCAGGTACATTAAAGTCATCATCCAAGGTAATCTGCGTAACCGCTTCTCCCTTTCCCCGGCTCATATGTATATATTTTTTTAATAATTCCAAAGCAAAAAAACGCTCCCATTCTGAACTTTTGTACATTCTATTCAGAACGGAAACGTTTTATTCATTTCATTCCTAACACAACTTCATTCTAACATCTCTTGTAAGCACATCTGCATAGCTAAAAGATAATAGCTGTGGCGGATTATTTTCATTATCATCATTTATCTGAACTGTAAAAACACAAGGATATGCGCCCTTAATTACACCTTCCTGCACATCTACCCGGTTTCTTCCTCTATCTAACTGAATCAAAACTTTGTTTCCCAACTGCTGTAATACGGATGCTCTTACTTTGGAGATATCTTCCTGTCTTACTATCATTCTTCCACCTCATTTTAATTTTTTAGATTTTCAGTCCCTTATTATGTCAATTTCACTTTTTAGTATAGCACTGCGTTAAAGTGTTGTCAAATGAAATTTTACAACCGAACAAATGTATGGTAACATATATTTATTACAGTAGGTGCCTTTGCGAATGGCGTGGCGGGAACTGTAACCTATTCCCAAACTATTGGAGGATACCATGGATAGACTTATTTTTCATATTGATGTAAATTCTGCTTACCTTTCCTGGTCAGCAGTGGAAAATTTAAAAAATGGAAGTTCTGTAGACCTTCGTGAAATCCCCGCCATTATCGGTGGAGATATGGCAAGCCGTCACGGAATCGTATTGGCAAAGTCTATTCCTGCCAAAGCATATAAAATAACCACAGGTGAACCTGTGGCGCATGC
The DNA here is from genome assembly GCF_001940225.2 of Roseburia sp. 499. Lineage (NCBI taxonomy): Bacteria > Bacillati > Bacillota > Clostridia > Lachnospirales > Lachnospiraceae > Roseburia > Roseburia sp. 499. Next base: position 2,805,893 of record NZ_CP135164.1, read on the forward strand.
ACTTCAAAAGTATCCAAAGTTAGTTATTGTTCCACCAAACCATCAACTTTACAGCGAGTACAGTCACCGTCTTATGGAGCTTTTAAAAACTTTTTCTCCTATCATTGAACAAGTCAGTATTGACGAATGCTATATGGATTTTACTGATTATATCAAAGATTACCCCGACCCGGTTACTGCCGCTACACAGATTAAAGACACGGTACGCAACACCTTTGGTTTCACGGTAAATGTAGGAATTTCCAATAATAAGCTACTGGCTAAAATGGCTTCTGATTTTCAGAAGCCTGATAAAGTGCACACACTATTTCCCAAGGAAGTGCCCGGCAAAATGTGGCCTTTGCCCGTCAGAGACCTTTTTATGGTCGGAAAATCCGCCGCTGCCACCTTAGAAAAGCTAGAGATTCTTACCATCGGTGATTTAGCACACATGGATATCGCTATTCTGGAAAGTCATATGAAGAGTCATGGAAGACTCATTTGGGAATTTGCAAATGGCATAGACGATTCCCCTGTCCAGGCAGAGGAATCTGAATTAAAGGGTGTCGGAAACTCTACCACGCTTTCGCGGGATGCGGAAACTTCCGCAGACGCGAAAAAAGTATTGCGTGGCCTTTGCGACCAGGTAGCTTCCCGCTTAAAAAAATACGGTCAGCTTGCCGGAATGATTAGCACTGAAATCAAATACGCTACCTTTACCAATGTTTCCCACCAGCGACAGCTTCCTAATGTCACGGACGATGCCGCTACCTTGTACCACTATGCCTGCTTATTGTTTGACGAACTCTGGAACGGAGAACCCATTCGCTTGCTGGGCGTACGAACCTCTAAACTCACCACGGAACCGGAACCGATTCAAATGAGCCTCTTTGACTTGCCAAAAACGCAAAGAGAAATCAAAGCGGACAAGGCAGCAGAAGAATTGAGGAAACGTTTTGGCGATGAGGTTATAAAAAAAGGTTTCCCTTAATCCATCGACTTTAAAGCCTCGACCATATTTACTTTTTTTATCTTTGCACATACCGCGCTATTAATCACGATAGAAGATGTACCTTCATTGAGCGTAGTGTTCACAACCATCCATAAGAAAAATTGGAACGTTTTGCTCATCTTTCAACCTTTTCCGTTCAATAATCCCCCCGAATTATCTGAGCCGGCACACCCTTTATTGGCTTTCTCGTAGTTAAAGCCGCAGAATATATACATATGATAATAATTGCTACCCTATAGAATTCCAATACCTCCTCCAAGTAACGACACTGCAACCCCCTAGCCTGCATAGTGTCCATAAATACTGGAATTATAGTACCCCAACGCCTTCATTCTATTCCAAACACACCCCATGTTGGAAAACAGCATCCTTATAACACTGTCACATGACCAATACTTTCTTGTAACACGAGTAATTGCTCACATTTTGAACATATCACTTCTTTTTCTTTTTGTCAATACCTTTTGTGAGTATTTACTCATATTCAATGAAACGGTTGCTTTTTTTTACCTGCTATGTTAAATTTCATTATAGAAAAATATCAGATAATGGAGAGTTTACAATGAGCGATAAATCCGTTCGTGTTCCAAAACAAGCACGAAGTATTGAAAAGAAAAACCAAATTAAACAAGCAGCCCTCGAACTCATGTCTGAAAAGGGATATTTTGGCACTACTTCCAATGAAATTGCCAAGAAAGCCGGACTTTCTATCGGTACATTCTATTCCTATTTTGCTAATAAAAAAGATTTATATGAAGAACTGGTAAAAGATCTCTATCAAACAGTTTTAGAACAATTACCACGCTATGAATCAGAGATGGATCTATCCCCCACTGAACTGGTTCGCAACCGTATTCAAATGATTATGCAATTACATACCTATATGTCTGATTTTCAAAAAGAGATTACCTGCTTGTCCCAACGCTACGATGAGTTCCGCGCCATTGAAGCCAAATACCACCTTAACCTTACTACACGGGCTATGCAATTATTAAATAATCATAAGGATATTCTTAGAATTACTGATATTTCCACTGCAGTATTGCTTATTAACCGATCTCTTGAAGCAGTTGCACATGAGCTACAATTTTACCCAAATTCTTTTGATCAAGATAAGATAATAGATGAACTTACCGATATGTTCTGTCAATATGCAATTAAACCGGAATTTTTATCCGACAAAAAAACAGACCAGAACTGACATTGTTCTGTCCTGCTTTCCTAATATCATATATAAATTCACACTGCAAACTGGCTATTATAAAGCTGCGCATAGAATCCATTTTTTGCAAGCAATTCTTCATGATTTCCCTGCTCCATAATTTTTCCATCTTTCATCACCAGAATAATATCTGCTTCTTGAATCGTAGACAATCGATGGGCTACGATAAAACTGGTACGTCCTTTCATCATTTTGGCAAAAGCATTTTGAATCTTCATTTCCGTTCTGGTATCAATCGAAGACGTAGCCTCATCCAAAATCAACATTGGCGGCAGGCACAACATAACTCTTGCAATACAAAGAAGCTGTTTCTGACCTGCGGAAAGGCTTCCGCCCTCTTCTCCAATTACAGTATCATATCCTTCTGGTAAACGTTTGATAAAACTATGGGCATGAGCTGCCTTTGCTGCCTCTATCATCTCTTCTTCAGTGGCATCCGGTTTTCCCATCATTAAATTTTCTCGGATGGTTCCTGCCTTCAACCATGTCTCCTGCAATACCATACCGTAGCTGCCTCGAAGACTTTTTCTGGTAACAGTTCGAATATCCTTTCCTTCTACCTGAATACTTCCGCTGTCTACATCATAGAAACGCATCAGCAGGTTAATAATAGTGGTTTTCCCACATCCGGTAGGACCTACAATCGCCACACGCTGCCCCGGTTCTACTTTTAAATTAAAATCTTCAATCAGTTTTTTATCCGGTTGATAAGAAAAATATACATGCTCTAAATCCACGTTTCCCTTTACATCTTCCAGTGTCACAGCATTTTCCGGTTCCGGAACTTGCGGTTCCTCTTCAATTAAACGAAAGATACGATCTGCACAGGCAAGAGCATTCTGAAGTTCGGTAACAACACCGGATATCTCGTTAAAAGGCTTGGTATACTGGTTCGCATAACTTAGGAAACAGGAAAGCTGTCCTACCGATATCATCCCGTTCATCGCGCAGAACGCTCCCACAAGCCCTACTCCTGTATACACCAGACTGTTCACAAAACGAGTACATGGATTGGTTAGAGAGGAAAAAAAGGTTGCCTGCAAAGACGCCTTCGCCAGTCTCCCATTAATTTCATCAAAAGTTTCCAGTACATCTGACTCTTTGGAAAACGCCTGGACCACCTTCTGATTCTCTATCATTTCATTGATTAACGCTGTCTGCTCTCCTCGGGTACTGGATTGCAAATGAAACATTGCATAAGTCCGTTTTGCAATAAAACTTGCCACAAATAACGACACAGGTGTAATAAGAACTACCACCAACGTAATCTTTACGTTAATGTTAAGCATAAACAATAGTGTTCCTAAAATTGTAATCACACCCGTAAACAATTGGGAAAAACCCATCAAAAGTCCATCAGCAAACTGGTCTACGTCTGCAATGACGCGACTCACCAATTCTCCATGAGAATGTCCATCTATAAATTTCAAGGGAAGAATCTCTATTTTCGCAAAGGCCTCCCGGCGAATGTCCTGAATTACCTCATAGGTAATCTTATTGTTACATACATTCATTAACCACTGCGCCAATGCTGTTACACCAATCACAACTCCAATTTTTATAAGAATTGCAAATACTGCCTGAAAATCTACAAATCCCTTATCAATAATATAGTCAATGGCATCTCCGGTAAGGACCGGAACATATAAGGTTGCTGCCACTGTTATAACCGCAAATACAAGAGACAGAATTAAATACCAACGATAACGCTTGATATAGTGTAACACTTTTTTTAATGTTTCTGACTGATTTTTGCTTTTTTCCTTTTTCATCGTATCCATGCCTCCCTTCTAATGCTTCTTGTACTGAGATTCGTAAATTTCCCGATACACTCCACAGCTTTCCAGCAATTGGTCATGGGTTCCCATTCCGGCTACCTCACCATCGTCTAGCACAATAATTTTATCTGCATGCTGAATGGAGGAAGTACGCTGTGACACAATAAATACCGTGGGATTTCCCTCCATTTCACGAATTGCTTTCCGAAGCCTTGCATCTGTAGCATAATCAAGAGCTGAGGCACTATCATCCAAAATCAAAATCTGAGGCTTTCTAACCAATGCTCTGGCAATCGTAAGACGTTGCCGTTGTCCACCGGAAAAGTTTTTACCACCTTGCTCCACCAGGGCATCCAGCTTTCCTTCTTTGCCTTCTACCACTTCTTTTGCCTGCGCAGTTTCCAGTGCTTGATATAATTCTTCTTCCGTAGCATCTTCCTTGCCCCAGCAAAGATTTTCTCGAATCGTACCTTTAAAAAGAACTGCTTTCTGCATCACGATTCCAACCATCTGGCGGAGCTGCTCTAATGGATAATCCTTTACATTCTGTCCATCTATCTTCACTTCTCCGGCAGTGGCATCATAAAACCTTGGAATCAAATGAACCAATGACGTTTTACCACTTCCGGTTCCACCAATGATTCCGATTGTCTCTCCTTTTTTCACCTTAAAATCAATATCAGTTAAGCTTTCTGCGCCTGCATCCTGATAGGTCAATCCCACATGCGAAAACTCTACCATATATTCAGAATCTGTTTTTTGCATAGTTGTATTCTGTTTTTCCTTCTGACTTTCCACCGGCATACTGCTCTTCATCTCCAAAATGGATTCGATACGGTTTCCACAAGCAACTGCCTTGGTAATGGTAACAATCAGGTTTGCCAGCTTAATCAATTCTACCAGAATCTGAGACATATAGTTTACCAGCGCAACTACTTGTCCCTGTGTAAGAACTCCCGTATCTACCTGAAAAGTTCCTACATAAAGCAAGGCAATAATCCCACAGTTAATGATAATATAAGTAACCGGATTCATGAATGCACTGATACGTCCCACATGATTCTGCATTCCGGTAAGAGATTCCAGACTGTCTTCGTATCGCGCCTTTTCCTCTTCTTCCTTGTGAAATGCTCGAATTACACGAACTCCGGTAAGATTCTCTCTGGTAATTCCAAGTACCCGGTCAAGACACTCCTGCACCTTTTTGTAAAGAGGAATACTTACTGCCATAATTCCAAATACCACAACAGATAACAATGGAATCGTCACTACAAATATTAACGCTGCCTTCACATCAATGGTAAATGCCATAATCATTGCACCAAATACAATAAATGGTGAACGTAAAAATAACCGCAATACCATATTTACCCCTGACTGCACCTGATTAATATCACTGGTCATTCGGGTAATTAAGGTTGCCGTTCCTGCCTTGTCTATTTCTGAAAAAGAAAACGTCTGAATATGAGAAAACAAGTGATGGCGCACTTGAGTTCCGAATCCAACTGCCGCTTTGGCCGCAAAGTACTGCGCCGTTACGGAACAAGTCAGACCGATTAGTCCAAGTGCCACCATCACCAGACACATTTTTACAATGTAACCACTATCACGATTTGCAATACCTACATCAATAATCTGAGTTACCACCAATGGGACAATTAACTCAAAAGATGCTTCTAACATCTTGAATAATGGGGCTAATATGCTTTCTTTTTTATAGTCTTTTAAATATATCAATAATTTTTTCATGGGAATAATCCTTCCGTAATAATCAATTTATCTTTCCCCATTATAATCCCACTTTCAGACCTAATTCAATACATGATAGCCACCATTTTTATAAAAATGGTGTTTCTTCTATATATTCTTTCTCAGTTCCCTGTATAATATGCTCTACTAACTCTGTTTCCTTGGATTCTCCTAAAATCTCATCTACACTACACCCTAAAATCAATGCCAGCTGTGGTAATTTCCCAATATCAGGCATGGAATTTTCTCCTTTCCGTTGCTGACTTCATCCTAACAAAAAGGCATAAAAAACAACAGCAAGTGGTAGTTGAGTTGGACTCAAGTGGTGCTTGAGTTGCAGTACCTATATAAACCAAAAGCTGAAAACTCGTTTAAAAGTTTTCAGCTCAATCTATTTAATACGTCTCTAAAGTCAAACTCTAAATCTCGACTCTTATTGTACCATACACTTCCCAAAATCTCAGGAACATTATATTTTATCGAGGAACAAACAATCACAGGAATTTCTATTTTTTCTTTATTCAGTCGTTCGATTAATTTAAATCCGGCCTCTTCATCAATACTATTCCCTCTAGATAATGGATAGCACATATCTGTGACAATCAAATCTATCTTTGCTTCCATATTTTCACTTTTGTAAATTTCTTTCCAAGCGTCTTCCTGATTATTCACAGTCAAAATATTCGTAATCCCGCTAAATGCAAGTGCCTTACGGATATCATTCGCCTTAAAAACATCATCATCAATCACTAAAACTTGTATTTTTGATAAATTCATAACTAGTCTCCTAAAAACAATTCCACGGATTTTCTATCTCTCCAACAATCTGTACTCCGGTTATACGATTATAATCCCCTCTGACCTCTTCATAACCTTCTATATATCCAATAGCGCAGTAATAATCCAAAATTTTCTTAACCGTTTCATGCACATTGTGTATTTTACGTTTCCAATATAACTCTGATTTCGTTTTTGTATCATATACTCCAATCGTTGGCAACAAACCAACGTCTTTTCTTTCTTTATGTGACCTTCTCACATATATAATACTTCTGTCCCTTTTTATGATATTATTATTGGTTTTTCTCTCACTATTCACACGCATAATTTCAATCCGGCGAATTAAATACCTTTTTATTAAAATATTCTCTTTTGTATTAGATATTTTCTCTTCTGAAGAATCCTCACAAGAAAGCAGATTTATAGGAAATGAAATCATCTGTGTATTCAATTCCGTATATCTATACAACGGCATTAATACCTCTAACGGTAAATCCTTTTTCAGTTCATAACACTTAGCCTTTTCGTGCCATGTTGCCAAAAGATATTTGCCTTCCAACTCATACGCATTCTCTCCATCAAACTTTTGTTTTCTTGCCCGAAATTCTTCTTCACACTCAATCATAATTTCTGTTTTCCGGAGTTTATTAATACTATCTATAATATCCTTTTTCTTTTGAGCTGTTATCGTCTGTTTATAATCTCCCGACATTGTTCTCAGCACCTGTCCCGGAGTAAAAGTTGAATACCCATTCCTATATAATGTATAAACGGCATCAGCCACATCACAATCAAAACAGGAAAGTGTTTTTGTTATTGCAAAAGTATTTTCCATCTTTTTGTTGGTTCCTCCAACATTGATTCTATTACAGCTCCCACAAAGGTCATCACGTTCACGAATCGTATTTGCAATCTTGGTATTGCTACAATATTCTACCTCTATTATCATTATGAAATCCTCCGTTCCGGCAAATCACTTAATGATGATTTTTTCTTTTTTTCCACTTCTTTTTCTTGAAAACAATCATGTTCCGCATAATAATCAAACTTTACAGCGGCTTCACTACCACTGTTTCCATAACGTTGCTTTAATACAACAATTTCCACTTCTCGCGGTGATTTACTCTTTTCCTTGTCGATGTTAATCTTGCCATCACTCCTGCCTTTTGTGCAAAACTGTAACGCAAGAACTACGTCTGCAGAATATTCAATACTTCCTGATTCTTTCAAATCCTGAAGTTGCACAGACTTCTCATAACTAGCTCGGCTCAAAGAACTAATCAGAAGAATCGGAACTTTTTCAGTATTTGCCAAGGCAGTCATCTGGCGTATACTTTCATCTACGTTCTGTTTATCACTTGCTCTAAAATTTTCACTCTCCGGCGTAAGAATCTGAAGATAATCTACGATTACCACAGGAACCTTATTTTCATTTTTAATAAATTCTTTTACTATTTCCACTACTTTTTTCGCTGAAATACATTCTTCGCCACGTTCTATGATATAAAGATTACTATTATCCTTCTTTACTTTGGAACGTACTTTATCCACAATCTTCCAATCTATTTTTCCTATATTATCATAATTTGTCAATGTACTTGCCGTAATCTTACAGTTCTTATCATAACCACTTTCAATAAAAATTCGTCGGCTGATTGCCTTTGCAGCAATTCTCTCTCGCGGCATTTCCAATGAGAAGTAAATAACAGGCGTTCCCGCCTTTGATATTTTCTCCGCCATCTGTAAAGAAAATGTTGATTTTCCCAGTCCTGATACCGCACCTAAAACTGTCAATCCCGCACAGATTCCTCCACCAAGCATCTCATCCAGACTTGGAAATCCTGTTTTTAAATATGGTAAACAAATTTTTTTAATATTACTTTTGCTAAATAAAGCAATTGCCGAATCCAGTCCCTGGTATTGTTTTTCATTATTGTTATCCATCTTTTTCACTCCATAATTCACTGCAACATCCATTCTAATTTTTAAAACAACTCATGCATCACCTTGGAATAACACTGAAGAACCTCTTCATATCCAATATCATCACCTATTAATTTCATTGTAGAATTCTCATAATCCTTCAGATAAAACTCGGATTGTATCATTTTTTCTACTTGATAAACAATATCTACATCTGCTCTCGCCGATGGTGTTATTTTTATATCCATATTTGCCCTATGTTCTCTGACGTCTCGCATAAGATTATAAAATTTCTCATCTATTGTGATGTATGAATATAATTTATAAATATCATATAAATGTCTTGAATTTCTTGTTGGCTTTCCATTCATATAATAATCGCATACAGCAAACAACTTATCTATAAAAGTCCTTATAAGCGACTGCGTATTCATCATAAATGGTCCAAGACCATATTCCTTAATTATTTCTGGTTCTGTATCTTTTAAATTTTCATATATTATACTCGTAATCTCACGTTCTTCTGTGGGATACGAATAAGACATTAGCGCTGTTTCCAATTTTATATATGGTCTAAGCACATTTTCTCCGGATGTACTCATTGTATCATACAGAAAATCATAGTGATTATAATCCTTATTACTTTCAATCATATCCCAATTATCAATAGGCAATCCCAGTTTCTCGCTAATTGGTTTCAAAAGTTCATATTTAATCTTCTTTTTTCTAGCTACTCCAATATGTTCACAAAATGTAATATCGATATCTTCTGAAAAACGCTCTATTACATGATAAGCCTTCGAAAGAGATGTTCCACCTTTAAATACAACACCTGAATTACGTTTTGCTAATTCTTTAAGCAGTAACGTTACATAGTAATCCTTTTCGACGATATTTTCTTCTATTCCGCTTTTTTCTGAAACTGTAATAATAATATCTTGAAATAATTCTATATCTTCTTTATGCAAATACATCATCCAACCTCAATTCATAATAAAATTTAAATACATTCACCGGATATTCCCTAATATACAAATCCACATCTTCTCTTGTTATTCCATGAACATTAATGTATGTCCGAAATTTTTCTTTTGCATATGAATAATCCTCATCAAGATATGCATCCAGATTTTTCAGCAATTCTAACATCTGTAAAACATGTACATTCTCCTCTGTCACCTTTATATTCGCCCTTCTTACGATAAAGGTCCTCTTTCCAATCGGAATCTCCCTCACTTTTGCAGCAATGTTATTACTTACAATCTCAACCTTGTTTGGAACCTGTGTAGAAATACCAATCTGATTAGCAAAAAAATTGCCGGAATAGAATCCATCTATTCTGCCTCTTCTGGAAATATATTTGTATCTGGCAACCATATCTGCATTGATTCCTACTGTTCCATTAAGTTTGGACTTCTTTGGAATATAGTAAATACCATTCTCGTACTTCACTAGTTTTCCTTCATCACATAACTTCTTAAATTGTTGGTTAATCGCAGATCTCGTAATCCCTTCCAACTTTACATCCGAAAAAAATATAGGTTCTGCAACCTTATAGTTCTTTACTAAATATTCATATAGCATATCTACCACCTTTTTCTAAATATTTGTAACCGCTTTGTTTATATTTATTAAGTATAGCATATTCCTTATTATAATGTTTGTCAATACAAATAAATTATACACTAATAACGCAATGTAAAATCAGTAACTATTCAATGAATCTTTATGATATTTTCAGTGAAAACAAGTATACACATTTTTAGTATATTTACTATAATTCAAAGAAAAACAAGCACTCATCATCCCCCTTATGATAGTATACATTTAAGTATACTATATCAATGATACAAAGGAATATAAACGAAAAATTCAAATGAAACTGAAATAAATTTCATCTTTTCTTAAAGGAAAATTTGATACGCGCACTGACGTGCGTCGGTTGTTTTTAGGAAACATAATAACTATACACAAAGGAAAGGAGCATACACGTATGAAACGAATACTTACCAATTACGACGATGTCAGTTATGACAACGAACTTTACTCTTATGACCAAAATTGGATTCGTCATATCTGTAAACTTCCATCGTTCATCCAAGGTAACTATCAACTGTATATGGATGTATGGTTCAAAAACATGGACGTCCTATTTCCTGTAGAATCCATGACAGATGAAACAGCCGCTTATTACGTAGAAAATGGCTCTCGAATGAATCTTCTAATATGTAAAAATGACAGAGCCGTGCTCGGAGTAAAGTTCTACGAAGATGAAGAAGAACGCGCTTTGCATATGCAAATTTGCACTTCTTATCTAAAAAGCTTTCCTGTCATGCAATTTCCCTGGAGTGCTTATTTCGGAAATGCAACATATGTTCCAATTATTCTGGAAATGATAGAAAAAAAATTAGCGACAGATATTCTGTATCCTGCGAAAGCTAAGATTCTATTTCGAACATTTCCCATTGATACAAGCGGAACAGAAGCTATTGCTTACGCAAAGGCACACCTTCTAACGCAATCAGTAACAACAACTTCTCCGCCAAAGTATGTTTATCGTCCATCACAATATGGTTGTGAGTATGGTATCGTCGCCAGCTACTGTGCTAAAAGTAAATATCCCGAAATACGAACTACCAAAAATGGTAAAGCTGAACTAGCGCGAAGTCTGTCATATCAAAACAGAAGGATAGATATTGAGAAAGAGATTCCAAAAGAAATATCTAAATCTTAATACCAACTTAGAAAGGAAGGATTCAATTGAAATATCCAACAACACTTGAGAAGAAACTAGAACGCCTTCAGAAAGGATTTCCCTGCGAAGATTCCTATGCAATAGCTGAAGTCGAAAAATCTGCAAATATTACATTAGAAACTTATTTTGCACAATGTCCCGAAAAACTGGAACAGTTAAAGGAAATCATCTCCATTTCGACTGACAATATGGGAACTCTAACTTATATGGACGCAGCAATGCTGATAAATCAAGAATTGCTATTCGGAAACCGCCAAAAAGGACTGGACATGCTTTCTCTTTTAACAGAACCATTACATCACGAATATAACAGGAGGGTCAAACTACATGAAAAAGCAAAAAATACCGTTTGAAGAAAGAATTTCTACAGAATGTTCTACGATTAACGAACTTTTTCCGATTGCCGGAATATCAATCACTTACTATTTTACAGGTGCTATTCTGCTTGCCAAAAGCAGATATCTGACCTGGACATATCATCGAAAAATAGCAGATTTTCAAGAGCAAATTGACTTAGTCAATGCTATAGAAGAAGCACTCTGGTATGTCCATTCCCAAGACGAAATAGAGCAAAACACCGGATATGAAGCCCTGTATTACCTAATGATTCAGCCCTTTGTAGAAATCTACCATTCCCAAAAAGAAAGAGAGGAAAACGAAAATGTATACACCAATGATATTAAAAGAAACCTGTAACGGAGTATCCTGCTATAACATCCAGGACGAAATGCTATCTCACAGAGAAATTGAATGTGTAGGAGAGATAAACGCAGAATCTGTTAATTCTATTATTATGCAAATTTTATTTCTGGCTCGCCAGGATGAAGAAAAAGAAATCACCATCTATATTAACAGTCCGGGTGGCGAAGTATCCAGTGGCCTTGCCTTATATGACATTATGCAGGCTGTAAAATGCCCGATTCGCACTGTCTGTGTAGGAATTGCAGCAAGTATGGGAGCAATCCTTTTTGCTGCCGGTGATAAACGTGATATTCTTCCACATGCAAGAGTAATGATACACGATCCGCTGATTTCCGGTGGAGTGGGTGGAAACGCTCTACATATCAAGAGTTTAAGTGAAGACCTGATGCGTACAAGAGAAATCACAGGAAAAATACTGGCTGAACATACTAAAAAGCCAATCGAAGAAATTTACAAAAAAACAGCAACAGACAGTTACTTCTATGCAGAAGAAGCCGTAGCGTATGGACTGGCTGACCGTATCATCAAAACCATATAAAGAAAGGACGATTATTATGAATAAAAACACTTACAGAATCTTAGGAAAGAATGAAACCATCAGCAACAATACCTGGATAACAGGACTAAACAATAACGACTTAATCATCGGACCAAGTGGTGCCGGAAAAACGCGAAACTATGTAAAGCCCAATATCATGCAATGCAACGAAAGTCTTATCATTGCCGATACCAAGGGCAGTCTCTATGAAGAAGTAGGACCTGTACTGAAAAATAACGGTTACAAAGTCCTGCTGTTAAACTTCAATTCCATCAAAGATTCCTGTGGGTATAATCCATTCGATTATATCCACTATGATAAAAGAAGAAAAAAATATTCCGAACAAGATATCATGAAAATAGCTGCCTGTCTGGTTCCTATCAAGGATAAAAAGGAACCTTTCTGGGAGCAGGCAGCACAACTATATGTGACATCTATGATTGCATATATTCTGGAGTGTCTTCCAAAAAGACAGCACACCTTAGAATATGTCTACAAATTATATGCTGAGATGCACACAGGAAACTTCGACAAACTATTTTCAGAGCTTGAAAAAATCAATCCGAACAGCTATGCCATTCAATGTTACAAATTATTCCAAAATAATAAAAAAGCTGACAAAATGCATTCCAGTATTATCGGCATATTGAGTGAAAAATTAAACGGATTGATCTTCGATGATGCATTAGAAATGTATCGTAAAAAAGATAAAATTGATTTCACAGAGATGGGAAAGAGAAAAACCGCTGTGTTCCTGACAATTAGTGATACAGACCGTTCTATGGACAGAATGGCAAATCTATTCTATACACAAGCATTACAGGAACTGTGCAAAAGCGCAGATACAGATTATCCGGACCACAGACTTCCGATTCCGGTTCGTTTCATACTGGATGACTTTGCAACCAATGTGTATATTCCAGACTTTGATAAGATTATTTCTGTCATTCGTTCCAGGGAGGTCTCTGTCAGCATTATCCTGCAAAGCATCTCGCAACTTACCGGACTTTATGGAGAAGCAAACGCCATGACTATCATCAACAACTGCGACAACTGGATTTATCTTGGCGGACAGGATATTAATACAGCAAATATTATCAGTATCAAAGCAAATAAAGCCCAGAATACTATCTTAAATATGCCACTTAATCAGGTCTATCTCTTTACCCGTGGACAAGAGGCCAGAAGGGTAGAAAAATACAACCTGCGTGACCATGAAAAATATAATCAGCTTCCAGAAGCACGAAAGGAGTGTTCACCATGCACATAGAAGATTATAATAAAGACCTTACTGACCGGGAAGAAATTTCCTGGTCAGTATATAAAGGGGTTGGAACCGCTTACGGAATTCATCGTGAAATCGCGGCTGTAAAACTTGCGCTACAAGATTCGCTCATGATAGATGCACTAAAAACTCATGAAAATATTATGGTGCAGGTTATTGGAGATGTTTCACTTCTCGAATTTAACCATGCTATCGATTACATTCAGCAAATAGCCGGAAAAACCGTTGCTGCCTTTGGCGGATGTAATGATTGTTTCGGGAACCCAACCGACGGCATATGCGTTGTTATCACTGTGTATAGCTAATATTGTAAGATACTGAAGGAAAAAAGACCAATAATAAGATTTAAATGTAACTTTCTTACAATTATTTAAATTTTATTATTGGTCTTTTTTCTTTCAGTGATACTTTATTTACGTTTCATCTATATAATATTTAGAAAAGAATTTGGACAGCAAGCAAAGTGCCCACTGTCCGTTTTTCTTATTTATCTGGTTTTCCCAGTTCCGCAGGAGTGTGACGTTCTCCGCAACTGTCATCCGCACAGAAGTAGTAGTCGATGTACTGTTCCGTGACTGCTGGATGATGTACGGTTTCCGTAACCTGTTTTTCTACGGGTACGGTGTCGGTGTGACAACTACAGCCATATCCCATTACAGACATGTAAGCACCTTCGTTTGGTAAATCAGGTCTGTTTGCTTGCCATTCTGCCGTGATATCCCACGATGGGTCTTCGTTTGAAAAACAGTGTAATTCCCACTCCGTCACGGTCTTCGTCACGGTCTCGTCATAGGCTTCCTGTACGACTCTCGTTGCCCAGTGTGGTTGCCACTGATGCTGATGTGTTGGCTGAGCAGGCGTTGGAGTTGGAGTTGTGTTTGTCGGCATAGTGAATGTTCCTATCAAGTGACCATCTGTTGTGTCCATATTATAATAAGTCACTCCGTCTGTGATAAGTCCTCTGGCTACCATTCCGTTCCAGTGATAGAACACAATTCTTCCCCATGGGTCGTAGGAGAATCCATTATTCATAAGACTTCCATCCCAGTTTGCATATCCGTAGTCTGTTCCATTGGCGAACTGAAACCAGCCGTTCTGCTCCATTGCCCCGTTGGCGTTTAAATAATATACGTTATCTCCTACGAAGGTAATCTGGTCTTTGTAGAGATATCCGTTGGAATCAAAGTAACAGGTGTATCCTACACTTGGACAATACTGAAAGTTCGTGAATACTTCATGTCCATAAGAATCCAGATAGATGATATGTTCTCCGTCTGGATGGTAAGTGAGTTTATCCTTCATCGGAGTTCCGTCTGCCTGCAGGTAGTAGGTATATGCGCCGTCGAAGAAGAAGGCGTCTGTTACTAAGGTTCCGTTTGGCAGTGTGTAATGGGTTCCGTCCCAGTTCCCGCCTACTTTTGTGATATCGTAGTGTGGGACCGTTCTGCCGCCTTCTGCTGCGTACGTCTGGGTTGTTATTCCTGTGAATAGCAACGTGACGCTTAATATCATTGTTAATAATTTTCGCTTCATATGTTCTCTCCTTTTCTATTTTGTGTTATTTAGGCGTTTGCGAAACGCCAAAAGCCGCATAAATACAGCATTTTTTGTTGCCAAAATAAAATATCTCCTCAAGGTTTATGGTAAAATAGAATTGTCGAGAAACTAATCAACCATCCACCTGAAAGGAGATATACTCATATGATAACACATAAGCAGCTCACTTTGGCAGAAGTTTTTGAAGATTGTCAAAATAAATTTGACAATGACAAATATCAGTTTCTAATACTTCTTGATGAAGCCATTAACCTTGATGAAATTGTTCCTGTTTCTTTTGTGTCTCATTTTCACGCTCGTACCGGAAGACCTCGCAAACATCAGCTTTATCCTATGCTCAAAGCTCTTCTGATCCAGCGTATCTTCTCAATCCCGACTGATATGCTTCTGATTGTCTTTCTCAAATACTCTCAGGAATTGCGTGATTTCTGTGGATTTGATGTTGTTCCCGATGCCTCAAAATTCACTCGTTTTAAACAGGATTTCTTACTGGACTTACAATCTATGTTCGACCACTTGGTTGATCTGACCGAACCGATCTGCCAAAAGATTGATTCTGCTCTTGCATCCATGACCATCTTCGATACCTCCGGTATAGAAGCCTGGGTCGCTGAAAATAATCCCAAATATGCTAACCGTATTATCAAACAGCTGAAAGCCTTTAAAAAATCCCATAACCTTGATGATTCTTACGACCCTTATAAGGCTGCCTATGGTTCCATGCCTTCCCATGCTGCTTCTAATCAGGCTATCCAACAAATGTACATTAATGGACATTTCTGTTACGCTTACAAGTTTGGCATTATTACAAATGGGCTTGGCATTGTTCGTGATATCACTTTCTATAACAAAGACTTTCTGAATGCTCATCCTGATATCGTTGTGGAGAAAAAATCGGATTCTCCGGACGAAGATAAGTCACTCGCCGACTCAAAAGCATTACTTCCTGTTTTGATTGATTTCTTCCAGAAACATCCGCTTATTGAGCCAAAGACTTTTCTGGGCGATGCAGCCTTTGATACGATTGAAATCTACAAATCTCTTTTTGAAGAAATCGGATTTCAAAAAGCTTTCATTCCCCTTAGAGTAAAACTCTCCATGGAAGAAAACGGCTGCACATTCAACGAGAACGGCATTCCCTGTTGCCCTCACGATCCTTCACTCCCAATGAAAAGAGAAGGAAGTAAATCTCATTTAAAAAGCAAGATTCCAACCATGAAGTTTGTATGCCCCAAAATGAAATGGGAATACAATCCGGCAGATAAATCCAAACGTCGCGTCTGCCACTGCGATAACCCCTGTACAACTTCTTCCTGCGGACGAATGATCTACATCTATCCGGAGAAAAACCTCCGCGCGTATCCGGGTGTCGAACGCGGTTCCGCCGAATGGGATGAAACTTACAAAATCCGAGTCAATGTAGAGAAATCTATCAATCACTTTAAAGATAGTTTCTGTATTGCCGGACGTAAAACTCAAAATGAGAAAACGCTCCATGCAGATCTTCTTCTCGCCGGTATTACCCAGCTTGTTACTGTGATGGTTGCTGATAAAATACATAAACACCAGTATCTTAGAAGTTTGAAACCTCTCATCGCATAGGGCTTACCAATTCCATAAATCCATGGGATTTATTTCGTGTGCCAAAAAATACCTGGTATCCACTTTTCATACCAAGAATCCTGCATTGCAGGATTCTATCCTTGTATTCAATCAGGATTGCGAACTTGTTTCGCAATTACCTATTTGTGTTATTGATTTCTTCTTGTATCCGCCCGAACAGCGATAGCTGTTGTGCTGATAATTATGTTAAATGTTTTCATTTATGGGGATTTTTGTTGAAGATTGTCGTTTCATATGTTATATTTTTTTCTGGTACAATTTAGCAGAAAGCGGATGCGATTTTCCGATATCAGTTGCCCTCTAGTATTATGAAAGAGGGTGATGCTTATGACCACTATGGAAGTTTTAACTTTATTATTAGTTGTCTTTGCAGTATTGTCATACATTGATAATCGTTATGATAAAAAGAAATAGCATCCTCTACCGCCCAAAGTTTAGGATGCTATTTCTCTAATTTATTCTTTACTGAGGGTAATCGGAATATCGTTTTCCGATACCTTTCTGATTTGATTGTACCATCCCGGGCTTGATATTTCAAGTCCTTTTTATTTCATTTTTGTTCATAAATGGGGCGAAGTGACATTTTTGAGAGATAAGGACAGCAAGTCCGCAGGCTCACTGTCCGTTTTTCTTATTTATCTGGTTTTCCCAGTTCCGCAGGAGTGTGACGTTCTCCGCAACTGTCATCCGCGCAGAAGTAGTAGTCGATGTACTGTTCCGTGACTGCTGGATGATGTACGGTTTCCGTAACCTGTTTTTCTACGGGTACGGTGTCGGTGTGACAACTACAGCCATATCCCATTACAGACATGTAAGCACCTTCGTTTGGTAAATCAGGTCTGTTTGCTTGCCATTCTGCCGTGATATCCCACGATGGGTCTTCGTTTGAAAAACAGTGTAATTCCCACTCCGTCACGGTCTTCGTCACGGTCTCGTCATAGGCTTCCTGTACGACTCTCGTTGCCCAGTGTGGTTGCCACTGATGATTGTGGGTTGGCTGAGCAGGCGCTGGGGTTGGAGTTGTTGGCATAATGAAGGAACCTGTCAGGTGTCCGTCAGTTGTGTCCATATTATAATAAGTCACTCCGTCTGTGATAAGTCCTCTGGCTACCATTCCGTTCCAGTGATAGAACACAATTCTTCCCCATGGGTCATAGGAGAATCCGTTGTTCATGAGTGTGCCGTTCCAGTTAGCGTAACCGTAGTCTGCACCGTTTGCAAACTGAAACCAGCCGTTTTGCTCCATTGCCCCGTTGGCGTTTAAATAATATACGTTATCTCCTACGAAGGTAATCTGGTCTTTGTAAAGATATCCGTTGGAATCAAAGTAACAGGTATATCCTACACTTGGACAATACTGAAAGTTCGTGAATACTTCATGTCCGTAAGAATCCAGATAGATGATGTGTTCTCCGTCCGGATGGTAAGTGAGTTTATCCTTCATCGGAGTTCCGTCTGCCTGCAGGTAGTAGGTATATGCTCCGTCGAAGAAGAAGGCGTCTGTTACTAAGGTTCCGTCTGGCAGTGTGTAATGGGTTCCGTCCCAGTTCCCGCCTACTTTTGTGATATCGTAGTGTGGGACCGTTCTGCCGCCTTCTGCTGCGTGTGTTGGAATGGTTGTTCCTGTAAATAGTAATGCAACGCTTAGCATGATTGTCAATAATTTTCGTTTCATAAGGATGCTCCCTTCTGCCTTTTATTTTTCTGACTATCTGGAATTCTCTTCCAATTTCTCTCTGTTTTGATTGTATTAGCAAAGGTTTGATAAATCAAGTCCTTTTTACTTTGTACCTTCATTTTTCCATAACAAAATGCGTCTCTCCATCATACTTCTCCCTACCGCTTAACTCTCCCTATTTTCCACATAATAGCAAGTACACTGCCTATGCCGGCAATAATGGCTCCAACAATTATCAGATATGGTCCTGCACCAAAACTTCCTATTCCATGAGCCACATTTTTTACCTGGGACATATCAAAAACAGTTATCCCCACACCAAGAACCGCCGGTATTAGACCAAACTTCTGTAAATTCGTAACCGCCAACACAACTGCGGCAATAGCCAATATAATTATAAGAATTCCATCTCCTACGCCGTCTCCCATACCATTTACATACGAAATGCTCTGGGAACGAACGCTATAGAATGGCATGAAACTGGCAATAAACATAATAGCCGCGCCAATTATAACCAATAATTTCGTTTTCTTCCTTTGCTCCATAACATTCTGTTCTGCTCCTGTAACTGCCTGACAGTTGCAGGCTTCTCCTTCTTTCAGTTCTTTTCCACATTTCATACAATATGACATTTTTTGTTCCTCCTTGGATATTATTTTTTTGTTTTGTACCTCTATGACAATGTAAGTTTTTAAAAAGTTTTAAAAACTTAAAATTTTTTTGAAAATTTTATTATACACCTTATTTTTCCATTAAATAATATCATGTTGTGACTATCTCCACAATATTTATTTTTTCGCAACACACATAACAAAAGTGATACAAAAAATTGGACAGCAAGTCCGCAGGCTCACTGTCCGTTTTTCTTATTTATCTGGTTTTCCCAGTTCCGCAGGAGTGTGACGTTCTCCGCAACTGTCATCCGCGCAGAAGTAGTAGTCGATGTACTGTTCGGTAACAGCGTCGTGATGAACGGTTTCTGTTACGGTTTTCTGCACGGGGACCATGTCGTTGTGACACCCCATGATACCGTTCCATCGCATCCATTCTCCAAATGACATTGTTGCGGAGTCAGGGTCATTTCTGTACGCAATGGTCAAGTCTTTGTTCGTACCGTTTTCGAATGTGTGTTCTTCATATTCCGTAACGGTTTTTGTTACTTCTTCGTCGTATGCTTCTTTCACAACCCTTGTTGCATAGTGTGGCATCCACTGATGTTCGTGGGTTGGCTGAGCAGGTGCTGGGGTTGGAGTTGTTGGCATAATGAAGGAACCTATTAAATGTCCATCAGTTGTGTCCATATTATAATAAGTCACTCCGTCTGTGATAAGTCCTCTGGCTACCATTCCATTCCAATGATAGAATACCACTCTTCCCCACGGGTCGTAGGAGAATCCGTTATTCATAAGTGTGCCGTTCCAGTTGGCGTAACCGTAGTCCATTCCATTGGCGAACTGAAACCAGCCGTTCTGCTCCATTGCCCCGTTGGCGTTTAAATAATATACGTTATCTCCTACGAAGGTAATCTGGTCTTTGTAAAGATATCCGTTGGAATCAAAGTAACAGGTGTAACCTACACTTGGACAATACTGGAAGTTCGTGAATACTTCATGTCCGTAAGAATCCAGATAGATGATGTGTTCTCCGTCCGGATGGTAAGTGAGTTTATCCTTCATCGGAGTTCCGTCTGCCTGCAGGTAATAGGTATATGCTCCGTCGAAGAAGAAGGCATCTGTTACTAAGGTTCCGTTTGGCAGTGTGTAATGAGTTCCGTCCCAGTTCCCGCCCACTTTTGTGATATCGTAGTGTGGGACTGTTCTGCCACCTTCTGCTGCGTATGTCTGTGTTGTCATTCCTGTAAATAGCAACGTGACGCTTAATATAACTGTTAGTATTTTTCTTTTCATAACGATTCCCTCTTCAGTCACGGTGCTTCAATAGCACCGTAACTGTTATATATAACTTTTATATTCTATAACTATTATTCTGCGTTCGTAAATCCATAGCACTGCTGATCCACCAAATTACCTGATGCATCATACAAATTAAACAATGTCCAATAATATCCCGGTACCGGTTTCCAGGTTGTCCACAAGGTTGTATCCTGGGTTCCACACTTTCCTGTGCTATAAATCCATGCGTCTTTTCCTTGCATATACAAATTACAATCCAAAATCTGCATTTCGTAATAATATCCCGGATTATTAAAACTCTGGATACCAATCAGATAGCCATTTCCATTTGGATCCGGCATCTGACAAATTGCCTTGATTGCATGACGATAATTAACACCAACTGTTGCATTAAATGTTTTTCCTGCACCATCTTTTACTTCACAGTAAACCAAATAATCTCCACTGGTAGTTGGTCTATAGTGAATTCCATAATCACTTGACCAGTCACTTGCCTGAATCCACTGTCCATTTTTCACATCATATACTAACCAACGATATAATAATGGTGCAGCATTCGCTCCTTCATTCACAACAGCTCCACCCTCAATCAATCCGTTTTCATACTGCCAGATATAAATTCCTACAGAATCCAGTAATGGAACAAATGGTAATTTATGGCTTTTTGCAAATTTTTCTGCTGGGGATCCAACATAACCATATATGGTTACTGCATTACTATCGTAAAAAGCATAATCATAATTAAGAAATAAATTGTATGTAGATTCACACCGGAAAGTTGTCAACGACGGATTACCTCTAAAACAAAATGCCCCAATACAAGTTACACTTTTGGGTATTGTAATCTCTTTTAAAGATGTGCAGTATTCGAAAGCCCCTGTACCGAGCACTGTTACCGTATCCGGTATCACAACAGAGGTAAGTTCACCACAACTAGCAAATGCCGACTGCCCTATTGTAATCAACCCAGTTGGTAATTCTACACTATTAAGAGAATCGCAGTCATAAAAAGCTTGGTATCTCAAGGACTGTACCTTTGACCCCTGTTCGAATCTCACCGATGTAATGTTGTCATTGTTTTTAAAAGCATTGTCCCCAATTGCAGTCGCTTTTGCCGGAATCACTATGTCAAATGCATCACCCTGATATCCGACAATTACGGTTCCATTCCATTTAAATCCTGCTTCGTCTACCACTATATCTGCTGCTTTTTCCTCACTGATTACTTCCATTTCAGTTGTATTTTCTTCAGCTATATCCGTATTTTGCGTTGTTTCCTCCTCAATAACTGACGCTTCATTTGTAGTGGAATCTTCCGCAGCCATAACCTCTGCCGGAAACGCAGTGAATACAACTGCTGTACATAATAATGCTGCTATTTTCTTCATAATATTCTCCTTTCCTTTTTCATAATTATTCTTTCGCATTTTCTTTCTCATATTGCTCTCCTTTCCTTTCGCTTCACTCAAGGTTCAAAATAGTATATAAAACCTTGAATTTACTAAGTTTCTTTTTATATTTCATACTACAGCTGTTGTCTACACACTAATAATAGTCGATGTACTCTTCGGTCATTGCATCATTATGCACAATTTCAGTAACTTGTTTTTCGACCAAAGCCGTATCGTTGTGTGCACCTTTTTGGGAAATATACCTTTATGGTTCTATTATTTCACCACAATCCAGACAGTAATAGTAGTCAATATATTCTTCTGTTATTGCATCGTGTTGTATGATTTCCGTTACTGTTTTTGTAACAGGAATTTGAATATGATGAAAATTCCCTTGATAACCCGTTGTTTCAGTTAGGTATATGATGTATTCCATGATGTTCGGCAAGTCAGGTCTTTTCATTTGCCACTCTATCGTTAAGTCACGAGAAGGGTCATCATCGTCTATTACATGGTCTTCGTATTCTGTCACTGTTTTTGTTACGGTTTCTGTCCACGCTTCCTGTAATACTCTTGTCGCCCAGTGTGCTATTACGTTGTGTACGCATGCTGATGGTGGTGTCGGCTGAGCCGGCGTTGGAGTTGAATTTGTTGATACGGGGAAGGAACCTATTAAATGCCCGTCTGTCGTATCCATGCTGTAATAGTTTACTCCGTCTGTGATGAGTCCTCTGGCTACCATTCCGTTCCAGTGATAGAATACAACTCTTCCCCATGGGTCGTATGAGAATCCGTTGTTCATGAGTGTGCCGTTCCAGTTGGCGTAACCGTAATCTGCACCATTTGCAAACTGAAACCAGCCGTTTTGCTCCATTGCCCCGTTGGCGTTTAGATAGTATACGTTATCCCCGACGAAGGTAATCTGGTCTTTGTAGAGATATCCGTTGGAATCAAAGTAACAGGTGTATCCTACACTTGGACAATACTGAAAGTTCGTGAATACTTCATGTCCGTAAGAATCCAGATAGATGATATGCTCTCCGTCCGGATGGTAAGTAAGTTTATCCTTCATCGGGGTTCCGTCTGCCTGCAGATAGTAGGTATATGCTCCGTCGAAGAAGAAGGCATCTGTTACTAAGGTTCCGTCTTGCAATGTGTAATGGGTTCCGTCCCAGTTCCCGCCCACTTTTGTAAGGTTATAGTGGGGAACGGTTCTGCCACCTTCTGCTGCGTGTGTTGGGGTTGTCATTCCTGTGAATAGCAGTGTGATGCTTAATATTATTGTTAATAATTTTCGTTTCATAAGGATGCTCCCTTCTGCCTTTTATTTTTCTGACTATCTGGAATTCTCTTCCAATTTCTCTCTGTTTTGATTGTATTAGCAAAGGTTTGATAAATCAAGTCCTTTTTACTTTGTACCTTCATTTTTCCATAACAAAATGCGTCTCTCCATCATACTTCTCCCTACCGCTTAACTCTCCCTATTTTCCACATAATAGCAAGTACACTGCCTATGCCGGCAATAATGGCTCCAACAATTATCAGATATGGTCCTGCACCAAAACTTCCTATTCCATGAGCCACATTTTTTACCTGGGACATATCAAAAACAGTTATCCCCACACCAAGAACCGCCGGTATTAGACCAAACTTCTGTAAATTCGTAACCGCCAACACAACTGCGGCAATAGCCAATATAATTATAAGAATTCCATCTCCTACGCCGTCTCCCATACCATTTACATACGAAATGCTCTGGGAACGAACGCTATAGAATGGCATGAAACTGGCAATAAACATAATAGCCGCGCCAATTATAACCAATAATTTCGTTTTCTTCCTTTGCTCCATAACATTCTGTTCTGCTCCTGTAACTGCCTGACAGTTGCAGGCTTCTCCTTCTTTCAGTTCTTTTCCACATTTCATACAATATGACATTTTTTGTTCCTCCTTGGATATTATTTTTTTGTTTTGTACCTCTATGACAATGTAAGTTTTTAAAAAGTTTTAAAAACTTAAAATTTTTTTGAAAATTTTATTATACACCTTATTTTTCCATTAAATCATAGCATATTGTGACTATCTCCACAATATTTATTTTTTCGCAACACACATAACAAAAGTGATACAAAAAATTGGACAGCAAGTCCGCAGGCTCACTGTCCGTTCTTCTTATTTGTCTGGTTTTCCCAGTTCTGCAGGCGTGTGACGTTCTCCACAACTGTTGTCCGCGCAGAAGTAGTAGTCGATGTACTGTTCCGTAACGGCTGGATGATGAACGGTTTCTGTGACTTCTTCGTTTTTTGTCACTGTTTGTGTGAAGCATGCCGTTGGGTATCCGTGATATTGCATCCAACCCATGAAATCGCGACCCGCTGCTACACCTTCTGGTTCGTCCATCCAAGCCTGTGTCAAGTCAAAGGATGGGTCCCAGTTTGCGAATAGATGGTCGTAGTCACGTTGCACGGTGTGTGTTACTTCTTCGTCATAGGCTTCCTGTACGACTCTTGTCGCATAGTGCGGTTGCCACTGATGATTGTGGGTTGGCTGTGTGGGCGTTGGGGTTGGGGTTGTTGGCATAATGAAGGAACCTATCAGGTGTCCGTCGGTTGTGTCCATACTGTAATAAGTTACTCCGTCTGTGATAAGTCCTCTGGCTACCATCCCATTCCAATGATAGAACACAATTCTTCCCCATGGGTCATAGGAGAATCCGTTATTCATAAGACTTCCATCCCAGTTGGCATATCCGTAGTCTGTTCCATTGGCAAACTGGAACCATCCTTCGTTTTCCATTTTTCCATTGGCATTCAGGTAATACACCTTATCCCCCACAAAGGTAATCTGGTCTTTGTAGAGATATCCGTTGGAATCAAAGTAACAGGTGTAACCTACACTTGGACAATACTGAAAGTTCGTGAATACTTCATGTCCGTAAGAATCCAGATAGATGATATGCTCTCCGTCCGGATGGTAAGTAAGTTTATCCTTCATCGGGGTTCCGTCTGCCTGCAGATAGTAGGTATATGCTCCGTCGAAGAAGAAGGCGTCTGTTACTAAGGTTCCGTCTGGCAGTGTGTAATGGGTTCCGTCCCAGTCCCCACCTACTTTTGTAATGTCGTAGTGCGGGACTGTTCTGCCGCCTTCGGCAGCGTGCGCTGGGGTTGTTATCCCTGTAAATAGCAACGTGATACTTAGCATCATCGTTAATAATTTTCGCTTCATATGTTCTCTCCTTTTCTATTTTGTGTTATTTAGGCGTTTGCGAAACGCCAAAAGCCGCATAAATACAGCATTTTTTGTTGCCAAAATAAAATATCTCCTCAAGGTTTATGGTAAAATAGAATTGTCGAGAAACTAATCAACCATCCACCTGAAAGGAGATATACTCATATGATAACACATAAGCAGCTCACTTTGGCAGAAGTTTTTGAAGATTGTCAAAATAAATTTGACAATGACAAATATCAGTTTCTAATACTTCTTGATGAAGCCATTAACCTTGATGAAATTGTTCCTGTTTCTTTTGTGTCTCATTTTCACGCTCGTACCGGAAGACCTCGTAAACATCAGCTTTATCCTATGCTGAAAGCTCTTCTGATCCAGCGTATCTTCTCAATCCCGACTGATATGCTTTTGATTGTCTTTCTCAAGTACTCTCAGGAATTGCGTGATTTCTGTGGATTTGATGTGGTTCCAGATGCCTCAAAATTCACTCGTTTCAAACAGGATTTTCTTTCGGACTTACAATCAATGTTCGATCACATGGTTGATCTGACTGAACCGATATGCCAAAAGCTGGATTCTGCTCTTGCATCCATGACCATCTTCGATACCTCCGGTATAGAGGCCTGGGTCACTGAAAATAATCCCAAATACGCTAACCGTATTATCAAACAGCTGAAAGCCTTTAAAAAATCTCATAACCTTGATGATTCTTACGACCCTTATAAGGCTGCTTATGGTTCCATGCCTTCCCATGCTGCCTCTAATCAGGCTATCCAGCAAATGTACATCAATGGGCATTTCTGTTACGCCTATAAGTTTGGCATTATTACAAATGGACTTGGTATCGTTCGTGACATCACTTTCTATAACAAAGACTTCCTGAATACTCATCCTGATATCGTTGTGGAGAAAAAATCGGATTCTCCGGACGAGGATAAGTCGCTCGCTGACTCAAAAGCATTACTTCCTGTTTTGATTGATTTCTTCCAGAAACATCCGCTTATTGAACCAAAGACTTTTCTGGGCGATGCAGCCTTTGATACGATTGAAATCTACAAATCTCTTTTTGAAGAAATCGGATTTCAAAAAGCTTTCATTCCCCTTAGAGTAAAACTCTCCATGGAAGAAAACGGCTGCACATTCAACGAGAACGGCATTCCCTGTTGCCCTCACGATCCTTCACTCCCAATGAAAAGAGAAGGAAGTAAATCTCATTTAAAAAGCAAGATTCCAACCATGAAGTTTGTATGCCCCAAAATGAAATGGGAATACAATCCGGCAGATAAATCCAAACGTCGCGTCTGCCACTGCGATAACCCCTGTACAACTTCTTCCTGCGGACGAATGATCTACATCTATCCGGAGAAAAACCTCCGCGCGTATCCGGGTGTCGAACGCGGTTCCGCCGAATGGGATGAAACTTACAAAATCCGAGTCAATGTAGAGAAATCTATCAATCACTTTAAAGATAGTTTCTGTATTGCCGGACGTAAAACTCAAAATGAGAAAACGCTCCATGCAGATCTTCTTCTCGCCGGTATTACCCAGCTTGTTACTGTGATGGTTGCTGATAAAATACATAAACACCAGTATCTTAGAAGTTTGAAACCTCTCATCGCATAGGGCTTACCAATTCCATAAATCCATGGGATTTATTTCGTGTGCCAAAAAATACCTGGTATCCACTTTTCATACCAAGAATCCTGCATTGCAGGATTCTATCCTTGTATTCAATCAGGATTGCGAACTTGTTTCGCAATTACCTATTTGTGTTATTGATTTCTTCTTGTATCCGCCCGAACGGCGGTAGCCGTTGTGCTGATAATCTTAGATACTTGAAAGAAATTGGACAGCAAGTCCGCAGGCTCACTGTCCGTTCTTCTTATTTGTCTGGTTTTCCCAGTTCTGCAGGAGTGTGACGTTCTCCGCAACTGTCATCCGCACAGAAGTAGTAGTCGATGTACTGTTCCGTGACTGCTGGGTGATGTACGGTTTCTGTAACCTGTTTTTCTACGGGTACGACGCCGTTGTGTACACCACAGTCAATTCCTTCATATGCTAACCATTCAGTGAGGGTTCTCCCTGCAGCATAACCGTCTGGGTCGTTTCTACACATAGCGGTCAAATCTGTGTTATCTTCATTTGAGAAGATATGTTCTTCCCCCACCGTCACGGTCTTCGTTACGGTTTCGTCATAGGCTTCCTGTATAACTCTTGTTGTATAGTGTGGTTGCCACTGATGGTTGTGAGTTGGCTGAGTAGGCGTTGGGGTCGGAGTTGTTGGCATAATGAAGGAACCTGTCAGGTGTCCATCAGTTGTGTCCATACTGTAATAAGTTACTCCGTCTGTGATAAGTCCTCTGGCTACCATTCCGTTCCAGTGATAGAACACAATTCTTCCCCATGGGTCATAGGAGAATCCGTTATTCATGAGTGTGCCGTTCCAGTTGGCGTAACCGTAGTCTGCACCGTTTGCAAACTGAAACCAGCCGTTCTGCTCCATTGCCCCGTTGGCGTTTAAATAATATACGTTATCTCCTACGAAGGTAATCTGGTCTTTGTAAAGATATCCGTTGGAATCAAAGTAACAGGTATATCCTACACTCGGACAATACTGAAAGTTCGTGAATACTTCATGTCCGTAAGAATCCAGATAGATGATGTGTTCTCCGTCCGGATGGTAAGTGAGTTTATCCTTCATCGGAGTTCCGTCTGCCTGCAGGTAGTAGGTATATGCTCCGTCGAAGAAGAAGGCATCTGTTACTAAGGTTCCGTCTGGCAGTGTGTAATGGGTTCCGTCCCAGTTCCCGCCTACTTTTGTAAGGTTATAGTGGGGAACGGTTCTTCCACCTTCTGCTGCGTGTGTTGGAATGGTTGTTCCTGTAAATAGTAATGCAACGCTTAGCATGATTGTCAATAATTTTCGTTTCATCTTGTGTTCTCTCCTTTTAGTTCACCGGAAAACTACCCACATAATGACCATCTGTCTCATCCATAAGATAATACCACTGACCGTCTGTGATAAGTCCACGTGCTACCATTCCATTCCAATGATAGAATACCACTCTTCCCCATGGGTCATAGGAAAATCCACAGGTATTTAAAGTTCCATCCCAGTTGGCATATCCATAATCCATACCATTACCAAATTGGAACCATCCTTCATTCTCTAGTTTTCCATTCAGATTCAAATAATAGGTCTTGTCTCCCACAAAGGTAATCTGGTCTTTATAGAGATACCCGTTAGAATCAAAATAGCAAGTATATCCTACGCTCGGACAGTATTGGAATGAATTGAATACCTCATGTCCGTTAGAGTCCAGATAAATAATGTGTTCTCCGTCCGGATGATAGGTAAGGGTATCGCGCATTGGGCTTCCATCTGCTTGTAAATAATAAGTATTAGAACCATCAAAGAAAAATGCGTCTGTTGCTACCGTTCCATCTGCCATTGTATATTGATTTCCATTCCATGTACCACCATTTGATGTAAGGCTATAATATGGTACAACACGACCTGCACCGGAATCTGCTAAAAATCCTTGATTATTAAACCACTCTTCCCCCTCATCTTCATCATTCAAAAGTGAAGACGGAAGTTTCGTCCTTGCTTCAGTAACTGTAATCTTATTTCCGGAAAAACTGGTAAATATAGGGATTTTGCCCAACCGCACGCTAAGTGGCAATCCAGTCAAATCCGGTAAGGATGTAAGATTGTTATTTGCCACCTGTAACACCCTTAATATAGAAAGTCCTTTCACTGGTGTAATATCTGTTATTTCATTATTTTCTAACCCTAAGAGTTCTAGATTTGTTAATCCACTTAGTGGTGTAATATCTGTTATTCTATTATTATTCAAATATAAATATTTTACACTCATGAAATCCTTTAATTGTGCAATATCTATTTGTGCGTTATCACTTAAGGATAATGTTTCTAAGTTTGTAGCACCTTTCACCGGAGAAATATCCGTTATTTTATTGCTATCTAAGTATAAATGCTTTAAATTTTTCATCCCACTTAACGGTGTAATATCTGTTATTTCATTTTCTTCTAATTCTAAAGCAGTTATATTTGTTAATCCACTTAGTGCTGTAATATCTGTTATTCTATTTTTTCCTAATTCCAAAGAGGTTAAAATCGTTAACCCTTCTATTGCTGTAATGTCTTCGATATTATTACTATCCAAGCTTAAAGATGTCAAATTCGTCATTCCGCTTAGCACTGTAATATCTGTTATTTCATTTCTTCCCAAACTTAAAGATGCTAAATTCGTTAACCCACTTAATGGTGTAATATCTGTTATTTTATTATGATACAAACATAAACTTGTTAGATTTGTCAACCCGCTTAATGGTGTAATATCTGTTATTGAATGGTCAATCAGCGAAATCATATTAAGATTCTTAAAATACTCAATTCCCTTTAAACTTTTAATACGTTTCTCTTCAGGTCTTTCTCCTCCCCATTCCCATTCAGGAGCTATTCCAGTCATCACCCACATTTGTGCCTCTGCTTCTGCCACACTCAGACGCCCATCACCGTTTTTGTCAGACTGACTCAACAATTTATCATACAACACCTTATCCGGTATCCCTGTCTCATCGTTTTCAATATAAGTCGTTTCTTTTTCGCTTGTAGTTTCTTCTGCTGCTAAGCTCGGAAACGACTGGCTAAATGTCATTCCAGCTACAGCAATCGCTGTTACCATTGCGAAAACACTTCTCTTCTTCATCAATTGCTTCCTCCTTTATCCTAATCCTGATTCATTTTAGATACCACATAGAATCCTTATGGCTTTATTCTACAGCAATTTTTCTCAAAATAAAACAATGTTTTTAAACTCGAACAAATTTTGAACAAATTTCATCAGCAGTTTTTTTACAATTTGTATTTATAATAATCTTGCGCTGCTTTCTCTGTAGTTCTCTGTGACTCTTTCGCAATATTGACACGCCGATTGGCTTCATACTTCATTCTCAAAATCAAGATACCTATTCTATTTATTATTTATTTCTTCACAAACTTCCTTCTTTAACTTCTCCTCTAGCTCAGAATTGTTCTTATCCACTTCGACACCCTTTGACTTTGGTGTATCTAAACAAATACCATTTACTTCAGATTCTACACGAGTTACAAAAACAGTTTTTTTACCGCATTTCCATCCGGAATAAAAGGAATCATATACTAAACCAAAAGACTTATTTTCCAACGATATACGTTCACAATAAACAGAAGGTTCTTCTGATATTTCTAACGAATATAGCATATCAGATTCACTATATGTACTAACCCCTGAGCCTTCCCCTTCTCCAACTATTATTAACTTCTCCGATACTGCAGAATTTCCAGATGAATCTGTAATAACATTTAAAGCATATGTATTTTCAACTGGACCTTTTGGTTGCCATTCCTTCAATATCTCCAATCCCCTCTTCGCATCTTCATCCGTAACTCCCAAAAATACTTCATCACTTTCAGACCATGGTCTCTTCTGTTCAATTGCTTCTTCTTCACTAACTCTTGGTGCATATTTTCCCTGTTCCAACAGTTCTATATCGTGAGCCCATTGTTCCTCAAACAGTCTTATTCTTTTCTCTCTATAACTTTTTTTTGCCTCTTCGGCGACTTCCAGTATTTCTTCATCTGACATGTTAGATAATTCTCCAAATGTTCTATCCACATACTTACCTTCTATTTCTGTCACTTTCCCATCTTTAAAAATATATAAATCCGGTTGTTCTTCTTTATCTATAGCTTTCACCTTATAGAAAATCACAGGTTCCTCATTCCTTAAAAATTCGCTTAACGGAACTTGTCCCTTATTTTCAGTCTCTTTTTCTGCCTTCGGGGTATCCTTTTCTGTTTTTGCAACCTCTCCTTCTGAATTGCCACATGCACATAACATCAATGACATTCCCATAACTAAACCTAACATTTTAACCATTTTTTTCATTCTCTTTTTCCTCCTTGGATATTAATTTTTTTGTTTTGTACCCCTATGACATGGTGAGTTTTAAAAAAGTTTTAAAAAATTAAAATTTTTTTGAAAAATTTTTATACACCTTATTTTTCCATTAAATCATAGCATATTGTGATTATCTCCACAATGTTTATTTTTTCACAACACACATATAATAAACTTGTTATATAAGTATAAGGAGTTGGTTGACATTATCACTTTTGATCCCTTATGGAAAACCATGGAAGCTAAAAATATTTCTCAATACAAATTATTGAAATCCGGTATCGATAACAAAACACTGGATAGTTTAAAAAAGAATAAAAACATCACGGTAAATACATTAGGAAAGTTATGCGAAATATTAGATTGTACTCCGAATGATATTATAGAATTTAAGTAAGAAAGGGCATCACAAACAGATATCATAATCTATTTGTGATGCCCTTTTCTTTTTCTAATCAAGCAATTTCATTAACTCATAAACTCTGTCTCTGGTCAGCTCTGCAGCCTTCTCATTCATAACCATCGGTTTCATAGATCCACCTTCATACTCAGCGCCTGCTTCACTAACCATCTCTTCTTTCATTGCGACCCACTCACGTTGTTCTACAGTAAGTTTACTCATTGTCTCTGTATCCAACGTCTGTTTCAAAACACTCCATACATCGTTTAACTTAGCATCCCACAATTCATACAACTGCAATGTCTTTTCATTATAATCTGCTTGTGTAAGTGCATCCTGCGCAATAGAAGTTTCTAAATCAGAAGCCCTTTCTTCCGCAGACTCTATATCTCTGTTTATTCTATCAATAATATTGTAACTTGAAAAAACATATTGTTCTTTTTCATCATACAACACATAAAATGAAATTTCTGTATCACTATTCTTCAAGACAGCATTACCATTTAGCCATTTCTTAACTTCTTCCGGAAGTTTATCAAGTGAGGTTCCTGGCAAATAAATCAAAAACTCCTCTACCCCCTCCACGCCATAAGCTTCCTCATAATGGTACAAAACACCATCCTCAATTTCTTCTTTTCCTACTTCTTCATCATAACTCAATTCACGAATTCGCATTGAATATGTATACTCATTTACCTTCACAGGTTGTGCAAACTGCCCAGAAAAATTACTGATGTTTATCGTTCCATATGGATGGTCTTCTCCTGTTTCTCCCATATTACTATCATGATATCCTCCCGAAAAACTTCCATCAGCATAAATATCCATACCAGTTCCCCATGCACCGGCACCACTCGAAAAACTAAATGAAAAATATTTTAAATCTTCAAATGACAATGTATCTTCTTCGTCCTGAGAAATTTCTTCTTGTGGTTCTACATTTTCTTGCTGCTCCTCACGTTCTTGCCTTTCTACTTCTTCTACTACTTCCTCTGTAGATACATCATCTTCTTCCTGTTCATTTACAACTTCTGCTGTTTCTTCCCCAGAATTCCAAAGTGATACTCCTACTGCTACAGCTCCTCCTGTGATACAAATTCCAATTGCTGCCGCTGTAATTTTTCCTGCTACAGTATGAATAAATCCACTTTTTGCTGCTTTCGTCGCTGTCCCTATACCTGCTTTTGCTGCATTTCCGGCTCCAGCTGACATTCCCGCACTACTAGAAGCATTTACCGCTTGGGCAACATTTTTCGCTATTATATCGTTTGCAAACTCCAACGCACCTTCTGCTGCCATAGATTGCTTTTCTGACATAAGCAAATATACAAGCAATGGAGTTGGTGCAATGCTGTATAGCTTGTATCCCTTTTTCTGTAATTCTTCTGCTTTCGCCTTAAGGTTCTTTCTTCCATAATTCAGTCTGGATTTTACTGTATTTTCGGAACAGTTCAGAGCCTCGGCTATTTCACTGATGCTTTCTCCCTCTATATGGAACATCAAAATACACATTCTCTGCTCTTCTGATAATGAACTTATCAGTTCTTGCACAAGCTCTTGTGTTTCCTGTCTGGTATATGCAATTTCTGGCTGACTTTGTGTATTTTCATCCTCTATTTGATATTCAAGACTTTCATTTTCTTCGTCTGTCATAATATCAGAAAACAACATCGGTTTCTTCTTCTGCAACGCATTTTTCGCTGTATTCGCCACTATGATTCCAAGCCACCCCGAAAACGCTTCCGGATTATCCAGCATATCCAATTTTGAAAATGCCCTGATATATGCATCTTGCAACACATCCTTGGCTGCCTCTTCGTTCTGCATATATTTCAATGCAAGATAATATTTACTTTTGTAAGTATCTTCATATAAAAAATTAAATCCTTCTTCCTTGCCTTCTTTAGCAAGTTGTACTGCTTGCGTATAATTCATTCTCTCATCTCCACCTTTTCTTCTTTTTGTTTAAAGTTTCTTGCTGTACAACATTATAAATACTTTTTTTAGCACCTATGTCTTCCTCGTATTCTTCCATATCCCGTCGTATAAGACAGATAAACCATTGTATAAAACTTTTTTTCTTCATGCCAATTACCTCCATTATACAACCAAGACACAGAAAATTGGAAAAAAGTTTTATATTTTATTTTTTTTTACAAATATTGTCTAACGCTGCTGTTGCCTCATACTGGAACGGATAAAACTGATTCTTTTTCTGCGCTCTTTAAATCTTTCCATTTCTGAAATTTCTTCTCTTCTAAAGAGCTTTCCAGATATTTCTCTCAATAGTTCTCCGAAAGAACTCATAAGTTTTCTTAAAATAAAGAATCGTCAAATAAACCAAGCATCTGTTGTACTTATGAAAAAAAGAAAATTTTATCCTTCTGCTATTCCTGTTATCCATAACTATTTTTTCACGACCCTCGGCAAATCCCACTTATAATGAGCTGCCAACAAACGAATTACAATAATAACAAAGAAACCTGCAAATATGGCCGGATTCTCTCCCAGGTATTTCCAACAGTATACAGTAACAACAGCACCTAAAATAGAAGCACAGGCATAAATGTGTTTTACAAAAATATACGGCAATTCATTTGCCATCGTATCGCGCAACACACCGCCGCCTACTCCTGTAATCACGCCAAGAAAGACCACAAGAAACATATTAGAATCAAACTCAGAATGCATTCCGGCATTTACACCATCTACAGTAAATACAGCCAAACCTAACGTATCAAATAGAAACAACGTCTTCTCGTATAAATTCACATAACTACTCTTGACATTCTTTTTATTCCAATAAGCATAAACAAATACGCTATTTGCAATAATAACCGCTACCAATGTATAAATAGGATTTTGAAACATTTCCGGCGGAACATCCCCAATCAAAACATCCCGCAGCATGCCTCCACCGACAGCTGTAATAATTGCCAGAATGTTTACCCCAAAAATATCCATTTCTTTTTTAATGGCAACCATAGCACCGGATATTGCAAATGCTATCGTTCCCAGAATATCCATACAGAACATAAATGAAAGTGCCATCATCATTACCTCCACTTAAATGCAATTTTAATTCATCTGCATTATAAGGGAAGTCTCCGGCATTCGTCAATGTATATTTTATGGCAGTTTTTTCCTTTTCCTAATTTAATAGTTGTGAAAAAAGAAGCAACATGTTAAAATGTGTGCAAAAGCATATTTTCTAAGATTCTGGGCGTAATGCCATCTATTTTTTCTAAAGATTCTTTCATCAGAAAATCCGTGCTTTTACTCGTATCAAACATCAAAAGCAGGAGATTCTGTAAGAGCCTCCTGCAATATCAAGGAGGACAATAATTAAGTCTGTATAATGCGGTAAACGGAACAGATTACGATAATCCTGAAGATTTAGAAGTAAATACATTGGAAAATGCTATTTATATGAATATGAAAAATGATATATCCTTTGTGTTTGACGTGGAATTGAATCTTTACGAGCATCAATCTACTTACAATCCAAATATGCCTCTTAGGGACTTACTCTATATTGCGAGACTTTTAGAGAAAATGACCACAGACCGTTCCTTGTATGGCATATCACTGGTTCAGATACCAACACCAAGATTTGTGGTATTTTATAATGGAACAGAAGAACAGCCAGAACGTCAGATACTGAAACTTTCAGATGCATTCGAAAAGAAGGTAGCGGAACCGGAAATAGAGTTAAAAGTATTAATGTTAAATATCAATCTTGGAAAAAATAAAGAAATCTTAGAAAGATGCAACACTTTGCAAGAATATATGATTTATGTAACTAAAGTGCGGGAATATGCGGCTACTATGAATATCCAGACTGCAGTAGAACATGCGGTAAATGAATGTATTAAACAAGGAATTTTAAGGGATTTCTTGCTTAAGTATAAAGCGGAGGCGATTCAGATGAGTATTTTCGAATATGATGAGGAACGAGAAATGCAGTTGATTAAAGAATCTATGCGTCAGGTATACTCAAAAGAAGGACGAGAGGAAGGTTGGAAACAAGGATTAGAAGAAGGGCGGAAAAAGGGATTAGAAGAAGGGCGGAAAGAGGGATTGGAGCAAGGTCTGGAGCAAGGTCTGGAGCAAGGTCTGGAACAAGGTCTGGAGCAAGGTCTGGAGCAAGGTCTGGAACAAGGTTTGGAGCAAGGAATCAAAGCATTTATTTTAGACAATCTGGAAGAAAGCATTCCAGAAGAACGCATCCTCGATAAATTACAGAGACGCTTTGAACTTAGCAAAGAACAATCAGAAATATATTTTAGGAAATACAGCAATAAGTAAGCCAAATTCGCCCTTAAGACCTACGTCTCAAGGGCGAACAAAATGATACTATTCTGTTACAATCTTTTCCATCTCCTGTGCAATATTCAATGCATGGTCTCCAATTCGTTCAAAATCCGTCAGCATTTCTGAATAAATAATGCAGGCTTCCTCGGAGCACTCTCCCAAACGCATACGTTCCATATGCTGTTCCCGATACTGAATTGTCATGTCATCCATACTTTGCTCCAGCTGTGCAATACGCATCATCCATTCAGAAGTTCCCCGTTTCTCATTTTCCAAGGTTTCAAACAACACTCGTAAAACCTGTTCCATTCGTTCCATTTCCTCCTGCGCCTTTTGTGAAAAAGCAATATGATGTTCCTGCAGTATTTCTGTATATTCTGCAATGTTTAATGCATGATCTCCTATTCGCTCAATATTTCCAATCATTTTAAAATACTGACTGGCATTGTAAGTCTCTTCTGCATTTGCTTCATTTACAATAGTTCTGGAAATATAGTGCGATATTTCCTTGTTTAAATAATCAATGTATTCCTCTGTTTCCACTATCACAGCTAATTGTTCAGAATCCCCTATCCGAAATGCCCAAAATGCCTTGTCTACGTTTTCCTTAGCCATCTCCAACATACGGAACACCTCTTGCTCCAGCTGATTCATATAAATAGCTGCCACACCTATGGTACGCTCTGCAGATTTTCCAAGGGGGTGCAAGTATTTTAGATGCTGCTCTTTGTTTCTCTCCTCCGGGCGCTCCGGAAGAATCTTTTTTGCCAACGCTGCCAGCCCAGTTCCTGCCGGAAGTAAAAGCAACGTTGTAACAATATTAAATAGTGTATGTACATTTGCAATTTGTGCCGCTGGATTAGATGTAAGTGATTCCATAAAGGAAACCAATGGTGTTACCATACACAATACGGTAAAGATTACCGTTCCTATCACATTAAACATTAAATGTATCAATGTGGTACGCTTTGCATTTCTACTGGTTCCAATAGATGCCAGAACCGCCGTAATACAAGTTCCAATATTTTGTCCAAACAACACATACACTGCACCGTCAAGTCCAATCAGCCCACTAACTGCAAGTGCCTGTAAAATTCCCACTGACGCAGAAGATGACTGGATGACTGCTGTAAATACAGCTCCCGCCAAAATTCCCAATGCCGGATTAGAAAATGTGGTCATTAAATCAATAAATGTTTCTGACTGCTGCAACGGCTCCATGGAACCGCTCATCATTCCCATTCCGATAAACAATACCCCAAGTCCCGCCAGAATCTGTCCAAAATGAGTATATTTCTGTTTTTTCAAAAACATAATCATTGCCACACCAATAAAAGCAAATAACGGTGCGATAGCCCCTACATCCAGTGCTATCAACTGTCCGGTTATAGTAGTACCGATATTGGCCCCCATAATAATCCAGACTGCCTGCTGCAACGTCATCATGCCGGAATTTACAAATCCTACTACCATAACCGTGGTAGCCGATGAAGACTGGATAATCGCTGTAATTCCCGCGCCTACTGCCACACCTAAGAACCGATTAGCCGTAAGTTTTTCCAGAATCTGCTTCATTCTGTTTCCGGCCGCTGCCTCTAATCCCTGACTCATCATCTGCATTCCATACAAAAACAGAGCAAGTCCTCCTAACAATTCCAGTATGTGTGTCGTTTCCATAAATCTTTTTCTTCCTTCCTGTATTAGTTACCCCTTCTGCTACTCTTTCCATAGAAAAAGGAGCTCCATACAGGGAACTCCTTTTTGTGCCTTCTTGAGCATATCAACTATTTATTTTACCGTCAATCCAACTGGAATTTCTTTAACACTTTCTGGGCAATCTCTTAATGTTTTCTTAGCATTATTTTATATCTGCCTATGAATAAACCCGGACAATCGTTTTATCAGAATAGCTCCTACCATTCCAATCACACCCCCGAAAAAAACACCGGAAACAAGAAGTACCGGAAGATAATAAAAAAGGCTGCTATTTTCTACCACTATGGCAGCCACTAAAATCTGCCCTATATTATGGAACACTGCACCTAAAACACTGACACCTGTAACAGAAAACAACTTCAGCTTTCGGGCAATTACCATTATCAGCAGGCTTAGCATACCGCCTCCCAGACTGTACATCATCATTGCCAGATTTCCAAACGTAAATCCGGTAAGCACGATACGAACCAATGATAAAACAAATGCCGGGCCTGTTCCCATGGTAAATAACGTCACAATAATTACCATATTTGCCAATCCTAATTTAATTCCCGGAATTCCCACAGTAATCGGAATCAACGACTCAATATAAGAAAATATAAATGCCAGGGCTACCAGCATTCCCATATACGCTACTTTTTTTGTCATAAGTTTTCCCTTCTAACTGTTAATTAGTGGATGCATCCACATCTGCTTCTTCTCCATTTTGTATCTCGACCACCACTTTATTAGGCAGGCAAACCAATGTTTCTCCCGTTTTATCTACCGGCTTATGATTTACACAGATTTTATCCGGACAAGAAGCTTCTTCTATACTCGCTGCTCCATCTTCGATAATCAGCAGATTATATCCACCACTTTCTGCTTCTATCTTTACCTCTCGGTCCTCTGACAGAGGATAACTTCCATACACCTCTCCATTTACTGTCACTACTGCCAGAGCATCTTTGGTATTCTGCTCACCATAGAGATTCACTCCCACCCAGGTTGTCAACGCAATCACTACAATAATTCCTATCATTATCACGTCATTTTTCTTCATCCTTATGCTCCTGTTATTGTGCCAGATAATCGGAAAATCCACTGGAATATTTTATGGTTCCATCATTCAATATCCACATAGCTTCTACATCTTGCATGGATTCTACCAATGCCTTTCCTGATTCATAATCCATATTGAATAATGCTGTAGACATCGCATCTGCTTCCCCGGAATCTTTCATAATAACAGAAACGGAAGCCATATGCTCTGACGGCATCATGGTATCTTGATCGATAATGTGGCAATAACGTTTTCCTTTTACCTCATAGTATCTCTGATAATTTCCACTGGTTACAATAGACATATCTTGCAGCTGTACCTTCTGCACATATTCCTCATCACTATCCAAATCCGGATTTTGAACCCCGACACGCCAATTTTCCCCATCTTCCTTTGTACCTACTACGCAGATATTTCCACCGGCACTGATTAAAAGATGTTCCATGCCATGTTCGCTGGCATATTCCGCTACCTGCTGCACTGCATATCCCTTTCCGATACTTCCTACATCCAGGGACATCTCCGGATCCGCCAGATAAACAGTAGAGGCTTCTTCATCAATAATAAGATTATTAATATCTGTATGTACCGCCCGTTCCTCCAACTCCTTCATCGGCGGAAGTTCTGCCTTAGCGGCATCTTCTAATCCTGCTTCTCGATAATCATGCCATAGACGCAACACACTTCCGTATGCAATATTTACCTCGCCACCTGTCTTTTCATAGGTTTCTTTTCCCAGTTTTAACAATTTTATAATTTCCGGCGCTACCTTTACCGGCTGTTTCCCTGCATTATCATTAATGGTCTTTATATTGTTAATACCTTCATAGTCATTATAAATGTCGTACAACTGATTATAATAGTCAAACTGTTCCTTCAGCTCACTTACCTGTTCGGTAAACACTTCCTGACTTTCTCCATAACCAATAATTTTCGTTACCGTATCAAACACATCTGTAAACTGTGCTTCATAACGATCTGTTTTCGATGCACCTTTTCCCTGCCAAAGCAACACTCCAACTAACACAACTGCTACTACGGCAAGAACCAGTGCCTGATATTTTTTCTTCATGTCCTGCCTCCATGCCTTCTATTATACTAAAGAACCATTTTCCAAACAAGAGTGTTGCTATTCCGTATTTATTTTTATACACATACCTATAAGCATGCCTAAATATTTGAAATAAATACAGAATAGTAGCGTTTTTCTTGAATCTACGATGGAAGTATGTTACTTTTAATATATTATAAAATAATTCGGGTGACAAAATGAAACGAACCTTTACTTATCAAATTACTTCTGCAGATGCAGGACATAGTATTGAACGCTTTTTAAAGGAACAGGGATTTTCCGGTCAGAATATCATTGACTTAAAAAAAATGCCGGAAAGTATTCTGGTAAATAATGTATGGGAGCATATGAACTATCGTCTTCAGCCACTAGACACGTTAAAGGTATGCATGGAAGAAACGGAATCCTCGCAAAAGATTATTCCTGTTCATCTTCCACTGGATATTGTTTATGAAGATGAAGACCTATTAGTAGTAAACAAACCGGCAGATATGCCTATTCATCCTTCCATGGGAAACTATGAAAATACACTTGCCAATGCTGTTGCATGGCATTATCACACCCAGGATATTCCCTTTGTGTTTCGTTGTGTTAACCGTCTGGATCGAAATACTTCCGGTCTTACCATTATTGCCAAACACATGGTCAGCGCAAACATCCTTTCTCAGATGGTAGCAGAACGTGATATTCATCGTGAATACCTTGCTATCGTTCAAGATAAAT
The DNA here is from genome assembly GCF_001940225.2 of Roseburia sp. 499. Taxonomy (NCBI): domain Bacteria; kingdom Bacillati; phylum Bacillota; class Clostridia; order Lachnospirales; family Lachnospiraceae; genus Roseburia; species Roseburia sp. 499. Next base: position 2,846,242 of record NZ_CP135164.1, read on the forward strand.
ATTTACCCGATATGGGAATTGTTTATGCCCCGATTGGTCGCAAGGAAGGTTCTACCATTGAACGCATGGTAGACTTTATCAATGGTGACCGCGCAATCACCCAATATCAAGTACTTGGTAGAGAAAACGGCTATGCTTTAGTAGCGCTTCAATTGGAAACAGGACGTACCCATCAGATTCGAGTTCATATGAAATATATGAAGTGCCCGCTTGTGGGAGACAGTCTATATAACCCCAAGGAAGCCTCTTACCTTTCTACATTGCCAGAGGGAGAAACGGATACGCGGATTCTAAAGCGTCAGGCACTTCATTCTGCCAAGTTAGAATTCAATCATCCAATTACAAAGGAGCCTCTGTGTTTTACCCAGAAGCTCCCAGAAGATATGACAGAATTCTTAATTCAAAATATGTCATTTACTTACGAAGAATATAAATAATTTATACATGCGGAATATTCGTATACTCTGAAATCTCCCGGCTTGTGGTGCAAAGGTCTGCAACACTAAGATCGTGGAGATTTTCATGTCCCGTAATTCTTGCAAATGTCCTTAATTCCTCTAGTGTTACATTCAGATAATTTGCCACTCGCTTTGCAGACGTTTCAATATGTAAGCGTTTCCTCAATTCTTCATCCTGAGTAGCGATACCTACCGGACACATTCCACTTCCACAAATTCTATACTGTTGACATGCCGCTGCTATCAACGCTCCTGAAGCTACTGCCACCGCATCTGCGCCCATAGCAATTGCTTTTGCAACATCTGATGATACTCGAAATCCTCCCGTCATTACAAGAGAAATATCGGAATGTACCTCATCTAAGTATTTCCTTGCCCTGTATAACGCATATATCGTAGGCACACTGGTAGCATCCCTTATCATAAGAGGGCTAGAGCCTGTAGCTCCTCCTCTTCCATCAATGGTAATAAAATCTGGTTGCGCATAAACACAATATTCTAAATCCCGTTCAATATGTCCTGCTGCAATTTTGATACCGATTGGTCTTCCATCTGAACGATTACGCAATTGAGTAACCAGTTCTTTCAAATCTTCTTTTGTATTGATTCCCGGAAATCTGGAGGGACTTATAACATCCTGTCCCATTGGTTTGTTACGAGCTGCTGCAATCTCTGCTGTCACCTTTTCTCCCGGAAGATGACCGCCCATTCCAGGCTTGGTTCCCTGACCAATTTTTATTTCAATAGCATCTGCCTTTCGCAAGTTCTCATCCGTATCACCATACTTATTTGGCACATATTCAAAAATATAGCGATAAGATGCATCCCTTTCTTCCGGTAGGATTCCGCCTTCCCCGGAGCACATAGCTGCTTTTGCCTGAGCTGCTCCTTTTGCCAACGCAATCTTGACTTCTCTGGACAATGCCCCGAAAGACATATGAGAAACATACACCGGATTTTCCAGAATCATAGGACGCTTCGCATGTTTTCCAATTACCACCGTTGTGGTCACCTTTGCATTTTCATCCAAAGGCATTGGATTCAACTGCGCTCCCAAAATCAGAATATCATCCCAACTAGGCACATTTTTTGTCGTTCCCATTGCCGCATGAATAGAATGACCGGAAACTGCCATTTCATGAATTTCCTTCATATAGCGGCATGACTCATCCTGACGTGCATACTCTGCGGGATATGCAAGATTAACCTTGTTGGATTCCTTATTTGGAGTTTTTTCCTGCTTTCCCCCGCTCCGCTTCTGCTCTTTGTTCTCTACTTTCTGAAACTTCTCCACCGGCTGATGGCAAACCGGACATTCTGTTAACGTTTCAAACTTTTTTCCTTCTTTTTCTTCATCAAATAAATACCCACATACACTACACTTATAAACTGCCATAGAAGCCTCCTCCTTCTCCTTTGTTATGGCTTTATTATAGCATAAAAGTAAGACTTTCGGCAGTTTATTTATTTTTCTACGGAGTATTATTCTGAGGCTCACATTCTCTTAATGCTGCGATAAAATCATACATATTTTCCGGATAGGCTTCTTTCCCTAAACCTTTTCCTCCTGTCCGATAAATCGTTCCGTCCGAAAACTCAACTGCAAATGACCAATGATACCATGCAGTAGTTCCTTCCATACTTCCACCCTCATAGTAATCTTTCCAACTATATATATCATATTCTGAAATTAATTGAATCACTTTCTGTTTTATAGTATCATCCGTGTTTCCTACTAAATCCTCATTAGTAAAATAATCAATTCTTGCTCCATCGTAAATTCTTGTATTTTCAAAATCAAATACAACAGATTCCAAACTATCTCCAGAATTTACAAACCATGCAATTTTTATAATATCATTAACATTTCCTTTTGTAAGTACTTCATCTGCTACTTCATATAACATATATTCATAATTCATATACCCCTGACTTGCAAAATGTTCTTTATAAAATTTTAATTTTCTTGGTATATCATACTCATCAATATTATCCTCTGTAATTTGATAACGCCATAGAAAACTTTTTATATCTACACCCTCTAATTCTTCCTCGGAAATTCCATAGTTTTCTATTAAATATTCTTTTGTTATATTTTGCTTCACTTCTTTATCTTCTTTCTTATCTTTCACATCCTGTACCTCCACCACGTTTTTTTCTTCCTTTCCCTTTTTATCATTTTTTCTAGAACAACCATACAATAACATCCCCATTATAACCATACCAATACACAATAGTATTCTCTTTCTACTTTTCGTCATCATAACTCTCCTATTTTCTATAATATTCAGTCATCTCTGTTGCCATATCACCATACTGTTGCATTGTATTCGGAAAATACTCATCCATTACTTTTATTACCTCTGCATCACCCAGCATTTCAAAGCTAAAATAATGTGCCCACAATTCTTTTTCCTGATTTCCTGTTCTCTCACCAGTTTCCGGATCATACCAATATGTATACTCCCCCTTATGTGAGCCTTTTTCTTCCTTATCCCAATGCCCTCTTTCCCCCACAATTATATTATTTGTAACTCCTCCATATACATCTGATATACCTGCCATGTATTGTGTGCCAAGCCATATGCCCGAACTATTCTCATACCGATTTTCAATACTTATTGTATTTAATTTTTTATGCATATCATCTTGAAGTATTTCATATAATTCCTCTTCATCTTCCGATAATCTCTCTATATTCCCACCATTTTTAATACTTTCAATAATGTTTCCCACTGAGCATGTTTCAGACAAATTCATTGTACTGATATAATTTTCTATCTCCGTTTCTATATACGTATATACATCTCCCGCTATAATATCATAATTAGAACCATCCTTATACACATTAGAAAAATAGGTATCCCCATCTATATTATAATCAATGGCATGTCCACATTCATGAAAAAACGTAGTATAGGCCCCCTTGGGGCAGTGATAAAAGGCATCACTCGCACCAAAATTAATAGAATTAGCCGGTGTTCCGTCCTTTTTGTTTCCTGTTCGTGTAAAATAAGATTTATCCGCTAAATCCGTCCTCCCAATTGTATACGTCCCTAGCGACTCAAAAAACAATGACCGGTACGGCTCATCTGCTGTGTATGCAATATACATAATATTATTTCTGTCAAAATCATCAATTTGTGTGGCTGACGAGTCAAACAATTCCCGGAATCTCTGCGCTGCCTCCGGATCTAACATCTGATACAATACAACAACTCTCTCTTGCATTGCTTTATCATCTGCTGCATTTAACTGGGTCACATCTCTTCCCAATGCATTTACTTGACGATCTATATACGCCTCTATCTGCTCTCTTTTCCAATCTTCTATTTCCACTTCTTCGCCGCTTAAATACTGAGTTATCCACACTTCCGCCTCAGCATCCTGCATCCGATTCAGAATATCTTGAATTGATATATGCGCAGTTGCCAATGGATTTGTAAGATTTTGTGGTAAAATCATTTCAGACATTGCATTGATATATTCCCGATACTGTACCATTATAGCTGAAACATTCTGGAATTCTCCGGCATAGCTACTGTCTACTGACGCAACCTCCTGAAATATCTTGTCAATCTCTTTCTTTGTGGTATTATTTTTATCCAGTACTTTTTCATGATATTTTTCCACATTATCCAAGTAAGAATTAATACTCAATTCCCCGGCCCATGACTGAAATGCAAGTCCCAAATCTCCAAAAAAGTCTCCTACAGATTCCATCACGCCTACCGGTGTAACCTTGTCTATTTGACTGTATAATGTCTCCTTTGCTTCTTGCGAAAAATCCCTTATCATAATCCCCTTTTCTATCCTCCAATCTTCTCCGCCATTTTTTCATCTTCCCCTACAAATGCTTCTTCTGTTTTTTGCAGGAACTGCAAGGTATTTTCCAATAAAAATGAAACTGCCTCGTGCAAAAGTTTATATTCCTCGCCAACTTGTGCAATTTTTTCAAAAGCTTCCCCTTTTCCTTCCGCAGAAGTCGGAAGCGTACAATCTGTTGCATCCCATTTTTGCTTTAATGCCTGCATTCGCTGCCAAGCACTTTGCGTTACAAAACTTTGAAAACGTATTCTATCCATTTTTGCCCCTTTCCTAGCCTCATTTCCTAGTTACTTAATACAAGTAACTATCTGTCTCATCTATGTCAGCCTTATAGTTTTTCAGCATCTGCACTGCCAATTCCGATGTACTACCCACATGATTCTTTAATGTGGACGCAATTCCTATATAATTTTTTAATGCTTCTGCTGTTTTTCCTTCTGCAATTCCTTGCATTGACGTCTGAAAAAGTATCTGAATATATTCACCAAGAAACGTTTCGAATTGTTCTCCCTGATTTGTAATCCAATTCTCCATCTCGGATAAATATTCTTCATCAATAACGGTATCTGCCATGTTCACGCTCCCTTTCCTCTATACGACGAATCTCTCTTCTACACTCTGCAATACTATCGTTGTACTCCGAAATCTGTCTGTAACATTCTTCGATTTCATTATTTAATCTTCTGATTTTTTCTGCTACCGTTTCTTCGGCAACTGTTAATCCATCAAATACACGTTTCTGTTCACTACCGGATAACAGTTCATTCATACCTTGCTCAAAGCTTTGTACAATTCTTTGACTATATCTCTTTCTGGAAAACAATTCCCCAACCGCTAGGGACAGACTTTTTCTACGGTTTCTTTGAACTTCGTCAAACACTTCCGAATAACGGAAAATCTTTGACTTAAGACTTGCTAATTCACTAGCTTGCTGATTCTTCTTGCTGATTGCACTGTTGCAAGCCGCTATCTCACGCTCGTATGCGCTGATTTTGGTATAATAATACCCCTTATCATTCATTTTATACTCTTTCCCCAAAAAATTCCTCTCAAAACAACTCTTGTGTTGGATTATAAACATTTCTCTAAACTATGTCAATAGTTTTTTGGCTTCAGAAATATCCACATTCAATATTCCTGAAGCCCTTGCTTTCTATTCACTCTCTGTACTATCTGTGCTCTCCGTCTCTTCCTGCTTCATCGTAAATAATTCATCAAACTTTACTTTTTTCCATTCAGATTCGTTTATTTCGTATTTTGCGTTTTCCTTGTATCCATCACACACTTCTGTATAATGATCTGTTTTTCTCTGACTTACAATAGATTCCTTCTTTTTCGCAGTTGCTTCTTCATCAAACGTACTGTCCATGCGGATGACATAGTAGTTATCATCATCCTCCAGCAATCCGCTAATCTCACCATCCTGCATTTTGTCTGCCTGCGCAATAACTGCCTCTGCAAAATTGCTCTCATCGGTTCCATAAGAATAAGTTGAAACGGTATAACCTGCCTCTGCCGCAGCTCCGTCAAAATCTGCCTTTGCTTTTTCTACATATGCGTCCACAGTATTCTTTAACTCTTCTTTTTCTTCCTCTGTATATTCTACTGTATTTCCATCTGCATCTGTAGTCGAAGTCTTGCTGATTCTTACATAACTAAAGGTCTTCTGTGCAGCTTCTTCATCGGAAACTTCTGTATCTACCTCTGCTTCAATCGCAGCCTGCATTTTTGTCTGAATCGTATCCAGTCGAAGCATTTCTTTCACATATTCTTTTGTTGCTCCAATCTGTTCAATCGCATCCTTGCTGTTATCTGACATAAACTTCTCAGCAGCTTCATCCATAGCGGTTAATTCATCCTTTGTAATCTCCACGCCATAATCTGTCATATGATCTTCTAAAAGATACAGCAATTCTATATTCTCTGCCACCTGACTTTTTACGGTTGTCTCCATATCGGTGCCATTACCACTCATATCCTGAGACCAATAATCTGCTGTTCCATACATATATCCTAAATATCCATCGTATACGGCCTGCTGGAACTTTGCCATAAAATTCATAAATCCAAGGGAAATTTCTTCTCCATTCAGTGTTGCCCCTGTTGCATCTTTATCAATCTTGCCACATCCTGTTAATGCAGATGCTCCCATTACCGCTGCCATAAGTAGTGGCAGTAATCTTTTTGCCTTCATAGTTTCCTCCTACGTTTCCTTTTCTTTTTTACATAAAAGATATTATAGTTCTTTTTTTCGAGGCTATCAACATTTTTCAGTCGATTTAACAGTTTTTTCACTTTTCTATCAACAGTGCCTGCGTATCTTCCAATACCTGCTCTGCCACTTCTAATGCCCCTTTGTTCTTTTGACGTGTATTATGCCCTCTCACATATTCAAAATAAGGTGCCTTGGCATCCCTTACAAACTGAAGTGCACCTTCATATTTCTCTGCCATCTGAGCAATATTTGCCGGATTAATCTTTGCCTGATTATAAAATGTAAATTTAATTTTATCTCCATTTTCTTTAATTTCAGTGTAATAGCAACTATGCGCCTTAGCCTTTAATTGTGCAATCGTCAAAAGATTTTCCACGGATTTCGGTGGTTCTCCAAAACGGTCTATCAGTTCTTCCAGCATTTCTTCACTTTCTTCCTGATTCTCAATTCCCGTAATCCGCTTATAAATATCCAACTTCTGAAATTCATTTGGAATATAAGTCGGTGGAATAAATGCATCCATATCCAGCTCAATAGTGGTATCGAACTGTTCCGGTGTCTCAATTCCCTTCAAAGACTTCACTGCTTCATTGAGCATCTTGCAATATAAATCATATCCTACCGCTTCCATATGCCCATGCTGCTTTGCCCCTAACAGATTCCCGGCACCGCGAATTTCTAAATCTCGCATAGCGATCTTGAATCCACTTCCTAACTCTGTAAATTCTTTGATGGCAGACAAACGTTTCTCTGCAACTTCTTTTAACATCTTGTTCTGTTTATACATTAAAAAGGCATAGGCGGTACGATTGGAACGTCCTACTCTTCCTCGAAGCTGATACAACTGGGATAATCCCAGATTATCTGCATCATGGATAATCATGGTATTTACATTGGAAATATCTAATCCTGTTTCAATAATTGTGGTAGATACCAGTACATCAATCTCTCCGTTAATAAACTGATACATAATATCTTCCAGTTCCCGCTCCTTCATCTGTCCGTGGGCAAATGCTACATTTGCCTCCGGTACCAGTTCTGCGATTTTGGAAGTCACTTCTGCAATCTGGTTTACCCGGTTAAAAACATAGTATACCTGGCCGTTTCTAGCCAATTCCCGGTGAATTGCTTCCCGCACAATCTCTTCATTAAACTCCATAACATACGTCTGGATTGGCATACGGTCCATTGGTGGTTCTTCCAACACACTCATATCTCGGATTCCAATCAAACTCATATGGAGTGTTCGCGGAATCGGCGTTGCCGTTAAGGTCAGAACATCCACATTTTTCTTCATCTGCTTAATTTTTTCCTTATGGGCAACACCAAAACGCTGCTCTTCATCTATAATGAGAAGCCCCAGATCCTTGAATTCTACATCTTTAGAAAGTACCCGATGGGTTCCAATCACAATATCAACCATACCCTTTTTCAGGTCTTCTACCGTCTTCTTTGTTTGACTGCTAGTACAAAAACGACACATCAAATCAACTCGCACCGGAAAATCCTTCATACGCTGTACGAAATTATTGTAATGCTGCTGTGCTAAAATTGTGGTAGGCACAAGGTAAACCACTTGCTTTCCTTCCTGCACTGCCTTAAATGCTGCACGAATGGCTATCTCGGTCTTTCCATATCCCACATCACCACAAATCAAGCGATCCATAATCTTGGTGCTTTCCATATCTTTCTTCGTGGCTTCAATGGCAAGTTCCTGGTCCTCCGTTTCTTCAAACGGGAACATTTCCTCAAATTCTTTCTGCCATACGGTGTCCGGACCATACTGATAACCTTCGGTCTGCTGACGAATTGCATACAGTTCCACCAACTCTTTTGCAATCTCTTTTACAGCGCCCTTTACGCGGTTCTTTGTCTTGTTCCACTCTTGTCCGTCTAATCGGTTTATCTTCGGCTTCTTCGCGTCTGCTCCTGCATATTTTTGAATTGCCTCTAACTGGGTAGCCAGGATATACAAGGTACTTCCCTTATCATATTCAATCTTGATATAATCTTTTACGGTCTTTTGAATCTCTACCTTTTCGATTCCACGGTAGATTCCCACACCATAGCGCTCGTGTACCACATAGTCCCCTACACTTAAGTCGGTAAAACTCTGGATTTTCTCGCCTTCGTATATCTTTCGTTTCTTCTTCCGCTTCTTTTCTCCACCGAAAATATCACTTTCCGAAATCACTACAAACTTAATATCCGGATACTCAAATCCCTTTTTCAGCTTACCATAAGCAGTCATCACCTCTCCCGGCTGCACCTCATGGTTAAAATCTTCACTGTAAAAGCAACTCAATCCTTCATTTTGCAAATCCTCTGCCAAATGTGATGCACGGGTTCTAGAACCAGACAATAAAATTACCCGATACTTATTTTTCTTATACCGCTGTAAATCCTTTATTAACAGTTCAAAGCTACGATTGTATGGATTTACTGTTTTTGTCTGTATGTTAAATCTATATTTTATTTCCAGTTCATTTGTTTTTATATCAAGAGTTGTAACAGCTACACATTTACGATGTTCCAACATCGCCAGAATCTCTTGTCCCGAATACAGTGCTTCCATTTGCCCCGGCAGAATATATCCCTTTTCCAGACGATGCTTCATACTCTCGGAAAATTCCTGTTCCACCACGCGTCCTTTTTCTGCAATTCGTGCCGGTTCGTCCAAAAATATCATTGCATCTTCTTCGCAAAAATAATCAAGAAAGGATACTGTCTTCTCCAGAAAATAACTGAAATAGCTGTCCAGACTTCCTACGCGGCCCATTTCTGTTACTTCTTCCTTCAGTGCATCCACTGTTTTGCGAATCCGATGTGCTTCCTCCGTCTTCATTTCTTTTCGAAATGTTTCATAGAGTTTCTGGGTGTCTGCTTCTATTTTTTCCAATCCCCGTGTAATCTGCTCTTCCGACAACACCACTTCGCAGGCAGGATAAATCCGTACCTCCTCCAAATTCTCAATAGAACGCTGACTCTCTACCTCAAAGCTTCGAATTGAGTCAATCTCATCCCCCCACAACTCAATGCGGTAAGGCACATCTTCTGTCAACGGAAAAATATCCAGAATGCCCCCTCGAACCGCAAACTGTCCGGCACTTTCAATCTGGTAATTGCGCTCATATCCCATTTGCACCAATTTTTGCTTCATCTCTTCCATATTCATGGAATCCCCAACAGAATAAGTCAAAATTCCACTTTGCATATTATTAAGAGGCGCCATCCGGTCCATCAACGCATCAAAGGTGGTAATAACCGTCACTTGCTCCTGCTCTAACAACGCCCTTACTGCCTGCAACCGTTCCGCAGTCAGCAGGTTTCCTCGAATATCTGACTGATAAAACAACACATCCTTAGCCGGATAATACACCGCTTGTCTGTCGAAAAAACGATAACTATCATATATATCTCGCGCCTTCTGCTCATTAAAAGTCACAATCAGACTTTTCTTCTTTTGCTGAGATAAGCTATAAATCAAATGAGGCTTCTGGGCATCAATGCATCCAGAAACCTGTATGATTCCTTTCTCTTTGGAAAGTGTATTCTTTAATTCTTCATATTCTTTTAAACCCAATAAAGGCTCTGTAAAACTCTTCATCCTTCCTACCTCAACCTCATGAAACGTAGTATTAATTAAACAGATTCATCGCCTTATCTGTCTCCCCGTTTACCATATATCCTACTGCTTCTACTGCTTTGTCAAAAGCATCTTCCACCTTTTCCCGGTCTTCCTTGGAAAAATGGCCTAACACATAATCCGCTAAATCCCAACCCTGAGGCTTTTCTCCAACGCCAACCTTAATTCGCTGGAATTCCTGTGTTCCGACGTGAGCAATAATATTCTTAATTCCATTATGCCCCCCAGCGCTTCCTTTCTTACGGATACGCAGTTTCCCCGGTTCCAGACTGATATCATCATAAATAACAATCAGATTTGTCTCCGGTTCTACTTTGTAAAAATTCAGAATGGCACCAATGCTCTCACCGCTTAAGTTCATAAAAGTCTGTGGCTTTACCAGCAATACTTTCTGCCCTTCCACCATACCACTTCCACAAAGTGCCTTGTGCCTATTATCTGATACTCTTATATTATATTTCTCTGCCAGCCGGTCAATGACATCAAATCCTACATTGTGTCTTGTTTTTTCATACTTGGCAGTAGGATTTCCCAAGCCTGCAATTACATACATAATCTTTTCCTCTTTCTGCTTCTTTCTAAACCACATTACCGTATTACTCCAAAATAAAGCAATACAATGGCACCTAATATAATACGATACCATCCGAATACCTTAAAGTCATGCTTTTTGATATATCCCATCAGGAAACGAATCACAATGACAGATACTACAAAGGATACAATCATTCCTGTAAATAGTATTCCCAATTCCGTTCCCGTAAAATCAAATCCAAATTTAACAAGTTTCAAAAAGCTTGCTCCAAACATAACCGGAATAGCCAAATAAAAAGTAAATTCAGCAGCTGCTGTACGAGCCACTCCAATCATCAATGCTCCGATTATGGTTGCCCCGGAACGTGAAGTTCCCGGAAGCACTGCTGCAACCAACTGAAATACCCCAATCATTGCTGCCGCTTTATAAGTAATGGCATCCGTATTTCTCATAGTTGCCCGCTGTCCCTTATTGTGATTTTCTACAATAATAAATACAAGACCAACCAACATCAGCATAACAGAAACGACCCAATAATTATACAAATGCTCATCCAGCCAGTCATCAAACAAAATACCAATTACAGCTGCCGGAACACATGCTACTAAAATTTTTCCCCAAAGATTCATAATTTTCATATCTACAAATTCTTTTTTTCCCGGCTTAAAAGGAAAAATCTTATTCCAGAACAACAGTACTACTGCTAAAATTGCGCCTAACTGTACCACCACCAAAAACATGTTCCAAAAATCCTTGGATACATCCATCGGCATAATTTCTTCCAATAAAATCATATGTCCGGTACTGCTGACCGGAAGCCATTCTGTAATTCCTTCTACGATTCCGTAGATTGCTGCCTTTAAAATTTCTAACATATCTTTTCCTTTCTATTCAAAAATCCGCTATAATCATGTATACTACATTGCCTTGTACAGTATATCACATTATAACGGATTTTTAATAGAAATATCTTCAAATTTTTCTTAATATTTTTCTAACTCTGGAAGAACTTCAAATCACTTTCCGCTTGTTTGTCAACCTTAGCTTTCAAATAAATCAACTTTCCACGAAAATCCCCCCAAAGATTCTCTATCTGTAACCCTCCATACATCAAGGTACTTCCAAGGTAAACAGTATCTTCTCCCTCAATATAGTACTTTTGGTTCTCATCCAAACCATCCAGATAAATTCTTCTACTGTGACAATTTGCTCTCCCCATTACCTGAATAAAAGTAATCAGCACTTCTGATTTATCCTTTGCCACTACTTCATAGCAATCATATTCATGATTTTCCTGATAAGAAGCAATTCTATAATAATCTCCGGCACGCACTAAATCATTGTATTTATGATACATTTCCACCTGTGTCGGTATCATATCATGGTCTTCCTGATGGATTTTCGTTACATCCAATTCATATCCAAACGTTCCCGCCAATGCTACATATCCTCTGGTTTCAAAAGGTGTTTTTCTACCCACTGTATGATTCGGGCAATCTGATACATGCGCTCCTATGGCAGATAGCGGATAAATCATAGATGTTCCTTCCTGAATGGACAGTCGTTCTATGGCATCGGTATCATCTGAACACCAAATCTGCGGACTGTAATACAACATTCCTGCATCAAATCTGGCACCGCCACCGGAACAATTTTCCAGCAACACATGAGGGAACTCCTTCGTAAGTCTCTCCTGCATCTCATATACCGCAAGTACATATCGGTGGCTCAGCTCTCCCTGACGTTCTGCCGGTAATCCAAAACTTCCCAAATCACTCAGCTGACGATTCATGTCCCATTTTACATATTCGATATTAGCGCTTCTTAGAATTTTCGCTACTTTTTCATAAATATAGTTCACAATTTCCGGACGGCTCAAATCCAACACCAACTGATTTCTGGCAAGGCTCGGTGTCCGATTCGGCATCTGAATTGCCCAATCCGGATGTTCCCGAAACAGGTTAGAATCCGGAGAAATCATTTCCGGTTCGAACCAGATTCCAAACTTCAGTCCCATTTTATTTACTTCCTCGACCAAATGCTTCAGTCCACCCTGAATCTTGCTCTCGTTGACTTCCCAATCCCCTAGGCTGGTATTATCATCATTTCGATATCCAAACCACCCGTCATCCATAACAAGCATTTCAATTCCAAGTTTTGATGCTTCTTTTGCAATGTCTAACAATTTTTCCGTATTAAAGTCGAAATAAGTAGCCTCCCAGTTATTAATGAGAATCGGGCGTTTCTTATCTTTATACTCACCTCGCATCAGATGATTGCGGTATAAATCATGATATGTTCTTGTCATTTTTCCAATTCCCTGATTGGAATATACCATAACAACTTCCGGCGTTTGGAAAGTGTCTGCCATTTTTAACTCCCAGCAAAAGTTTTCCGGATGAATTCCCATCATTACGCGCATACTATCAAACTGGCTCTGTTCCACCTGCGCCAGAAAATTTCCGGAGTATACAAAATTTAGTCCGTAGACTGCCCCTTGCTTCTGATTCGCTCCCTTTTCCAACAACGCCAAAAACGGATGCTCCTGATGAGAAGATTCTCCACGCATGGAACCACAGCTTTGCTTTCCATAACCTACTGTTCTTCTTTGAAGTCTTCTTTCTCTCGCCCAGGAACCATGCATCGTAAGCATTTCAAATTCTCTATCATTATCCATATCAAATGCCGCAGACATTACCTTAGTAAGATAAATCGTCTCTTTTCCGGCATTTTTCACCTTCACACTTCTGGTAATAGCATCCAATTGATGAAACGCTGTATAAACTAATGTTACCTCTAGTCCTAATACTTTGTCCTCCAAAATCAATTCCAACGTATCACATTCTGCCGCTGTTCCCCAAGTAGCTGGAAGTCCTGTAAGTTCCGGTTTTCCCGGATAAATCCGATGACTCTTATACAAAAGCAACACACCTTCGTGCCCTTGCTTCGTACGAACCTTAATCGCTCCTTCCCGATAATCTCCGACACCGCTACCCGGATATTCCATCGGAAAAGAGTCCAGAAATGAATTTCGATCTCTTCCGTTTTCTGACGGCACAAAAGGATTTTCTCCAGTACGCATAAGATATCTAAAATCATCATTCCCTAATTTTCTTCCATAGTAGATATGTCCAACAAATTTTTCTTCATCTACAATTCCAAGAATATAACTGGTATTCGGCGTATCAAGTTTAAACACACCTGTTTCTTTTTGATAACTGATACTCATGATTATTCCCTCGCCTTCTTGTTTCTTCATCTTACACACATCACGAAACTCCAATCTTATGAGTTGAATATAGCATTTTGCATTTCTTTCTGCTATAATATTTTATTATAAAAATCGTACAAATCTATTTTAAAAATTGGGATTTTGAGGTGAACAACATGAATTCTTTTTCTTGTATACAAAAGATAAAAAAATTTTTTTGCCTAACATTAGCTTTCATGCTATTTGTTCAATGTAAAACCGTTGCTGCAGCAGAAGATGAAACACTCAGTCCAGACAAAATGTCGCAGGAGGAAATCGAAGAACTAAACCTTTGTAATACGTTGGACACACCGCAGGAATTAACGATTAAAACAGCCTCGAAAGGATATCAGTCAGGTACTACATTGGTTTCCTTTTTAGGTGACAGTATCACAACCTATCTGGATTATACCGATTACGGAACCGCAGGCAATTATTACAACGAAACACTCCTGCCAATAGAAACTACGTGGTGGATGCAAATTCTTCAAAGAAACAACTGGTCTTTAGGCGTGAATGAATCGCTAGGCGGTTCCCGAGTGACATGGGACGGACAGACTGAGGATAGCGTGTATCATGTTGGAAACGACTATTATATGGCTTCCGATACCAGAATTGCTAAACTCGGTGCAAACGGAACGCCGGATAAAATTTTTGTGTTTGGCGGAACAAATGATATTCTCTCTCAAGGCGAAGTAGAAATTGGAACAGTGAAGGAAAACTACTGCTACGGAAAAGTGGATAATTTTGCAGATGCTTATTACACAATGATTACAAAAACAGAAGAACAATACCCGGAAGCAGAAATTATCTGTTTACTACCTTACCATACGATTTATTCTTTAGCTTATCCAGACATCGCGCAGGATACCGAACAAGTCTGTGCCATCATCACAGATATCTGTAATACCAAGGATATCCTGTATGTAGATTTACGCACAATCGGATTGGAAGGTCAAAACGATATGGAAACCCAAGACTATGTGCATCCAAACGAAAACGGAATGAAAAAAATCGCAGATTTCGTTTTGGCAGAGATGGAGCCGAAGCATGGTCTGGTAGAAAAGGATGGAAAATATTATTACTATGATGAAAATAGCAAAAAGGTAAAGGATAGTTTGGTGGAATACGAGGGAAATACCTATTATTTTCAAGAAGATGGCAGTGCTGTTACCTCAAGACGAATAGATGATTCCACCAATGACTTTGTAGTTTATTTTGATGAAAATGCCCATATGGTCAAAAATAAACTACAAAAAGATCCGGACTCTGAAAATGTCTGGTATTTTAATAATGACGGACACCAAGTCTTTGATGAATTCGTGAGATTAGAAGATAAAGTATATTATTTCGATAAAAACGGCAATCAGTATACGGATGAATGTTATCAGGATGAAACTGGCAAAATGCATTTTTTCCGTAAAGACAGCACAATGATTTATAATGATTATTATTTTGATGGCGACTGGACGTACTATCTACAATATGACGGAACACCAATGAAGAGTCGAATGTCTTACGACCCGGAGGGAACGGGCGTTATTTATTTTGATGATTATGGTCATATGTTATTCAATACCTTTTATTATTGTGAAGATGTCGGATATACCTGCTATTTTGCAGGAGATGGACGAGCATACTTTGATCAGATTACTTTTGTAGGTGATAAAGTCTACTACCTAAACGGAAATGGAAAAATGGAAGATTCTGGATGGTTTCAGTTTGCAAACGGCAGGGATTATGGATATGCCAACGCTGACGGAACACTGTTCACTTGTGGATTCTCTTATGACCCCAAAGGAAGAGTGGTATTCTATCACTGGAACGGCATGGTAGCAAGAGGACTAATCAACGATGGACAGTGGTACTATAATATGGATACGACAGATGGACATTATTTGGGACAGTTTCCTTTCCCTTAAAAAAGTGAAAAGTTCTTTAAACACCCGAACCAAAATCGTACAAATCTATTTTAAAAATTGGGATTTTGAGGTAAACAATATGAATTCTTTATTTGAATATTCAGATTCGCTCAATGCGCCTTACGAATGTTTTTACGCTGATAGCGCAAAGAACAGCTATTTTCCTGTACGCCCTCACTGGCACTATTTTGCAGAACTCCTTTACTTCCAAAAGGGAAATGGAATTGTTGAGTGCGACAATAAGAGCTTCTACACCTCTCCGGGAGATTTAGTTCTATTTTTGCCCCAGACAATCCATAGCATTTACATTGCTACCGATGTTCCTCTGGGCTACTGCGTA
Organism: Roseburia sp. 499; assembly: GCF_001940225.2. NCBI lineage: Bacteria > Bacillati > Bacillota > Clostridia > Lachnospirales > Lachnospiraceae > Roseburia > Roseburia sp. 499. The sequence goes on from NZ_CP135164.1 coordinate 2,862,436, forward strand.
TTAAAATTTGATTTAGGACAACTCTTTCCCGCAACAGACCACTCTTCCTCCACGTTTTCCGGCATTCATATCCCAAGTCTCTTTGCACATGCAAAAGAAGACCCAAATGCCTGTGTTCATCTCACTGCCGAACAACTGAAGCACCTCTCCATAGAGGAGCTTTTTGTTCGATGCGTTACAGAAATGGAACACCAGCAATATGGTTACCGAATGATGATTCGCTCCTGTATCCAAACAATTCTGTTGGAAATCGTCCGTATCTGGCGCGAGAATGGCTTTGATACAGACCAGGCATTTACCCCGCCTAAGGATACAGATTCTCTTGCCTCCATTACCGAATATATCGATACACATGCACACCTTCCGCTCAGAGTAGAAGACTTGGCAGAACGATGCCACATGAGCTATTCCTATTTTGCAAAAACTTTTCGGGAAACTTATGGACAATCCTGCAAAAAATATATTGAATTTGTCCGAATTTGTAAGGCGGAAGACTTATTGCGTTTTACCAATTTAGACTTGAATTACATCAGTCAGGAAACAGGATTTTCCGATTGCAGCCACTTTATTCGAGTATTTAAACAACAAAAAGGGATAACACCCAAACAGTTTCGGATGAAACTGTAGGGTGTTATCCCTTTTTATTCTTTCCTATTGATATACTCTTACATAATCAATCTCAAATACATTACTTTCGTCCTTTTTATTTTCTATATCATATAAATCCAACATAATCTGCATTGGATAATCCGGACTTTGATTAATCACCTTTATTTTGTTTCCATTCAAATAAAATGTTATTTTATCTTCTTCCCACTTCAAGGCATATGTGTTCCACTCTTTTACATTAATAGAGAACTTTTCTTCATAAAATTCATCTTTTATATTTCCGTCTGCAAATGGATGTACTCCGTATCCAATTACTGCATATTCATCTGCCACATTCCATCCTTTTAATTCAAATAAACATATTTCTGCTGCTTGTGAGGGATTTTCCTCTACACCAATCAACCACAAAGCTGCTACATTTTCTTTTGCAATATTACACCGTGCCTTAAATTCAATATATCCATATTGTGGTGCCACTTTCAGCTCTCTACGTTGGAATTCACGGACAACCAATCCTTCTGTAAAATGATGCTGACCGATATCACTTCCCACCTCTCCCGAAAAAACACCTGTCTGAAGATTCGAAACCCGAACATTACCATTCCACTCCGGACACCATGGCTCCTGTTCATCAGAAATATACAAAGTCAATATACTGTTCCGAATCTTATAACTAGGGATTGTCTTTTTACGACTGCTCCACTGTGGCAAATAAGTAGGCAACCAATATTCTGTATTTAATTCCGTTCCTTCAAAATCATCATCCATAACTAAACTATATTTTTTCATGCTATCGCTCTCTTTCCTTTTTATAAACTGGCAGTTTAATTTTAGAAAACAATTCTATCTATGTCAAGAATGACTCAAAATCACCACTTCCTATTTAATCCCAATAGAATTTAACTTTAAAACCTAAAACTATATAATCTAAACACCACCTTGTTTGCTTCTAACTTATGTGTGCTTTTGAGGATTATAGTTTTTATATGCCAATTCTCTCGCCTTTATCTTAATATCCTCAGTCACTAAATCCGAAAAATTAAATTTCCCTTCTTTTATCGAAAAATACTCTTGAAATAATTTCTCTTTTTCAACTAACATACATAAATCGGTACACCAAGGATACTGCATATTTAATTGAAGGGGTTTTAAGCATGCTTTTCTTCCCTGAGCTATCCATATACTCCTTTTGTTTTCTAATTTCAGCCATGATAATATCTCCAAAACTATAATATTAAGATTTTCTTTATCAATATATAGTGGTTCAGTTGTCAAGACAAAAATCTAAGACTTTTATAATGAACTGATATCCATGGTTAGAGGAAGATAGCTTCTCCTCAGTGACAGTCTCCAATTAAGCAGCATTCTTAGCAGCGTCATATAGCATAGCCGGATAGTATACAGATGCTGGAGGAACATTACCGATTGCAGAATGGCAACGCTCAAAGTTGTACTTATGAATATAAGCAGCGATAGCCTGACGTGCTTCTTTGATATTTTTCCATTCGGTAAGATATGCTTCTTCGTACTTGAATGTACGGAACCAGCGTTCAATCATGATGTTATCAGCCCAACGGCTTTTTCCATCCATGCTTTGCTTGATTTTGTTTGTTTTAAGAAAATCCTTGTATTTTTGACTGGTAAATTGGCATCCTTGATCTGAGTTAAGGATTTCTGGTTTTGCAACTTTAAATGCTTTTTCACATGCTTCTATGCAGGCACGTGTATCCAAAGTGTCATCCAGTTCCCAGCCTACGATACAACGGCTATGCCAATCTATAATGGCTGTTAAATACAAGAAACCATGCTTCATTGGAATATATGTAATGTCAATTGACCATGCCTGGTTAGGGCGGTCTATGATGGCATTTCTAAGTAAATATGGAACAACCTGTGCCTGTTTCAAGCGTTTTGAAAGATTTGGCTTTGGATATACTGGGTTAATACCCATTTCATCCATGTATCTACGTGCTTTGCGTCTGCCAACTTTATATCCATGTTGTTTAAGCTGGGAAGATATCTGTCTGGCACCCCATGTTGGATTATCCGTGTGAAGCCGATCTATGATTCGTTTACATTCAAATTCTTCATCAGAAATAGGCGTTCCTTTGTAATAAATACTTGTCCTGTTAATGCTGGCAAGCATCGCAACAACAGAAACCGGAAGATTGCTTTCCTTATTCTTCGAATGGTTTTTTACTAAATTTACTCTCGTAGTCAGGTCCAAGCAATTCTTCAGATTTTTTTTTGAGCCAATCCACCTGCATGGTGAGTTGACCGACCTTTTTTGCATATTCAGCTTTTTCCTTACGCTCTGATGCAAGCTTTTCCTTGATATTTTCTTCTCTTTTGTCATCAAAAACAACAGAAGCATTGTCCAGAAATTCTTTCTTCCAGTTACGGAGTAAGTTTGGCTGAATATCATTTTCGGTAGCTATTGTATTTATATCTTTTTCACCTTTAAGCACTTCCAATACGAGTTTTGCTTTGAACTGAGCTGTAAAATTTCTTCTTGTACGAGACATAATTTTTCCTTCTTTCTGATTGATAATAAGAGTATATCAAATTCATTAAGATTTGTCTCAGGAAGTGTCTTAAATTATGATACCATTATAACATAAGAATCACCGCTTTTTTGAACGTTTTTTGTATCTAAAATGCCGCTTTTTGAAAACATTTTATATGATGCTACACATATATTTTTTTATTATTCATATAGAAAAATGCACTCTTTCGCAACGTTATATTACTAAGAGTGCGTTACATCAGCATATTCATTTTTCAATGTTCGTTAGTATACCCAACTCGGAAAAATTCGCTAGCGTCTATTAATTAACATCATGAATTCTTAATTGCTTCGCAACAGCCATGATGGTTAATTAATAAACGTACAAGAATTTTTAGGTTGTTGGGAGTCCGAAAGTATAACCCTAATAAATGTTATTATATAGAAACATAACGGGTTCTATTCAAAAATAATCTGAACCGTATTTCCATTCATACTTTTCTGCACTTCTCGGATGATTCTTTCTATTTTTTCTTTACTTATTTTCTCATTTTCATGCGGTGGCTCCCATGTTTTCATAGTGTCTGTATATGCTACAAACTTTCTTCCTACAAGCATTTCTCCTTCCGCTTTTACAACATAACCATTTTCCAAATCAAACTTAACATAATTCATGCTACCTGTAATTTTCGTTTTCTCACCTCTCAAGAATGACATTCTATACATCACATATTACCTACCTAAAAATAGCAAATAACAATCCCTGCCTTTGCAGATTTAATATCAAAATACGACATTATTTTTCCCCATTGATACTCATATTCTCGACCAGATAAATTTTCTTTATCTGATGGTCCCAAATTCTTTAGCAAAAAATCATCATTTGCTTTTCTTAAATCTTCCAAAATAGTACTATCCATTGTCTGATAATTCATTTTATACTTTTCATCAGCATTACTCAATTCAACTTTTTTTATATTTATTTCGTCAAAATAAATAGTTGTCCAAAAAATCGAACCACATAACTCCAATGGCTTTTTTGATATGTACACTATCCCATTTTTTGTTTTTATCACATTAAATTCATCACTTTGAAGCATATCAATGCTTGTCGTCGGTTCGATAGCATATTTCCCTAATTTCAATTTTCCATTCTTCATTTTTAATCTCTCTTACTTGATTTCATCCATCATATTAAAATAATCTTCAAGGGATACTTTTATGTTTGTTAACTCTATTGCTTGACCTTCCAATCTTTCTAAAAAAACCATTTGCATAATTATAATCAAAATTGGGGTCAAATCATTGTGCAAGTCCTCCTGGTCCAAATTGGGGATTATTGAGAGCCACTCCCTCTGCTACATTCACTTCTCCATGTACTTTATAAGGTGTTAAACTATTCCTATACTCTGCGTATAGCATGCCTTTACCTTCTTCATAGTACGGTTTCACTTGCAATCCACCAAAATTTTTTTGTGCATCATTACCTAAATCTGCAATTGCTTCTTTAGTTGTAGAATATCCTGTAGGGAATGGCTCGCCCATCCAAATAATATCTCCGTCATGTAATATAGTATTTCTATAAGTATCTACACCAACATAAGGATAACTTCCTTGCCAAGCAGTTACAACTTCTGATGGATTACAGTTTTCCCAACATACATTTTCTTTTCCGTATGTTTTTCTAAAGTAATCATACCAGTCCATACCTGTAATTTCTTTATTATTCACAGGTGAACTCCCCCCCTCAAACATCTCCCCTATCTTCTTCACCTCTGCATCATCTAGCAATACTTCCCTGCTAAATCCCTCTCCCTCAAACAACAACTTATTCCCCTTGCAGCTTACCGCTATTCCCGCTGCAAGACTAAGCATTATCGTAATCGGTATCGGCCAGTCAAAGACCTCTCCTATCGCACTGACTCCACATGCCGCTGTATTTCCCGCAAATTCTATCGCTACGGTTCTACCCAGTGCATGCCTCGATAATGGTTTTGATTCTAGTCATACCATTTTGTCCTTGAGCTACGACCATAATATTATAAGAAATATCGTCGGTTCTGTAGTATACTAATGTGTCTTTTATATTACATAATCATATCCTTCCTCTAATTTCAAAACAATATTTTTTTCATACTCATCAAGACTTCTATAACACTCTAACTCTTCCTTTTCAAAACCTAACTTTAATAATGTTGCAATAGCTAAATGTCCAATTGTATATACTCCTACTAAAATATGTAAATCCCCTCTATATTTACTTATCTCTATTAATCTATTTATTATAGCATCTGTTTTATATTGATGCTTAACAATTTCTTTCATTGCATTACTTAGTACAAAGACATTATTTATTTCTAAAAATTCTTGAAGTTGTTCCTCAACATATGCTCCTTCTTGGATTTTTTTTATTATTTTATTATTACTCATTCTTTTATCACTCCTTAAATAAATTAAGTATATATTCTCGTTCTTGTCGATAATTTTCCCATAGTTGTGCTGACACATCTTTTAACCCTAATTCATCTGCAATTTTAATTTCTTTCATATATGCACGTAATTCTTTTATAATTCTAGGATTTTGTTCGTACAATTGTCGCATTCCTGGTAATCCACTAGTTACATCGTCTAAATAATGTTGATATTCATGTATTAGAGCACTCATTGATGCATTTTTATCTATTATCAATTGCCCTGGTGTTCCTGGAACTAATCCCGGTGAATATGCCATTGTACCATCTCTATACACTATTTCCACCCCGTTTTTCTCCATTTCATTAATTAATTTATCCCATTAATTAGGATTAGACTCAAGTCCTGAGCCCAAAACATCTCTTATTGGATCTGATGGATTCTTTCTATAGAAATCTTTAGTATTACCAACCACCTCGTAAGAATTTAATCCACTCTCAAACATCTCCCCTATCTGCTTCACCTCAGTATCATCCAGCAATACTTCCCTGCTAAATCCCTCTCCCTCAAACAACAACTTATTCCCCTTGCAGCTTACCGCTATTCCAGCTGCAAGACTAAGCATTATCGTAATCGGTATCGGCCAGTCAAAGGCCTCTCCTATCGCACTAACCCCACATGCCGCTGTATTTCCCGCAAATTCTATCGCTACGGTTTTTCCCAATACCTGCAATGCTTTCTTCAATTCCATTTCCGAACACTTAGTTGCAGCCACCGCTCCACCTAAGGTCACCAAGTCCACGATTGCAAATACTACCTTAAGACCTCGTTCTAAATCACTTAAGTCTTCTCCGGTAATCAAATCTTCTCCGGTGCATGCCTCGATAATGGGTTTAATAATTGTGATATCCAGTACGGACGAAACGAAGCTCAGAAAAGGCTTATCCATGGTATGGTTGAACTCTCCCTGATGCGCAAAGTGTTCCAGATACTCTTCATAACTTGTTATCTCAGTTTCCTTGAACATCTCTGCCGCATTCATGGCCTCATACTGTCCTTCAAATATCCGTGCAAAGTCCTCCACGCATCCACTGGTGGAAACAATCCATCCGGAGCTATTTGGTAAATGTGCTGTTTCTGTATTGGTTCCCAGAAAATCAACAAACGTGAATCTTGTCTTGTTCTCGCTTCCCTTATACTCTCCCAAATAAGGGTCATAGTAACTTTCTGTAATTCCTATCTGATTATTTTCTCCGGCATCAACCCAAAAATCCTCCAGTTTAATCCGGCTGATGGTTTCCGTAGCATGCTGATTGAACGCCTTATATAACGGTTCATCCAAATAATAATTCACGAAATCCGGGAGCATTGGGACATACTCCCATAACACTCTTTTATCCTCCAACAGTCCTTCCAGTTCTGTTCTCTTTGATATAAATCCGGTTCCCAGTCCAACTTCCTGAAGGATTGCATCGCACTCCTGCAGGATACCGTCAATCTCCAGCAAACGCTCTCCACAGCTCATCCACTCTACCGTAGAATTACATTTCGCTTCCCATGAATCACTGACCTTCTTCACTTCTGTATTCATGCGTTCTGCTCCCCTCCTATCTGTCCAATGATCCAATCCACCAATTGTTCTTCATTATAGTACATGGTCCGGTATGCATTAGATATATAGGAAGCTGCCGCCTGATATAAGAATATCATTCTTTGCAAGTGACTTTCAAGGGAATTAAAAAATAATTTTACTTCTTCCTCTGCCATTCCCTGATAGCCTCCCTCCGAAAGATTCGTAACACACCTCACCGCATATGTATATGCTTCCTGAAGCTCTGCTCCTATGTTTCCAAGTTCTGCAATATAATCAAGAACCTCTTCCCCTATTTTAATCTCGTCTGCCATACTTTCCCTCCTGCTAAATCTTTTCTATATTTCGATATTCCGGAAAATCTGCATAAAAGTTATCTACATTGGTTTCCAACTCCTTGAGAGCATCCTCTGCCTCTTTTAACGGATTCTCTCGTTTTTTTCCACATTTGTCTGTAAAACACTTGTGGTATTCCTGCATCAATTTCAAATAAACCAGAAAGGTATCTCGTTCCTTCCCTTTCCATTCTTCCTGCGTCTCAATACGTTCCGCCAGTTGCTCTACCCGGCTGTAAGAAGACTTCATCCTCTCCTTTACCCCTTGCAAATCTGCCAACAAGCGATTCATATCTTCTCCCGATAACTTAAAATTTCCCATTCTACCTTACACTTCCTCCGCCATGATTTTGTCTAAGATTCTCCCGTTCCCTTCTGCGCGCTTCTTCCTGCCGTCTTTGGCGCTCTAACTCATCGTAATATTGTTCCTCATAAACTTTCATTTCACGGTCTTCCCGTTCCACTTCTCCTGCCCAATATTCATACTGGCTCTGCGCCTCCTGACACTTAGACTTTACATAGGAAACACCTATTGTATAATGTTGCTCAATCGCCTTCACTGCTACACGATTTTGTTCCTCCTTTTCCATATAATAATCTCTCGGAATCTTTAAGCCAGTAAATATAAGGCTTTTAGATTCCTTTTTTATTAAAATCCCCCACTTTTTTATCAAAAACACTTGACAAATCCATCGAAAAATGCGGCGCTTCGCGCCCTTATTTATAAGACATATTTTTCGATTGGAGGCGATTTTATTTGTTACCTGTTAACTGTGGCAGTCATTCCGACTACCAAAACTTTGTTGTCAAAAATTTACGTAAATATTATCCTAACCCTGATTCCATTGCCCGCTCTACGTGGGATATCATTGATCGTTTTTGGAATCTCGATCTTTCCTACACGGATAAAAGACTAAAAAGCAGATACTCTGTCTTTGGACCTAAACCAAGGACTCCTTCCTGCATGCACCGTTCCTACCTGCTGTCTTTGGATTTTAAAGTTACTTCCCTCACTGAGTGGGCTGCACAACTAAAAATCAATCCACTTTTTGCCATTCTCAGCGGTTTTGAATTCGGTAACACTCCCGGAGTTGGTACTTTTTATGATTTCCTTAATCGTCTTTGGGATTCTGATGAAGACAACATGACTCCTCATATACATCCCATTAAGGCCACTGTTAAAAAGCCTTCTACAAAAGGTGCTAAAGCTAAATCTGTTGAAAAGGTATCTGTTGAGCAGCTCTTACAGAAACTGGAAGACACTTCTTTCTCCATTTCTGAACAGCCTTATGGCTCTCTGTTTGACCTTTATAATCAGGAATTCCTACAACAGTCTGTTTCTAAAGGGCTTATTAATCCCAATGCACTGGCTCTCGCCGGCGATGGTACTCCTTTTGTTACTTCTGCAAGAGAACGAAAGCATCGTGTTTGTGATTGTGCCTCTAAAGGTATCAATGACTGTTCCTGTGACCGCTACTTTTCCCAACCTGATTGTGACATCGGATGGGATTCATCCCGTTCCTGTTTTTATCATGGATACGATTTATATATGCTGACTGCTTCTGATTCAGAAAGCGACCTTCCTGTTTTCCCTTTGCTGAATCCTGCCTCAAGACATGATTCCCACGGCTTTCTGCATACCTTTTTCAGAATGAAAAGCTTTTTACCTGAATTTAAAATATCCAAGCTGCTTCTTGATTCCGCACATGATGCCATGCCTGTTTATAAATACTGTAAACGAAAAGGTATTACTCCTTTTATTGACCTGAATGAAAAACGGGGCATTAAAGTCAAATATAAAAATGACTTTACCATTGGCAAGGATGGTGTTCCTGTATGCAAAGAAGGTCGTCGAATGAATCATGATGGTTCAGAACCTGCTAAAAACAGAATAAAATACCGCTGTCCTCTCGCAAGCAGAAAATACGGCTGCTCATGCGAGCATCCCTGCTCTGATTCCAGGTATGGAAGAACAGTTCACCTTGCCACAAAGGACAATCCACGATTAATCAACATACCGCCGCGTGACAGTGACGAATGGAAAACGGAATTTAATGCAAGAACTTCTGCAGAACGTTCCAATAAACGTGAGAAATATGATTTTCTATTAGAAAACGGCAGACACCGCTCTAGTAAGATGTGGTACTGCCGCCTCTATAACATCATGATGCTGCAACATCTTGATGCATGGGATTTGCCCTATGAATCCACCCTACAAAAGTTGATTTTAGAAGTGGCATAATCCTATGATTATTATACACCTTTTTTAAGACATAGCGACAGTTATGTCTGTTTCTCATGCTTATTTTTATTCATTTCGGATAATATTCACTTTTCAATGTTCTTTACCAGCTGTGCTGGATATAATCACTCAGAATTCCGAGAGATTATTATAATAATCTCTCGGAATCTTTAAGCCAGTAAATATAAGGCTTTCAGATTCCTTTTTTTATAAAATCCCCCACTTTTTTGTCAAAAACACTTGACAATCGCATCAAAAAATGCGGCGCTTCGCGCCTATTGATTAATAAGAACCGTCGTTTGCGGCGGCAATCATTTTTCGATATGGAGGCGATTTTTATGTTACCTGTTAACTGTGGCAGTCATACTGACTACCAAAACTTTGTTGTTACTAATCTTCGTAAATATTATCCTAACCCTGATGTTCTTGCTCGTTCAACTTGGGATATCATTGAACGTTTCTGGAACCTTGATTTATCTGAAACCGATGTTATTCTGGCTGATAAATATTCCAAATTCGGACCTGCTCCAAGAACTCCATCCTGCATGCAGCGTTCCTATCTTTTATCCATCGATTTTAAAGTTACTTCCTTAACAGAATGGGCTGCTCAGCTTAAAATCAATCCTCTTTATGCCATTCTTAGCGGATTTGAAGTAAGCAACACTCCTGGTGTTGGAACTTTTTATGATTTCATTAACCGTTGTCTGTGGGACTCCGATGATAGTCATATGTCTTCTCATATCCATCCCCTTAAGACAAAGGTTAAAAAACCTAAATCTAAAGGAACAAAAGCGGATTCTGTAGAAAAAGTTACCGTTGCTGAACTCCTTCCCGAGTTAGAAAACACGGAGTTTCATCTGGATGATCAGCCTTATGCTTCTCTGTTTAAAATCTATAAAAAAGAATTCCTTGATAGTTCTGTCGATAAAGGACTTATTCATAAAAATGCTTTAGCACTTGCCGGAGATGGAACTCCTGTTGTCACTTCACACAGAGAACGTAAGCATCGTGTCTGCAAATGTGACCGTTACTTTTCCCAGCCCGACTGCGATATCGGATGGGATTCATCTCGTGATTGTTTTTATCATGGGTATGACTTATACATGCTTGTCGACGCTGAAAGCGACTTGCCTGTATTTCCTCACTATTCCTGTGCCTCCAAGCATGATTCACATGGATTTTTACATGCTTTTTTCAGAATGAAATCATTCCTGCCAGACTATAAAATCTCAAAGGTACTATTAGATTCTGCCCATGATGCCATGCCTTATTATCAATACTTTCAGCGTGAAAATATCACGCCTTTTATCGATCTTAACGGCAAAGGTGGCAGACCACCTGTCTATAAAAACGACTTTACCATTGATAAGGATGGTGTACCAATCTGTCCATGTGGTTTTCGTATGCGCCGTGATGGTATTGAAATTTCAAAAGGCAGAATGAAATTCAAGTGTCCAAAAATCAGCAGGAAAAATGGTTGTATTTCCTGCACCTGCGATAATCCGTGCTCTGATGCCAAATATGGGCGTACCGTTCATTTGGTAATGAATGATAACCCAAGATTATTTAATAATCCACCAAGAAGCAGCAATGAATGGAAGCTGGAGTATAACGCAAGAACATCTGCGGAACGTTCAAATAAACGTGAGAAATTAGACTTTAAATTAGAAGACGGCAGACACCGCTCAACAAAGATGTGGTACTGCCGACTCTATCACATCCTGATGCTACAACATCTGGATGCATGGGATTTGCCATTTGAATCTACCCTCAGAAAGTTGATTTTGAATGCAGCATAATCCTATTGTCTATAATACCACTTTTTGAAACATAGTGAAAGCTATGTTTATTTCTCGTGCGATTTTTTCGTTCCACATATAATATTTACTTTTCAAAGTACAATGCCGGGTTTCCGCCGGCATGAACACTCAGGATTCCGAGAGTTCATTAAATTTATATAGCACCACTTTTCGCAGATTAGTTTTATTCAATTTTCTTCGTTTCGGATATTTTACTGAATTAGCAGCTTATCGAATGACAAGCTATGATTATAAATCCCCTAATTCCCCCTTATCCTTACTTATCCCTCTAAATCTGAAATTTATTGTAATGTTTTTTACATATATTGTCAATGAGAAATTATACCTAAAAACAGTGGTCGATAACACTATCGACCACTGCCTGATAAACCCTCATAGTACTTAATACCTTCTTAAATACTAAAAATCCTTCTCAAAACCCTATTCTGCTTCTCCTGCGGCAATTTCAGCCTGATATTTCTCCAGAATAATCCGCTGAATCCGTTCTCTTGTCTGTGAATTAATTGGATGTGCAATGTCACGGTATTCCCCATCCGCTGCCTTACGGCTTGGCATTGCAATAAACAATCCCTTCTCTCCTTCAATTACCTTGATGTCATGAACAACAAATTCCTCATCGAGTGTAATTGAAACAACTGCTCTCATTTTACCTTCTTTTTCTACTTTTCTAATTCTCACGTCCGTAATTTGCATAATTGCTGCCCCTTTCTATATGTCTTTGCTACATTGTTGGTTCCACCCTAAACCACCCTAGAGTACATACCTGTCATTATTTTCACATACTACTTTAATTCCATCACCACCACTGAAATATGTATTGGCCCGCAAGGTATCACGGCTCTCTACAATACAATTCTCAATATGTGTGTTATCTCCTATATACACATCATTTAAAATGATGGAATTTTTAATCACGCAATTTTTACCCACAAATACCTTCTTAAATAAAATGGAATTTTCCACTTTGCTATTGATAATACAACCACTAGCTATCAAACTGTTACGTACTTCTGACCCCACATTATATTTTGCCGGTGGAAGATCCTCTATCTTAGAATAAATCCTTGGCTCTTCTCGGAAATAAGCACGCACTTCCGGTCTTAGAAAATCCATATTTGTTTTGTAATAAGACTCTACTGTTGCAATGTTGCTCCAATAGGAATCTAATTTGTAACCATAAATACGTTTCATATTCTTATAGCGGATTAAAATATCTGTTACAAAATTAAAACGATTTTCCTGTGCACAACGCTCCAACATTTCAATCAGCTGTCTTCTCCTTAACACGTAAATTCCTGCTGATATCGTATTGGATTGTGCTACCATCGGTTTTTCTTCAAACTCTATAATTCTGGAATCTTCGTTCATCCGCACCACCCCGAAGCGGCTAACGTCTTCTTCCTTTGGCATTTCCTTGCAAACCACCGTAATATCTGCCTTCTTTGAAATGTGATATTCCAAAAGTTCATTATAATCCAGCTTGTAAACACAATCTGCATCCGCGATGATTACATACGGTTCATGACTTCTTTTCAAAAAATCGATATTACGATACATGGCATCTGCCGTTCCTCGATACCACCAACTGTTATCTGAAGTAACCGTAGGGTTGAATACATACAATCCACCTTGTTTTCTACCAAAATCCCACCATTTTGAAGAACTCAAATGTTCATTCAAACTTCTGGCATTATACTGTGTCAATACTGCTACCTTCTGAATATGTGAATTGCTCATATTGCTAAGTGTAAAATCAATGCTTCGAAAGCTTCCTGCAACCGGCATCGCCGCTATGGCACGCTTGTTGGTCAGTTGCTGCATCTTGCTGCTGTTTCCTCCTGCTAAAATAATCCCTAATGCTTTCATCTTCCGTCACCTGCCTTAATAATGGATTCTCCGCCTTCTAATATTCCGTTTGGATAATCCTCTTTTTCTGTCTCGCCAAAAATAGCTGTATTCTTTCCAACCTTTACCCCAGGTGGTATCACCGACTTCTCACCTACCGCCACTAATCCGAAGGAATATACACTTTTCTTTAATTTGTTCTCAACTTCTTCTCCAATTCCCAATTCTACATTTTTTCCAATCTCACAACTTTCTGCAATAATGGATTTATTAATAATAGTATTTTCACCTATCACCGAATCTCTCATAATGATAGAATCATGTACCACACAACCTGCCCCAATTTTAACACCCGGACCTATCACAGATCCATATACCTTGCCATAAATCTCACAACCATCTCCAATAATACACCGCTCTGTTACCGCATCCTGCGCAATGTACTGTGGTTCAATCACGTCTCCTTTGGTGTATATCCGCCAGTATTCCTCGTACAGATTGAACTCCGGTATGAGATCAATCAATTCCATATTGGCCTCCCAATAAGAACCAAGCGTTCCTACATCCTTCCAATATCCATTGTACTCATACGCAAACAAACGCTGACCTTTTTCATGGCAATATGGTATGATATGTTTTCCAAAATCACAATTACTCTGATCCGACATAGTAATCAAGGCTTCCTTCAATACACTCCAATTGAAAATGTAAATCCCCATAGATGCCAAATTACTTCTTGGATTCTCCGGTTTTTCTTCAAACTCCTGAATCTTCTTATCCTCATCTGTAATCACAACCCCAAAACGACTGGCTTCTTCCCACGGAACCGGTATTGTGGCGATGGTTACATCTGCTTTATTTTCCTTATGAAAATCCAGCATAACCTCATAATCCATTTTATAAATGTGATCTCCTGAAAGAATCAACACATATTCCGGATCATAACTATCGATATAGTTTATGTTCTGATAAATTGCATTCGCTGTGCCCGAATACCATTCACTGTTGCCACTTCTTTCATACGGTGGCAATACAGTTACTCCGCCGTTGTTTCGGTCCAAGTCCCACGGAATTCCTATCCCAATATGACTGTTTAACCTTAACGGTTGATACTGTGTCAGAACCCCCACGGTATCAATCCCGGAGTTAATGCAGTTACTTAAAGGAAAATCAATGATGCGGTATTTCCCCCCAAAAGACACTGCTGGTTTTGCTACATTGGAAGTTAATACTCCAAGCCGGCTTCCCTGTCCGCCTGCTAAAAGCATGGCTATCATTTCTTTCTTTATCATGTCCCTCACCTCTCGTCAATAAATTCAGCTTGCCTGCATTAAAATTATAACATAAAGTAATCATTTCGTATACATATTTCACATATTTTTTGTCGATTTTTTTGCTTTTTTGTCATTTTATACAATTTTTTATTTTTTTATTGGACAGTATGTCAATTCATTTCTTCCTATTTTTGTGTATTTCAATTTGCAAATTCTATCTGATTGTTATAAAATGGGAATAATCATAAGAATTTTAGATTGGACAGGTAAAACGCTATGTATAAAATTGATTTTAAAAAACCGATTCACATTCATTTTATCGGCATTGGCGGTATCAGTATGAGTGGTCTTGCCGAGATATTATTAAAGGAAAATTTTCAAATATCCGGTTCCGATTCCAAAGAATCAGAACTTACCGATAAGTTAACAGCACTAGGAGCTTCCATCTGTTATGGACAACGTGCTTCTAATATCACCGACAACACAGATCTTGTTGTTTACACAGCTGCTATCCATCCGGACAATGCAGAGTTAAAAGCTGCTGTGGAAAAAGGTATTCCTACCCTTACCCGTGCAGAACTTCTTGGACAAATTATGGACAACTACAAAAATTCCATTGCAGTAGCAGGAACACATGGAAAAACCACCACCACTTCCATGATTACCCATATTCTGTTACATGCTTGTGCAGATCCAACCGTGTCCGTGGGGGGAATCTTAAAATCTATTGACGGAAATATCCGCGTAGGTAACTCATCGGTTTTCTTAACCGAAGCCTGTGAATATACAAACAGTTTTTTAAATTTTTATCCGAAGTATGCTGTCATATTAAATATAGAAGAAGACCATCTTGATTTCTTCAAGGATTTGTCAGATATTCGTAGCTCCTTTCATAAATTTGCCGAAAATGTTCCGGCTGACGGCACCGTTATTATCAACGGCCAAATTGACAACTACCAAGAAATTACACAGGGACTCCCCTGTCAGATTATCACCTATGGTCTTGATGCTTCTGATTCATATTATGCAGACAACATCACATTTAACACACAGGGTTGCGGTGAATTTACATTAATGCATGGTTCTGATTCCTTAGGAACCATTACTTTAAGTGTTCCCGGCCTACACAATGTGTCAAACGCAGTTGCTGCCAGTGCACTTGCATTAGAAATGAAGTTCTCCTTTGAACATATCAAGGCTGCTCTTGCAGACTTTGGCGGAACTGCAAGACGCTTTGAACAAAAAGGATCACTTGGCGGCATTACCATTATCGACGATTATGCACATCATCCTACCGAAATTGCTGCTACTTTAAAGGCTGCGCAGAATTATCCTCACGAAAGGGTTGTCTGTGTATTCCAGCCCCATACCTACACTCGTACCAAAGCATTCTTAAAGGATTTTGCTGCTTCTCTTTCCCATGCAGACATTGTCGTTCTGGCAGATATTTATGCTGCTCGCGAAAAGAATACGCTCGGCATCTCTTCGGAAGACCTTTTAAAAGAGCTTCAAGCGCTTGGATGTGAAAGCTATTATTTCCCATCTTTTGACGAGATTGAAAACTTTTTATTAAAAAAATGTATAAACGGCGACTTGTTGATAACTATGGGCGCCGGAGACATTGTCCAAGTGGGCGAACACCTTTTAGGACATTAGTTATCCACATTATCCACATTTCATTGGGGAAAACTTTCCCGTTGGAATGTGGATTTTTAGTTTACATAACCTTACTTCTGTTTTTTCTTCGTTTTTCCCTTTTTCTACTGCATTTTACGTTCCCTTTACTTGTTTACCATAATTATTTTTTCTTTTTTATCCACATTTTCCACACTTTCCACATTCTCTGAATCCCTTGATTTTACTAGGTTTTCACGAAAATTTCCACTTCTCTTTTTTTATTTTATGTGCTATACTCAATTTCACATGAAGATGTTTTAAAGGAAGGAATCACCATGTCTAACATAACTTTACATAAAGAAAATGGGAACTCCACAACAAATGTTCCTAATCGTTTTATTGATGAATATATGACCTCTGCTAACGGCGAGTTTGTAAAGATATACTTATATCTGCTTCGTTGCATGAATTCTCCTGACTGCAGTTTTTCTATTTCTAAAACTGCGGACAAGTTTGAACATACGGAAAAGGACGTAAAAAGGGCCTTAAAGTATTGGGAGAAGATGAACCTATTAAGATTGGAATATGACGAGAACAAAAATATTTCCAGTATTTATTTTACTGATTCTTCTAACTCATACCATATGCCACAACCTGCTTTTCCGCAGACCACAGAAAACGAAGTCACACCAACGCTCCATATGGAAGCTCCACAGGAACCTATATCTTCGCAGGTTCCCGAAGTTCCAAAAACCCCTTCCATGCCGCAGTATTCAGCAGATGATATGCTTCGTTTCCAAGAAAAAGAAGATGTACAGGAACTGTTTTTCGTAACAGAGAGTTATCTTGGACATCCATTAACACAATCTGACGTTCAGATTCTGCTGTTTTGGTATGACGAGCTTCATTTCTCTGCAGATGTAATTATTTTCCTGATTGAGCATGCAATCTCAAAAGGACACAAGAGTCTGCGCTACATGAATACAATTGCTTTAAGCTGGAACGATTCCAACGTTAAAACGGTAGAAGACGCACGTAACGCTGCTTCTTCTTACAGCAAGATTCACTATGCTGTGGCAAAAGCCTTCGGTATTCAGAACCGAAATCTTGTTTCCATTGAAATGGACTTCGTGAACAAATGGACACAGGAACTTGGTTATGGATTGGACATTATTTCAGAAGCTTGCAAACGTACGATTTTAGCTACTCATCAGCCTAATTTTGAATACGCAGATAAGATTCTCACCAGTTGGCATGACCAGAAGGTCTGTCAGCTTACCGACATTATAAAGATTGATACACAACGTCAGAAGGAACGGAATGCAGCTAAAGTTCAAAAATCCAGTTCTCCAAATAAGTTTAATAATTTCCACCAGAGAACTTATGATTATGACCAGTTACAGAACCAACTTTTAAACAGTCAGAATTAAGGAGGATTTCATGTCTCTTAATAACACGCAATACAATGCTATTTTTCGGAAATATGATGCCCGACAGTTAAAAAACCAGCATATTGTATCGGAACGAATTCAATATGTTTATAATGAAATTCCCCGCGTCCGTGAAATTGACGATACTATTGCTTCCATTTCTGTTGAACAGGCGAAGAAACTACTTGATAACGATTCTTCCGCTTCCGAAGAGTTAAAGACACAGATTCAAAAGTTGACAGCAGAAAAAGTTGAACTTATGCGTTCACATGGGTATCCGGAAGACTACTTTTCCCCACCTTATACCTGCCCTGATTGTAAAGACACCGGGTATATCGGAAGGGAAAAATGCCATTGCTTCAAACAGGCAGAAATTGACTTCGTATATACCCAATCCAATATAAAACGAATTTTAAAAAAGGAAAATTTCCAAAATTTCTCTTATGAATATTATTCCGAAACAGAAGTAAATCCTTCCACCGGATTAACCAGTCTTGCCACTGCCCAACAGGCCGTCAAGAATTGCAAAGACTTTATTGAACACTTTAATGCAGACAATATGCCTTTTCAAAATATACTTCTTTGCGGTGATACAGGTACCGGAAAAACTTTTTTATCCAATTGTATCGCCAAGGAATTACTGGACCAAGGCTATTCGGTAATTTACCTTACTTGTTTTGAACTTCTTGAAATATTGGAATCTAATACATTTTCAAAAGACCCTGTAGATTCGGAAAAATATCAAAACATTTTTGACTGTGATTTACTTATTATTGATGATTTGGGGGCTGAATTGTCCAATTCATTTACAAATTCGCAACTTTTTCTATGCTTGAATGAACGAATTTTGAGACAACATTCTACCATCATCTCAACGAACCTTGGGTTAAACCAGCTGGCAGAGACTTATTCCGAACGAATTTTTTCTCGCATCGCCAGCAACTATAAAATGATACAACTCTTTGGATATGACATAAGAATTCAAAAGAAACTAAAAAGATAGACTTGCCATTCCGAATAAGTAATGCTATAATTTTTGAGGTTTGGCGCAAAATATGTACATTAAAAACTTTAAATACACATTTTTATGGAGGATATTGCAATGCAGCGTAATGAAAAAAATTATGAAACCATTCCTAATGGAACCCTTGGTCTTATCGCCATGGATAGTTGTAAGGAATTAGGAGAAAAGGTAGACAAGTACCTCATCAACTTCCGTACAGAACGTAAGCACAAGCATGAAAATGATATTGCTTTCCGCGGATATCAGAGAGATACTTATTTGTTGGAAACTTCTACCCCACGTTTCGGAACCGGTGAAGCAAAAGGAATGATTAAATCTTCTGTTCGTGGATACGACTTATTCATCATGGTAGATGTAACAAATTATAGTCTGACCTATTCTGTTTGTGGACATGAAAACCACATGTCTCCAGATGACCACTATGCAGACATCAAACGTATTATCGCAGCAGCTGGTGGAAAAGCCAGAAGAATTACTGTTATCATGCCTTTCCTTTACGAAAGCCGTCAGCACAGACGTACCGGAAGAGAATCCATGGACTGTGCCCTTGCATTGCAGGAACTGACCAATATGGGCGTAGACAATATTATTACCTTCGATGCTCATGACCCTCGTGTACAGAATGCAATTCCATTAAAGGGATTTGAAACTGTGCAGCCTGCTTATCAGTTCATCAAAGGTATCTTACGCGAAGTAAAGGACTTACAGATTGACAGTGACCATATGATGATTATCAGCCCGGATGAAGGTGGAACTAATCGTGCTATCTACCTTGCCAACGTACTTGGTCTGGATATGGGTATGTTCTACAAACGTCGTGACTACAGCAAAATCGTAGACGGACGTAACCCAATCGTAGCTCACGAATTCCTTGGTTCTTCCGTAGAAGGAAAAGACGTTTTAATTATTGACGATATGATTTCTTCCGGAGACAGTATGATTGACGTTGCAACAGAGTTAAAGAAAAGAAAAGCAAACCGTATCTTCGTAGTATCTACTTTCGGATTATTTACTAACGGTCTGGAGAAATTTGACAAAGCTGTTGAAGAAGGAATTATTTATAAAGTTGTAACTACCAACCTGACCTACCAGACACCAGAGTTATTGAGCAAACCTTACTATATCAACTGCGATATGAGTAAATACATTGCTTACATCATTGATACTTTAAATCACGATACCTCCATTAGTGATTTATTGGATCCATATGACAGAATCGAATCTCTTGTTAAAAAGTATAAAGCTGGCGAAGAAGTATAATATTGTTTTTTCCAGTGTTCAAAAGAGCTGATATCGCATTTTGATATCAGCTCTTTCTTTATGAATTAAATGATTTTTACTCTACAATTCTATAATAAGTTCTTGCAGTCATCCAATATACCAGACCATAAATAACTGCAAATACTACTACCGTAACCGCCGTGCAAATAGCAAATGTTTCTGTATTTGTCAGACCAAATAACGCAAGCAATCGATTCACTAACGGAAATGCTGCTGTAAGATGAATACAAGCAGTTACTAACGGCAGGAAAAACACCTTCAATATCTGGCTTCGGATAGATGCCTTTACTTCATGATGACTCATTCCCACCTTTCGCATAATTTCATAACGTCCTTTATCTTCATAACCTTCTGAAATCTGCTTATAATAGATAATCAATACAGTGGCCATCAGGAATACAAATCCCAGAAAAATTCCCAAAAACAGGAATCCACCAAAGAATACATAATATTGTTCTATGCCTTCCGCCTTAGATTCCGGCTGTATTATCCATGCTGAAGTTCCATCTCTTAATGTACTCTCGCCATAAGTAGCTACTTTCTCCCTTAATGCCTGCACATATGCTTTCTCTATCATTTCATCGCCTGATACATCAAACAATACTTGATATTCTCTTCTACCAGCATCTTCACCATATGCCTGTTTCTGCATCAAACTGATTTCATCCATTACCGATGAATCCTTTACTACAATATAATAGCTGTCATATACGGTAACCATAGCTTCTGATGTCAAAACTTCCGGAAATTCTTCCAGATGCTTTTTTACTCGAAAGTTCTTTCCCTGAATTACATAATTCTGATCATCTTTATCTCCCTGATATACATATGCTAAAATCTCATCATCTTCCAGTTCTACCGAAGTCCCACCAATTTTTTCATATTCGTCCATTGTAATAACGTACATCGCGCTTGGTGTCCCCTGTACAATTTCATCCGATCCACCCATTACAAAGTTCTGCCCGTCTTTTATGACTGTGACATCAACACTCTCAAAGTCTGACAAGTCTTGAATCTGTATCCCTTGCTCTTGTGCGGTCTCTTTTACCATCTGAATCAAGTCATTTTTATTATCTTCTGATAAATCTTTTCCCACCACGGAAATTTCTCGTGGATATCTTTTTTTCATTACATCATTCATTCCTGCATACAATGACACCGTACCTGAAACCATCACTAATACCGCAGTACTTAGAATACATATATTGGCAAGCCCTACTGCGTTTTGTTTCATACGATAAATCATACCGGAAACAGATGTAAAATGTGCAGTCTGATAATAGTATTTTTTATTTTTCCGAAGCATTTTTAATACTGCAATGCTCCCTGCCGTAAACAGACAGTAGGTTCCAATCATTACTAAGATAACCGCTACAAAAAACAGGAAAATTGCCCCTATTGGGTCTTTTGTCACAATTGCAATCACATATCCTGCCACTAATGTTATTACGCCTACAACCGTCATAATCCAACGTGTCTTTGGCTCTGCTTCTCCCTGACTACTGCTCTGCAGTAATTCTACCGGTTTTGCTTTCTGCACCTGATGCAGATTATATAATAAAGTTACCACATAGATAGCCGCAAATAACACAGCCATATTCACAAGACCTTTGCCATAAATAGAAAAGCCAAAAGGAACCTCTAAATGTGTAATGCGCAACAAAATCAATATTACCACTTTATTTAAAATGATGCCTGCTGCAAGTCCCCCAAGAATACTAATGACTCCTACTATCAACGTTTCCCAAAACATCATTTTTCCTATATGACGCTTTTCCATTCCTAATATATTAAAAAGTCCAAATTCTTTCTTTCGACGCTTCATTAAAAAGCTGTTAGTATAGAACAGAAAAATACATGCAAAAATTGCAATTACAACACAGCCCAATGTCAACATCATGCGGAGTTCCGCTCCACCGAACATATTTTCAATTCCTTTATCCCAGGTAATTGCCAGCATAATGTAATACATCGCACTCATACCTATTGCCGTAATAATATAAGGTAAATAAAGGCTTTTATTCTTCTTCAGGTTCTCCGATGCCAGCTTTGCATAAAAAAATCTACTCATTTCTGCCACCACCTGTCGTAATTACTGTAAGGGTATCTGATATTTTCTGGTACATTTCTTCGTCTGTACAGGAACCTTTGTATAACTGATGGAATACCTGACCATCTTTAATGAACAGCACTCGTTTGGCACAACTCGCTGCCTTAACAGAATGTGTTACCATGAGTATCGTCTGACCACTTTCATTGATATTCTTAAACATCTTGAGAAGTCCCTCTGCCGCCTTAGAATCCAACGCTCCTGTAGGTTCATCTGCAAGAATCAACTGTGGTGCTGTAATCAACGCTCTTGCCACTGCTGCACGCTGTTTCTGTCCACCGGATACTTCATAAGGATATTTATTTAAGATTTCTCTAATTCCCAATTTTTCCGCAATCGGCTGCAAACGCTCATTCATCTCATCAAAATGTTTTCCTGCCAGTACCAACGGAAGAAAAATATTGTCCTGCAAACTAAAGGTATCTAATAAGTTAAAATCCTGAAATACAAATCCCAGATTCTTTCTACGAAATGCAGATAGTTCCTTCTCTCGAATCTGTGATAAATTCTTTCCTCCTAATAACACCTGTCCGGCCGTCGCCTTATCCAACGCCGCCAGAATATTCAGCAATGTAGTTTTACCGGAACCGGATTCTCCCATAATTGCTACATACTCTCCTTCTTCCACGGAAAAGGTAACATCGGACAGTGCCTGCACCTGATTTCCACCAAATCGTGTGGTATATACTTTTTTTACATTATTTACTTCTAAGATTGCCATAATGTCCTCCTTGCTTTCTTGTTCTAAGGATAGTATACAAAAAAAGGAAATGCGTTGCCTTAATTCTGGCTTACATTTCCAGTTCATTTCTTACATTTTCGTAAGGTTCTTATCAAAACACCAGTTTCACTTGTGTTCCTTTTCCCGGCTCTGATTCTACATACACTTTATGTCCCAACTTCTGCAATATCTGCTTACACAAATACAATCCAATTCCACTTGCCTTCTTATCACTTCTTCCATTATATCCGGTATATCCCTTTTCGAAGACTCTAGGCAAATCTTCCGCCAGAATTCCAATTCCGGTATCTTTAATTACAAGCATACCGTCTTCCATATAAATAGAAATGCCACCTTCTGCCGTATATTTAATGGCATTCGAAAGAATCTGTTCCACAACGAACACTAACCATTTTTCATCAGTTACTACCTTCACATCCACTGCATTGTAATGAAGTGCAAGTTTTTTCCGAATAAACATAGGCGCATACTTATGGATTGCCTGACGTATAATATCATCCAACGAATACTCCTGCAATACAAAGTCATTTACACTACTATTTAATCGTAAATACTGCAATACCATTTCCACATATTGCTCAATTTTAAACAGTTCACCTTCACATTCCTTGCGTCGCTCATAAAACTGTTCTATCTCCTCAGTATCCTGTTGAAGCAACAAACGCATTGCTGCAATCGGTGTCTTAATCTGATGTGCCCACAATGTAAAATAATCTGTAATATCCGTCTTCTCCCGCATAAGTTGGGCTGTCTGTTCTCTTCTCTCCTCTTGGGCCTGATACAACAGTTCCTGATAAGCCTCTTCCACACTGTCTTTTGCTTGCGGCAACTCTTCTGTTCCATTCCGAACTGCTTCCTGCTGCTCTTTGAGGTTGCACACCTTATTTCGATAAGCTAGTGCATCAATAAATACTGTTATACTTCCCACTACCAGGCACAATCCAAAGGCGTATCCCACTGCCTCTACGGGTAGATGATAAAGAAAAAATATAAATGCAAATATAAATCCAAAAAGAACGAACAAGGCTATCCCAAGTCTATGACGCCGAATATAAGACTTAATCCACCACATAACCAATTCCCTTTCTGGTCTTTATGACATCTTTTATCCCTACTTCTTCTAACTTCTTACGAAGTCTTGCTACATTTACAGTAAGCGTATTATCATCAATGAAACTGTCAGATTCCCACAGCCGTTCCATCAAACGGTCTCTAGTGACAATTTTCCCTTTTTGCTCCAATAACTCTTGTAAGATACGCATCTCATTTTTAGTAAGTTCAATCCTATTTCCCTCATAGGTTATAATTCCATTTCCACAATCAAATACCATTCCCCTATGCTCCATCAGATTACTTTCTCCGGCAAAATCATAAGTACGGCGTAACATTGCCTGAACCTTTGCCTGAAGCACATTTAAATCAAAAGGCTTCGCGATAAAATCATCTCCCCCCATATTCATGGCCATAACAATATTCATATTATCAGACGCTGAGGAAAGAAAAATTACCGGAACCTTTGATATTTTTCTTATTTCATCGCACCAATGAAATCCATTATAAAAAGGCAGTGAAATATCCATCAATACCAAATGAGGCTGCTCCTCTACAAATGTCTTTTTTACATTTTCGAAATCTACAATACAAACAGCTTCATATCCCCAACTTTCCATATGATTCTGAATTGATTTTGCAATTACTGCATCATCTTCTACAATCAGTAATTTATACATTACATTTCCTTTCCATACCAAAAACTTTTCTATAAAAAAAGAAGTCCGCCTGCAGAATTCGCCGCAAGCGGAACCTTTTTACTATTCAAATATATTATACTGGAACTCCTCCAGCAATCTTCTCGTTGATTACGTAATATGCCATATGTTCTTCTGGCTTAATATATAAACGAATTGATTTGATAGAAGATTCTCTGTGTCCTTCTGCAATATATGCCTGTTTTGCTCTTTCCAGTACTTCCTTTGTAAAAAGTTCCTGACCGGAAAACTGTACATATATTTCTTCTATCTTTTCTACCTCTTTTGCAGCTGGCTTTTTAGCAGGCTTCTTTCCAGTTGCCTTTTTCGCTGCTGTTTTCTTTTCTGCTGTCTTCTTCTCTGTCTCTTTCTTCTCTACAGGTGCCACTGTATCAAATACAAGTGTCTCCTGCTTTGCTTCCACCGTCTTCTCCACCGGTTTTGCAACCGTTTCCTGCTTTACAGGAACTGCTGTCTTTGCTGTTACTGTTTTTGCTGTCGCTGCTTTACTACCACTCTTTTGCATGTTATTCCCTCCCAAAATAAATAATTACTGGCAAGCTAAGAATCGCTCCATTGCATTCAATGCTTCCTGCTCATCGGTTCCGTTTGCTACAATGTTCACAGACATTCCTTTTGATGGATTAAATGCCATAATTCCCATAATACTCTTTGCATTAATTCTGGCATCCCCACTCTCCAAACAAATGTCACTGTCAAACTGACAAGCGACCTGCACCAGTTCTGCAATCGGATTGCTATACTCTTTCGCTACATTAGATACAATAACTTTCTTTTCACTCATCTTTTCTCTCTCTCTCATGTACTATGATATAAGCTATTATGTATGTGCCCTATTATCATAATCGAATATACACCAACTA
The DNA here is from genome assembly GCF_001940225.2 of Roseburia sp. 499. NCBI lineage: Bacteria > Bacillati > Bacillota > Clostridia > Lachnospirales > Lachnospiraceae > Roseburia > Roseburia sp. 499. Next base: position 2,887,906 of record NZ_CP135164.1, read on the forward strand.
ATTTCCTTTTTCAAGTATATTTTCGAAAAACTAGTAAATTCCACGAAAGAATCAACTTTATTTTCTAAAAAATAGACACTTTTTCCTTATTTTTCCTTGCAATAAGCCTTATCCACCTCTATTACTGTAAAATGATTCTTTCCTATCTTTTCCTTTGTTTTCGTTTGAATCAGTTCTGTTAGTTCCTCATCCTTCATCTTGTATCCAAAGGGAACTACAATATCAAAAACAAGATTTGCATGGGACGGTCCCATAACCACCCGAAAGTCATGCATAGAAATTTTTTCATCAATTTCCTTTAAAAGGTCCTGCATCTGTACTTTTAATTTATTGACCTGTTCATCTCCTGTCACTACCGGGTCCATATGTATCACTGCTTCACACTTTAATTGATTGCGCAGTTCATGTTCTATATTATCTATCACATCATGAAGTTTTAATATATCTCCGTCCGCCGGAACCTCTGCATGAAGAGATATCATCATACGTCCCGGACCGTAATCATGCACAACCAGGTCATGAATCCCACTTACTTCTGAATGTTTCAGTACAAGTTCTTCTATTTGCTCCACAAATGCTTCTTCCGGCGGCTGTCCCAACAGCGGATTCAAGGTATCTCTCGCCGCACTGATTCCCGCATAAAAAATAAAAATTCCTACCAACACACCACAGTATCCATCAATCTGAAGTCCTGTTAACTTTCCAACAATCGTCGCAATCAAAACCACTGTAGTTGCGCAACTATCACTCAAACTGTCTGTTGCAGTTGCGCCCATGGCTGTCGATTCTATTTTCTTTCCAATGCTATGATTGTAATACGCCATGTACAACTTTACGCAAATAGAAACAATTAGAATTCCTACCGCCACCATACTAAACTCTACCGGTTCCGGATGAATAATCTTTTCCACAGAAGATTTTATCAACTCAAATGCCATGATAAGAATCGCCCCTGAAACAATTAACCCTGAAACATATTCTATTCTTCCATGCCCAAAAGGATGATCTACATCCGGCTCTGCTCCGGACATACGAAATCCAATTAAGGTAATCACAGAGGAACCTGCATCTGATAAATTATTAAATGCATCTGCCGTAATGGAAATCGATTTACTTATGGTTCCTGCCAGGAACTTTCCTGTAAACAAAAGTACATTCAGCAAAATCCCTACCACACTGCAAAGCATTCCATACTTTTGCCGCACCTGCGGATTCTTCACATCCTCCTTATTTTTAATAAACAACCCAGCTAGTACTGAAACCATCTTGTTCCCTCCTATATTATATATGCCTTTATTTCAGCAAAATACCTTGCACCTATTATATCACACAATACCGCTTTTATAAAATGCGAATAACACAGCAAAAAAGAACACATTTGCTACCGTAAAATACTTCAGATAAGAAAATCTTTTATCCTTATCCTCTGCTCCAATATACCGAAAAGAAATCAAACTTGCCATGGATGCAATCAGTGTTCCAAGTCCACCAAGATTTGTACCAATCACAAGACTTTTTATATCCTCCGTAAATCCGGACAACAGGAGTGCTGCCGGAACGTTACTGATTACCTGACTTGCCACAGCCGCTGTTATCACCTCATTACCATCAATCACAGTTTCCAACACTCTGCAAAACTCTTCCATTCTTCCCACATTTCCTATGAAAATGAAAAATCCTGCAAAGGTCCCCAACAATGCATAATCTACCTTACAAAAAATCTTCCGGTCTATGGCAAAAACGCCCACGACCACCACAATAAAAGTAACCGAATAATGCACAACACCCGCAACAGCAAGGATGCATAAACAAAATAATACGCTCCATCCTACAAGTTCTTTTTTGTCCAGATATATTTCTTCTGCATCAATCTGCACACTCCCTTTTCCACTTTTTCTTCCGGTTGCAATGCACCAAATCAACAATACCACCAGAGAAACCAATGAATATGGAAACATCAAGCATATAAATTCCATCCCACCCATATTTGCCCTTGCATATAGGTATAGATTCTGTGGATTTCCTATCGGTGTCAACATACTTCCCAGATTTGCAGCAATGGTCTGCAACACTACCACAGGAATCAACAATTTTTGCTTCTTTTCCTCTCCCATCATCCCAAGCACCTGAATTCCCAGTGGAACAAACGTAATCAAAGCCACATCATTGGTAATCAACATACTAAAAAAGAAGCATAAAAACACCAATATCACAATCAACTGACATCCGCCTGTAACCTTTTGCAACAGGTTTCTCGCTATCATTCGAAATACACCTATTTTTTGAAACCCTGCTACAACTACCATTAAACAGAATAAAATTGCCATAGTACGGACATCAATATAAGAGATGTATTTTTTATCGGGCAACACAAAACAGGAGGAAATTACCGCAAGCAAAATGGCAATGCATAATATGGTTTCTCTTTTTATAAATTCCATGCATTTTTTCATTTGTTCCGTTCCTTTCCTGTAACATATTTTTTCATTATATTACCATATCATAACATAAATCAAGGAGAACTTATACCATGAACGAACAAAAAGACTTTAAACCCTATATTCCGGCAGACCACATCACCTCGGAATTTACCCCAGCCTCTGTGATTACCGGAATTCTTCTGGCTGTTGTTTTTGGCGCGGCTAATGCATATCTCGGACTTCGAGTAGGACTCACCATTTCCGCTTCCATTCCCGCCGCAGTAGTTGCCATGGGAGTTATTCGAGTCCTTTTACGAAAAAATTCTATTCTGGAAAGCAATATCGTCCAAACCATCGGTTCTGCCGGAGAATCCGTGGCAGCAGGAGCTATTTTTACCTTGCCGGCCTTATTTTTATGGGCAGGAGAAGGAAAAATGTCCACTCCAAGTATTTTTGAAATCACTATTATTACCCTGGCCGGTGGTCTATTGGGTATTTTTTTCATGGTTCCTTTAAGAAATGCCCTTATTGTAAAGGAACATCTTACACTGCCTTATCCGGAAGGCTCAGCCTGTGCAAAGGTGCTACTTGCCGGAGAAAAAGGAGCTTCTAATGCTTCAACCGTTTTCGCCGGAATGGGCATCTCTGCCGCTTTTAAATTCATTGTTGACGGACTAAAAATATTTCCAAGCGAAATCTCCCTACGTTTCAAAAACTTTGCCGGAGAAATTGGCACACAGGTCTATCCGGCTGTTTTGAGTGTAGGCTATATCTGTGGCCCTAAAATCGCCTCTTATATGTTTGCCGGTGGCCTTATCAGTTGGATGGTACTAATTCCCGTCATTGTATTATTCGGTTCTCAACTTACTCTTTATCCCGGTATGGAGCCAATTGGAATGCTATATGAAGCAGGTGGAGCCAGTGCCATCTGGGAAAACTATATCCGTTACATTGGAGCCGGCGCTCTGGCTGCCGGAGGCATCATCAGTCTGCTTAAGTCTCTTCCTCTGATTTTACAGACTTTTCGGGATTCTGTAAAAGGATTAAAAATTTCAAACCACAAGACCTCCAAACGTACCGACCAGAATCTGGATATGCGTTTCATTCTTTTTTGCATCGTTCTGATTGGTCTGGTTCTTTGGCTGATTCCTTCCATTCCTCTTACACTTCCCGGTACTGTTCTGGTAATTGTATTTGGTTTCTTTTTCTCTGCCGTATCCTCTCGAATGGTAGGGCTGGTAGGTAGCAGCAACAACCCAATTTCCGGCATGGCAATTGCTACCCTGCTATTTTCCACTATTATTCTAAAATCTACCGGCGATTCCGGAACAAGCGGTATGCAGGGAGCCATCGCCATTGGTTCTATCATCTGCATCATAGCTGCCATTGCAGGGGATACCTCCCAAGACCTGAAAACCGGTTTTTTATTGGGTGCCACTCCCAAAAAACAGCAAGTCGGCGAACTGATTGGCGTTACCGCCGCTTCCCTCGTCATCGGCAGTGTCCTTTCCCTTTTGAACGCCGCCTGGGGCTTTGGTTCCGAAGAACTAGGTGCCCCACAGGCAACACTAATGAAAATGATTGTGGAAGGCGTTATGGAGAGCAATTTACCTTGGGCTCTGGTATTTATTGGCGTTTTTCTCGCCATTGCCATAGAGGTTCTCGGTATTCCGGTTCTTCCTTTTGCTATCGGTGTATATCTTCCGGTACAGTTAAACGCCTGCGTTATGGTTGGCGGTCTGCTTCGCCTCATTCTGGACAAAAAAGATGATTTTAGAATTAACAGTGGAATTCTCTATTGCTCTGGTATGATTGCCGGAGAAGGACTTGCAGGTATTCTCCTTGCGATACTAGCGGTAATAGGAATTGACATTGCCTTGCCAACAGGTGGAACAGAACTAGGAAGCCTTATCCTCTTCCTTCTGATTATTTTAAGTGTGTTAAAATTTTCACTATGGAAAAAGAAAAAAGCCCCCACTCCCTAAGTCCGTTCAGATTGTTTCTTTTCTCCCTCTGTGTTATAATATGAGCACCGTATTGTAAATACAAACTATATAAAAGGAGAGTAAATTTATGCTTGAAAAATTTTTCAAACTCAAAGAAAACAACACTTCTGTAAAAACAGAAGTGGTTGCCGGATTTACTACGTTTATGACAATGGCCTATATTCTGGCAGTAAATCCAAGCATCTTAGGTGATGCCGGCATGAACGGAAGTGCAGTTCTGATTGCAACAGCTCTGGCTTCCTTTGTAGGTACCTTACTCATGGCACTACTTGCTAACTACCCATTTGCTTTAGCCCCTGGAATGGGATTAAACGCTTACTTTGCTTACACCGTAGTTATCGGTATGGGATATTCCTGGAAGCTAGCGTTGTTAGCTGTATTTGCAGAAGGTATCATTTTCATTATTTTATCACTGACCAACGTGCGTGAGGCTATCTTTAATGCGATTCCTCTTACTTTGAAATCAGCTGTCAGTGTTGGTATCGGTCTATTCATTGCTTTTATTGGTTTACAAGATGCCAAATTAATTGTAAATAGTGATGCTACCTTAATTACTTATCAGACTTTTAAAGGTGAAACTTTCCGCTCTGTAGGAATCGGTGCTATTTTAGCATTAATTGGTATTTTGATTACTGCCATCTTACTGATTAAACAGGTAAAAGGTGGTATCTTAATCGGTATCCTTGCTACCTGGATTCTTGGTATTATCTGCGAACTTGTAGGCATTTATATTCCAAATCCGGAAGCAGGTATGTATTCCACTATTCCTGCTTCTATTGTAAGCCTTGATTTTTCTTCCTTTACGGAAACCTTTGGTGCCGTATTTACCGTCGACTTCAAAAATTTCCCAATCGGAGATTTTGTTGTCATCATGTTCTCTTTCTTATTTGTGGACATGTTTGATACCATCGGAACTTTAATTGGCGTATCCTCGAAAGCAAATATGTTGGATAAAGAAGGAAAACTCGAAAGAATCAGACCTGCTTTATTGTCTGACGCTATTGCAACCTGCATCGGCGCAATATTCGGTACTTCTACTACTACCACTTATGTAGAAAGTGCTTCCGGTGTTACTGCAGGCGGACGTACCGGTCTTACTTCCGTAGTGACTGGTTTATTATTCCTGTTATCCATTATTTTCTCCCCATTATTCTTAACAATTCCTTCCTTTGCCATTGCTCCGGCTCTGGTTACTGTTGGATTCTATATGATGGGTTCTGTTGTAAAGATTAACTTTGATGATATGTCAGATGCTATTCCTGCATTTCTTTGCATTATTGCAATGCCACTGGCTTACAGTATCTCAGAAGGTATCGCTATCGGTGTTATCTCCTGGACTCTGATTAACTTGATTACAGGAAAAGCAAAAGAAAAGAAAATCAGCGCGCTGATGTATGTATTAGCAATTCTTTTCGTATTAAAATATATTTTCTTATAAATACTATTTTCTATTACAAAAGCTGTAGCTATGGAATTTCCAAAGCTACAGCTTTTTTTATATACCTTTTACAACATATCTTACAATTACATCTATTCCGGCTGCTATGAGAAGAATTCCGCCACCTAAATAGGCTTTTACTTTATGCTCATATCCCAGATGATATCCGGTGTACATTCCTAATATCGTTCCTGCCACCGTCATAATTACCACCATAAGCATAATGCTTAACATCCCACATCCCAAAAATCCAAAAGCAATTCCAATCAGCAAAGTGAACATACAATTCCTTATATATAATTGTACGAACTCTCGCATATTGAACTTCTCTTCCCGATGCTCAATAATGCATTCATTTCTCCACGCTTTCAGCAATAGCCGTATTCCCATACAAAGGAAAATTGCAACTGCCAATACCTCTTCTAAAAAGATTTCATAATCAGAGCTCTGATGACGGCCCAGAAGCACAGAAAGAAAATTTCCAATCCCAATTGCCAACACCTGACCAACTACTAAAACGGCGCTCATTAACGCAAGATGCTTTTTTTCAATTTTTGCAACCAGAGAACCCTGACACTCCATAACTGCGAAAATATCCAATGATATTCCCATAATGATAATCAGTTCTTCTATGATATTCATATTGCTGCACTCCTGTCCGACATTCTTATTTTTCGTCTGCTTTTACAGCTTCTGTACGAAGGATGAACTTAACATTTCCCTTTGTACCATCGGAAACCTTTGTAAATGTCTGGTAATCTCTTCCAGCCTCTACAACTGCTGTCAACTTATTCAAAAGTGCCTTTGCATCTCCATCATAAGCATCTACCAATTTCTGAATTCCTTCTTCATCGAACTTAGCCATACCTTCTGTCAACTCGTTAGAGCCACTTTCCAGCTTATCTACACCATCTGCTAACTGTGAAGTTGCTTCTGCCAAAGCATTTGCTCCGCTCACCAAAGCATTGTTATTAGAAACCAACGTGGAACTTCCCTGTGCCAACTGGTTTGCACCACTCTGTAACTGTGCAACACCTTCCATCAGACCGGACTGCTGAAGCTGAGTTGCAATCTGAGCTTTTGCGCCTTCTGCTCCGCTAATTGCTGCACTTTCAGCAGCTGTCTTTGCTGCAGTTTTACATGCATCTGCTACGCTTGCTCCCATAGCTGTTTTTCCATTTTCTGCAATACCGCTTGCCACTGTACTTGCCAGTGTCTGCAATTTTCCTTCCACTACTGCCTGAACCTGCGCAGGACCACCATTTGCAGCAAATGCTGCCTGTGCTGTTGCCTGATCAACTCCCATAGATGCCATGATTCCCTGAATCTGTTGTGCACATGCTGCATCATACAAACTTGTATACAACTCACTGTTACGCAATCCCTGATAAATCATACTTACAGTTGCATCACTTGTCATGGTTGCCGCAAATTGTTGAGAAGCCTGTGCCGCTACTGCATCAGACATTCCTCCGGCAAAAGCACTTTCTACTGCCTGGTCTGCCTGCGCTGCTACTGCCTGCTTTTCGCTATCACTCATGGCTGTTCCCAATGCAGAAGTAAGAGAGGACACACCCTGACTCATACTATTAATTCCACTGCTTAATGCTGCTGCACCTTTGTTGATTTCAGATGCACCATTTGTATAGGAAGTAACACCACTCTTTAACGTATTTACTCCGGAAGCAAATTCCTTCATACTACTCTTTAAGGTATCCAATCCTTCTGCCAGTTCACTGCTTCCATCCACTAATTTTTTAGAAGAATCTGATAATGTATTGATACTGTCTTCTAATTCTGTCAAGTCGAATGCTTCATCTAAATCTGCACTTCCTAGCAAATCATTCATGATGACAGACATTGTCATATCCAGAGAAAAATTCTCTACATCTGCTGTAATTTCTACATAATCCGGAATCTCTACATCTGTATCCAAATCACCATCTTCAATCTGCAAGCTGTCTTTTAATCCCGGCATTGCAACACCTACTACTACTTTTTTGCTTCCATCTGAAATCACTTTACCATTCGTAACTTCTACATTACTATAATCCTCTGGAAGAATCATTCCGGTCATAACAGTAAATGGTACATATACCTCATGTTCTTCCCCATCTACTATTTGAGTAGTCTTCTCATGATTGGTATAGTCAAAACGAATGGTTACCTTTCCGCTCTTTCCAGCAATTTCTTCCGGTTTCATTTCTTTTCCATCCAGATAGTAAGTAATTTTTTCTGTAACAGGAAGTTCTTTCTCTGTAGTTCCCTGATAATAAATATCATTTCCCTGTGCATCCCAGGTAATCTCATCACCATTCTGCGTAAAAGTCTCATCTCCCTTTACATTGGTAATATCTTTTAAATCGGATGCATCCTTTAAGGTATCACTTCCATCCTTATTTTTTAACCATTCACTTACAATTACATCATCTGCAGATCCATCCGCCTTAGCTACTACATAAACAGTTTCTTCTTTTCCTACTTCTTCTGTCTCTGTCTTATCTCCGGACAAAGCATCTAACAGTTCGTTTTGCGCATCCTCTGTTTCTTCTGTTTCTCCCTCGGTATTTTCCTCTTTTGTTGCTTCTTCTGTCTGAGCTGCTTTTTCTGCATGAACTGCATATGCTCCGCCCACTCCGGTTCCTAACACTGCAATGGTAACTGCTCCAGCCGCAACACGAATCACATATTTATTTTTGAATCTTTTCTTTAATTCTACATTTTTCATATCTATTTCCTCTCTTTCTATTTTTCACTTATTTCCGGTTTAAAGCCCTTACTTGTATGAAGAATCAATTTATCAAATACCATAAACATTGCAGGCAAAATAAATGCTACTACAAACAAACTAATAATCGCACCTCTTGCAAGTAAAGAACACAGAGAACTAATCATGTCAATACTGGAGTAAATACCAACGCCGAAGGTTGCTGCAAAGAAACTCAATGCACTGACAACAACTGACTGCAGTGAACTATTCAATGCAACAGAAACTGCCTCACGTTTTTCCGCTCCTCTGCTTCTAGCCCTTTTATATTTATTCGTCATAAGAATTGCATAGTCAACCGTTGCACCTAACTGAATGGTTCCTATTACAATAGACGCAATGAACGGCAACACTGTTCCTGTATAAGTTGGAATTCCCATGTTAATAAAAATTGCAAACTCAATAACTGCTACCAAAATGACCGGAAGTGATATGGACTTCAACACTACTGCAATGATGATAAAGATTAATAAAATAGATACTGCACTTACTGTCTTAAAGTCTTTATCTGTAATCGTAATCAAGTCTTCCGTACATGGTGCTTCACCAATCAACATTGCACTCTTATCATATTTTTTTATAATTTCTTTAATAGCATCGCACTGTGCATTAACTTCATCAGAAGCTGTTTTATATTCTGACATAATATAAATCATCTGATATGTTCCATTGTCCAATGTCTTTAACATCTCATCCGGAATTACTTCCTTTGGAATTGCCGGACCAATCAATGCATCCTCACCCAGTACCACTGCCACACCGTCTAAATCCTTGATTTCATTAATCATCGCGGATGCATCTTTCGATGCCAGATTACTGTCTGCCAAAATGATATGTGTTGCTCCCATATCAAAATCTTCTTCCAGCTTATTGTTTGCCTGAACACTTGCCAAATTGTCCGGAAGCGTTCCTGCTAAATCATAGTACACATCATTGTGTGTATATCCATATAGTGCCGGTCCTAATATTACCAAAAACAATACAATAAATATAACGTATTTCTTTGTTACAAAATTACCAATCTTTCCAAGATCCGGTATAATTGCTCTATGTTTTGTCTTTTCAATTGCCTTATCAAACACAAGAATCATGGAAGGAAGAATTGTTACACATCCGATAACTCCAATTACAACTCCCTTTGCCATTACAATACCAAGGTCCAAACCTAAGGTAAATGTCATAAAGCACATAGCAAGAAATCCGGCAACTGTTGTAATAGAACTTCCTACAACGGAAGAAATTGTATTGGAAATTGCATGTGCCATAGCACGATTTTTATCTCCCGGGAATCGCTCCTGATTCTCTTGGTAACTGTGCCACAGGAAAATAGAATAATCCATAGTTACTGCCAACTGTAATACTGCTGCAAGTGACTGAGTAATAAAGGATATTTCACCACTTACAAAGTTTGTACCCAGGTTATAAAGAATCGACATTCCGATACTTAATAGGAAAAATACCGGTAACATGAAAGAATCCATAGTCAACGCAAGCACTAAAGCAGACAATCCTGCTGCTATAATTACATACATAATTGCTTCGCTGTTACAAATCTTTTTAATATCTGTTACTGTTGCTGACATACCACTTAAGAAACACTGTTCCTTGGTAAGTCCTCTAATTTCCTCAATCGCATCCATTGTCTCGTCTGCTGACATAGACGTATCAAAAGTAACAATCATTAACGTACTGTTCTTTTCTTCATTATTGAATGCATCCGTTACTTCTTCCGGAAGAATATCCATAGGAATTGAAATGTCTGCCAAAGTGTCATACCAAATGACCTCTTTTACATGTTCCACATCTCGCATCTGCTCTTCCAAAGCAACGACTCCCTTTTCATCCATGCCTTCCACAACGCATAGGGAAAATGCTCCTGTTTCAAATTCATCCAGCAGAATCTCCTGCCCTTTCATTGTTTCTATGTCGTCCGGCAGATATGATAAAATATCATAATTAATTCTGGTATTTACATATCCAAAAGCAGCCGGTATCAGTAACAGGAAACTGATAATCAGAATTGGTATTCTGAACTTAACGACTTTTTTTCCAAACTTAATCATTTTTTCACACTCGCTTTCCTTTTTTCTATTGAGCAGTATAAAAAAAAAGATTGAATAAATACATATTCAATCTTTCTTGCATGTATATTTTAAATATACATTTTTATGAATTTGTCGTTTTACTTTTTACACATGTAAAAAATTGTATATATTAGACACACAATTTATAATTCTTTCAGCACCTCATTCATTGGGGTAGACATAATGTAATTATAAATATCTGTAATCTCTCTAGGCGTTACGCTCATCCCAGTTTCTATCCAGTTCACAATCATAAAACACATGGATTGTGCATAAAACTCTGCCACACTCTCCGGTGTCAACCATGGATATTTACTCTTTTTTTCCGTCTTCCCCTCTTGTTGCAATGACAATACTTCCAAAAGAGTCTCCATAATACATTTCTTTACAATACTTTCAAACGAATTCTGCCCCTCCAACTTTACTGCTTTTCCGTAAAAATCCTTTTCCTTCTCCAGCGTAGTAAACGTTAGCATAAGCCCCTCATCTATCATATCTGCCATTATTAAGGGGCGAATAGGCTCTAAAATCTGTTTCTTGATAATCCACTCTAATAACTCATATTTATCTTGAAAGTGATTATAAAAGGTTGGACGAATCACTCCCGCCTTATCCGTAATCTCCTTGATTGTAATCTTCTCAATAGGTTGCTGACAAGCCAGTTCCTTAAAACTCTCTGCCAGCAGTACATCTATTGTCTCCTTTATCTGTGCTGCCACACCTTCACCGTCCTGTTGTAAATTCCCGCTTGCAGTTAGCTACTCTACATTAAAAGTTCTAAAATCGTCAAGCATCTCGCTGCTTCATCTGACTTCAAATCAATAATTTCTCCATCCGGTATTACCTTCACCTTAGGCCGCAGAATAAAGTCCCGATAATTCTCCATTACTACTGCTGTTCTTCCATCAGAAAGTTCTACTTCACATCCTACCGGATAAACAGAAATCTTACGCATAAAGATATTCACTAATTCGGGATCGAACTCTGCTCCGGCATTTGCCATAATGTACTCTACTGCCTCTGAAGGAGAAACCGCCTCATGATAAGGTACCTTGGAAGTCAATGCATCATACACATCCACCAGTTTTATAATTCTTGCATAAATCGAAATCTCTGTGCCGGATTTCTGCTGTGGATATCCTCCACCATTATACCATTCATGATGTTGCAACACAGCAGTATATACATGATTGGAAAATTGAAAGTTATCCTTCAAAAACTCATATCCAAGCTTTGGATGTTGCTTAATCATTTCATGTTCTTCCTCAGTGAGTTCCCTTTGTGCGCACAAAATTTCCTTGTCCACAAAACGCTTTCCTACGTCATGAAGCATTGCCGCTGTAGTAAGTATATTTAATTCTGTCTGATTCATGTTACATGCTGCCCCTATCATCGCAGACACTACAGCCACATTTACAGAATGAAAATAGGTATAATCATCATATGTCTTCACGTCCAACATATTGCACATAACATCGCCGTTATTCAAAACATCTTCCATAACGTCCATAACGACCTTCTGCAAGTTCTGCTGTTCCATAGGGAGTGTCGGATTGTCCAAAAATAAATCATGTACCTTTTTCAAAGCCTCACGCTTTACTTCTGGTCGAATCACCTGCGGAATAATCAAATCCTCGGAAAATTCATCATCAATATAAATTCCAGGAAAACCAAGGCTTACTAGATTGCGAATGTACTCATCATTCAATATCAAATGCTTTCCTAAGAGCAGGGTTCCTTCACCATCATAAATATCCTGCCCCAGTGCCATTCCTTCTTCTACTCTAGATATCGGCATATACCGCATATTACAATTCCTCCCGCTATCTTTCTTCGGTTCTTTCTATCAGATTTATATAGTATTTATTTTAGCATATTATGTCGAAATTGAAAACCTTTATTCTATATAAAAATGCAACACATTTAACCAATTTTGAAAAACAAAAAAAGTGCTGAAGCCTTGTAAATCCAAGTACTTCAACACCTACTTATTAGAGCGATAGACGGGGCTCGAACCCGATAAGCCAAAAAGCACCAATCTTAGGAAAGAAAGGAGCTTCGTACATCTTCGTTCTCTGATTTTAACCAATTTTTAACCACATTAAGTTTTAACCAGATTTTTCAATTTTTACCACAAGAGCCTGTCAATCCCTTTACCGTAGGCACTCGCAGAGTGGGGATTTACTGGCGGTAGTAAATTTCATCAATCCCCCATCATGGGAAAAGGGACATTCCAATGCACTTTATTGGAATATCCCTTGATTACTACTTTACAACTACAAAAAAGAGAATCCCCTAATAAGAGATTCCCTATATATATTCATGGTTATTTTGTTGCACCACACTCGGAACACTGATAGCCTACTGTTACTACTTCGTCCCATGCTTCCTTTACGGTCACTGTTACGATGTTGGATACCCATTCTTGGTGAGTCACAGCTTCGTGGTGGATAGTATTACCAGTACTGAACTCCTTATCCCCCCATCTACAACCTTCCCCATAAGTATTAGCGTGATATAATGCATGATTATTAGCTTCCTCCTGACCATGTATTCTTACAATAGAACCATTTCTATTATAACATGTAAAGCAAATAACGTCAACATCTGTTTCTTCTTCATCCCACGCTGGTTCATCTACTACTGTCTCATAGTGTCCGTGGTCTTCCTGACGGGTTTCTGCTGGATGATGAATTGTCTGAGTGATTGGAATCCAATTATGGGTATGCGTTGGGGTTGTACTGCTTGTACCCCCTGAACTGTTTCCTCCACCGTTACTTGGTGCTGGGATTGGTGTATGGCTTGTACTACCTGTATTACCTGTGTTTCCACTATGGTTACCAGAATTTCCAGAATTACTACTTCCACCGTTACCACTATTTCCAGTGTTTCCTGTACTTCCACTGTTATCTGTGCTATCAGACTTTTCTGTTTTATCAGACTTATCTGACTTTTCCTCAGTACCCTTGCTATCCTTGGTGTCCTCTTTAACTTCGGTTTCACCGCTGGCTACCTGAGTTTGAGTTTCATCGGAAACCTTTTCATCTATTTTATTTTCCTTTGTATCCTTAGTTTCTGTAGCTATTGCTACTTCCTTTTCAGTTGTTTTAGCATTTCCGCATCCACAACCACTAAATAGTAGACTAGATGCAATAACCAACGCTAAACCGCCTATTTTTAATGCTTTCATAATTTCACCTCTTATACCATATTGATATACAGTAAAATTATTTATATTCTTCTGTCCAATTTACTAATTTTACAAATTATCCTTTTTACAAATCACTATTATACACTATTCATTATATTTGTCAATCCTCTTTTTTCAATTTATTCTATTTTTTTCAATACATATTTTAATATCCGCAAAAAACGTTACCTAAGTGGGGAAACTCATTAAAATATTTTAATCAAAGTATTTGTGATACAATAAAATTACATTAAAAAATTTATTGGAGGTACACTATTATGGAAGAAAGAAAAATTGAATATCATCCGTCTTATACAGAGGAAGAAAACAGACTGTTGCAGGACTATATTGAGAATGCATCAGAAACGGAGCTTGTAGAAATGATTAGGAAATTACAGGAACTATATACTCCAGAAGTTCCAAACATATCTGCATCATTACAGCAATTACAAAAAGAGGTTCGGGAACGTGATATATTAAACCAACAATATGAAGCGTTGAAAGCTTGTAAAAACGAATGGGGTAAATACCAAACAGCATTATCTAATTATAAGAATGCTATTATTATTCGGAGAAAATATGTCGAATTCAAAAAAACTTATACCGAAAATCACAACAATATCCGCAATTCCCTAGAAATATTTGAAGTATTTTGTGAACAAGTTAAATATATCAAAGATATTGCGCCAACCAACCAAGACTACATTCGTAAGGCTATACTATCCGACAGCGCAAAGTGGCAGACAAAAAAACCAGAACAACCACACTTTTTTTCGACTATTAACGAAATTGAAGTAACCCCACTGAGTGATTCCGAAAGTTTAGAAAGCATTGGAAAAGATAATCTCAAATATATGTTAATGTTGATGTTATATCATGCCGATTCACCTACCGCAATTGAGATTCCTGTGGCTATTTCATTTCTTACCAGAAAATATGCAGAAACAAACCACAAGCAGAAAAATAATCTTCCTATTTTCGCTACTAATTTACTCTCTATACCTGAATTAATAAAGAAAAATCAGGAATTGCTAGAAGATATTCAAATTATAAAAGAAGAAGCTGATATTTTACTTACAGAAGTAGAAGAAATTGAATAAGATAATCAATCTGATTAAGCATCCTTTAAGGGTGCTTTTTCTATTTTTTGGGGATTCTCCTTCAAATAGCTTCTACCATTTTTAAGTGATAGGATACAAGTATAAGAGATGATTATCTCAAAAAAAGTTATCGAGAATATCTCTTTTATGGGGATTTCTCCTCAAATAGCTTCTACCATTTTTAAGTGATAGGATACAAGTATAAGAGGTGATTATCTCAAAAAAATGTTATCGAAAATATCTCTTTTGTGGGGATTCTCCTTCAAATTTTTTATTCCATCTTCATGTGATATTCTTGATACATGAAGAAGAAAGCGAGGTGACAATATGACTTTAATTCGAGCTCCCAACAAAAGAATCCCCCATTTAATATGGGAGATTCATGTAACCGATAACCCACCGAAATGTGTTATCTGTCTCTAGCAGGATTATTATATCACATTTTCGGAATTAAGGACAGGAGGTCTTTTATGGCTAATAGAAGTAAATTGGTAAATAAGGATATTGCTATCGAAGTAATTGAACCAGAACGCGTGTATGTTCTACTAGAAGTTGCACCCGTATATGATTACGGTCCTGACGGCAAGCCAACCGAAACAGTGATTGGTCACAAGCATACGGTCGTTAATATCGATTCTTTCGAGAAATATGTGATAAAAGTCGCTGGAACAAAACCACTGATTTCTGCTGAACTTTTAGCAGAAAAACGTGAAAACGGCGAAAAAGTGTATGTGGAATTCGAAAATGCAACCATCAAGATGTATTGGAATTCCAGATTAAATGCGTATGCAGATAGCTTCAAGGCAGATGGTATCCATTTTGTAGAAACAGAGGAATAAGAGGAATAAGAGGAGGAAAAGACTATGGAACATTTGGGAACTAATCTTCTTGCCATTATCTTAATGGCAGCAATTGTGATAGCAATTTTATTTGCTCTTATGGTACTCATTGTAATGTGTATTGGTAAAAAGAGCGCACAGGAAGCCACTAAAATCATTGTAGATTTTTTTGCTTCAATCTGTAAAGCGTTTCAAACACCAGATGTACAAGCACCATGTATCACTTACGATGTTTTTATTGGTCACAATGGATATATCATCCGTGATGACATTGTAAATGAATATTTCGCCCCCTTGCAGAACTATTGGGAAACCTTTTATTATTCAGATGCGAAATATGCTTCTCAAAACGTTGTGGAATATGCATTCCGTGCATATTTCCCTACTAAATTTGAGAATTCATCCAGACGGCTATTAGCGTCTGTAAAACAGATAGCGGAACAGGCATTAACACGTCACTTCCATTCTTTCGGAGTATCCTTTCCAGTTGACAGGTTTATTGCTGTCAAAATACATCAGGACATTGTGTCTGTTTTTATAGCTGTAAACGATAAGGGATTCTCTGAAATTGAGAAGCTACGGCAGAATATTTGCTAACCCTGTGAATTATGGACATTTTGCAGTGTGAAGCGCGGTTGCCGTAGGCATAAGCGCGGAACATTGCGGAAATGTCCATCTTCCCGCGGGGGTAAGTATTACCCCCGCGGGAACAAACAAGAAAAATCTCATCCAGAAGCCGCATAAATTAAGGCTTTCCAGCACAAAAAATCATGTTCGCCCCAAATGCACAAATCGAACATACAAAGTATTTACTATCCTTTTATGGGGAAAGAACATTAAAATGCAATATTTTTATATTCTGTATATACTGAAATTAACAAAAAATCAGAGGAGGTAAGCATTATGAGTAATGAAATTAAAGCAGCAAAAAATGTTCAAAGAAATGCCTATCAGATTACTATCAATAATCCCATAGACAAGGGATATACACACAGGGCAATAAAAGAAGAATTAACAACTTCTTTTACTACTTTAAGATACTTCTGTATGGCAGATGAAATCGGAGAACAAGGCACATATCATACACACATTTATGTTGTATTTACATCCAGAGTGCGTTGGTCAAAGATAAAGAAATCCTTCCCAGAAGCACATATCGTTTTCCCCTATGGAACAGCCGAGAATAATCTTGAATACATCAAGAAATCTGGTAAATGGGAAAATACTGAAAAAGCGGAGACACGCGTAGAAGGTACGTTTGAAGAATGGGGAACGTTTCCAACACAAAAAGGTGAAAAGCCAGAAATGGAAGAATTATACGAAATGGTAAAGAATGGTTACTCAAACGCTCAGATTTTGGAGATAAATAATGATTACATATTGCAAATCGATAAATTAGACAAGCTACGAACTATGTTACTCACGGAGAAATATAAGGATACGCGTAGGATGGATTTAAAAGTTACATATATCTACGGAGCAACTGGAACAGGAAAAACCAGAGGTGTATTGGATGAACATGGAGATTCTAATGTTTATAGGGTATGCGATTACAGACATCCATTTGACGGTTATAACTGTCAACCTGTTATAGCATTTGATGAATACCGCTCACAACTACGCCTATCGGATATGTTGCAGTATTGTGATATTTACCCTATTGAGTTAAGTGCAAGGTATTCAAATAAATTTGCCTGTTATGAAACAGTCTATATAATATCGAACTGGTCATTGGAACAGCAATATGAACAAGAGCAAAAAGAAAGTCCAGAATCTTGGCAGGCATTTTTAAGACGTATTCATGAAGTCATTGTTTACCATGAAGATAAGACAATTACAACATATGATTCCATGGAAAAGTATCTGCACCGTAATGAGCAATTTCATGAAGTATCAAACAAGGAAAAAGCAGAACTACCATTTTAAAAGTGGCTCTGCAAATTATAAAAAATGGAGGAAATTAATTATGTCAAAAGGAAACGAAAGAAAAGAAATTACATCTAGAGTTAATTCCATATTGGAATTAAACAATCTGTATGAAAACAAAGATTCTAATCTCACTTGGGATAAATATGCTCATAACCGTATCTCGGAAAAATGTGCTATCCAAAGTTTTCATACACGAATAGCAACAAAAGAGGAATTAAAAGCATTAGATATGGCAACTGTACGTCCATCTTTATTAGATGCTCTAGAAGAAACTGTATATCTTCTTAATGATGTACAATCTGTATCTCGCATCCGCACCATAAAAAAGCATGAATTTCAAGACGTTTTAATGATATCATTTTATGATGAAAATGACATTCAGATTTTTTCATCTGACGGAACTTTTGTCATGGAGGGAGTAAACGTTAAAAACATTTAACCTCCTAGCAATTAATATATAGAAAGATAAAGGAAAAAGGCTTTCCCTTTCCGACAAAGTATTTCAATAAGGACAAGTATTTCACTGGGAACACCTTTAAGGTGTACCATAATGAAGAAAGAAAATTTAACACAAATACCATCAAACATGGAATTGAAAAACTTAATAGATTATGCTACCCTATCTTTTGAAGATGTACGAAAATTGTACGCAATGAAAGAAAGAGAGGATATTTTATCAAGTTATTCTTTTCCAGAAAAACCTTCTAAGGATGGTTTTTACAGAATATATGTAAAAGACACTACCAAAAAAGCGGGTCGTAAACAGCTTACCGCTAAAACTTTAGACGAACTAAAGAACAAAGTATATTCGTTTGAAAAAGGAATATCTGGAAAAGCCACAAAAACATTTAAAGACACTTTTTTGATTGTACAGGAAGAGAAATTAAAATATGTCAAAAATCCAGAGAAAATTGTATCAGTTCAGAATACTATTTCAAGAAACAGGTCTGAATACAAGAGATTTTTCGAGGGCACATTCATAGAATCCAAATACTTGGATTCCATTACCAAAGATGACCTTGAAAATATCATACTCTTAAATTTACAAAAATATGACCTTAGAAAAAAAGGACTTGCATCCATGAAAGCAATTCTAAAATCTATTTTTGATTTAGCATATGAACAATACTGGATTAAAGACAACACTTACAGTCGAGTAAATTTCAAGAAATTTTCGGATTTACTGGTGGAAAGTGTTCCTGTTACAGAACGTGTCCACTCTAACACTGAAATAATGGATATGTTGGAGTACATACATGAACATCAAAAGAAGAAGCCTTCCTATATTCCAGCATGGACTTTAGAAATGCAGATTCTGACTGGAACTCGTAGAGGAGAACTTCCACCCTTACGTTGGTCGGATGTTCACGATGATTACATCGAAATCAAACGTTCACAAATTACAGTCAAGAAAAACGGTAGCACAAAAGAATACTTTAAAATCGTTTCCCACACCAAAAACTACAAAGGTAGGAACTTTCCTATCACAAATGATTTAAGAGCCTATTTGACCCGATTAAAAGACATACACGACAGATTTTATCCGAAATCAGAATTTCTATTTCCTGCTGATACGGAAAATGGTGTCATCACGAATAATGTTGTTTATGGATTCTATCGTCGGATGTGTAAGAAGCTCAACATTGTACAAGTGGAAGGTGTGATAAAAGGAACACACTCCTTCCGTAGAAACAATATTACAGATGTGGTAAACGCAACAAATGGAAATGTGATTATGGCATCCACACTATTTGGAAATACTCCAGATGTGGCAGAGAAAAATTATTACACAGGTGCAAATTTAGCAGTCGCAAAACAGGCTTTGGAATCTCGAAATTTTTTAACCAACTTTTAACCAGTTTCAGCAATTCCACAGAATAAAAAAAATGCTGAAACCCAGTAAAATCAAGGACTTCAGCACTTATCTGTTAGAGCGATAGACGGGGCTCGAACCCGCGGTCTCGACCTTGGCAAGGTCGCGCGTTACCAACTACGCCACTATCGCATATAAAGCGGGTGATGGGAATCGAACCCACGTATCCAGCTTGGAAGGCTGGTGTTCTACCATTGAACTACACCCGCGGAGTGCCCAGTTCCGGAATCGAACCAGAGACACGAGGATTTTCAGTCCTCTGCTCTACCAACTGAGCTAACTGGGCCCGCTGCGTTTCAGCAACGGTATTATTTTATCTGTTTTTCACACAATTGTCAATACCTTTTTTTATTTTTTTTAAATATATTGTTCCAGGTTATCTGTGGTACTCTTAATCTGACCAATTGCCTCCTTTGCCTGCTGTGCAAATTCAAGGTTCTGAACACTCATATTGCTTGCCTGCTCTGCGCTTGCTGTTACTTCTTCTGTCGTTGCCGACAGATGAGAAATATTCTCAACAATCTTATTGTTAGAATCGGAGAGATTGGTAATTCTCTCGTCTATTTCATTAATATTTCCAATCAATTCTACCATATTAGAATTCAGTTTCTCAAAAGTATCTGCTGCTGAAAGAATCATCTCATTTTGACTCTCTGCTGCTCCCACAGAGCTTTCCACAGAGACAACTACCTCATTCGCATTTTCATTTAACTCATTGATAATTCTTGTAATCTCTTCTGTCGAACTTCTTGTCTGCTCTGCCAACTGACGTATCTGATCCGCTACTACTGCAAATCCTCTTCCTGCTTCGCCTGCCCTTGCACTTTCAATCGATGCATTCAATGCCAATAGATTCGTCTGACTGGAAATATTCAAAATCATGCCTGCAATTTCTTCTACTTCTTTTGTTTTATTCTGAAGTCTCTCCATCGACTCCGTCACTTGATTATTCGTATCCGCGATCTGTACTGACTGCTCCTTTAATTTCTCCATTACCTTCATGTTTTCCTGGATACTCTCATTGGACTCTGTTGCAATTCCTACCATTCTCTTGGAACTTTCTCCGGTCATATTGATTGCTTCTTGAATACTCTGAGTCATATTGTTCTGTTCCTCAATGTTCTGAGCCGTCAGACTCGTTGCAGATGAAATCTCCTGCATACTGCTCGTCACGGTTTCCGTAGCCCCTACCAGACTGTCAACCATTTCTGTACTCCGGTCTGACTCTTCTTTGACGATTCTGGATATGGATACAATATTCTCCACCATAGTTCTTTGCTTTTCGTTCTGCTCAGCTACACTTCCCAATGCATCATCACTGAACTGTTTGGAAATAGTTCCAATTCTGGTTAATACATAAAATATTCCAAGTACAAGCAAAATCGTACCTAAGGTACTAATATTCTGCACCATATTTCCCTTCACTCCATGAACCACTTCTACAATAATATAGAGTATTACATAAAATATTATATTCTGCTTATATGCCTTTTTATCATAATAAGGAATCTGCACTGCCAACACGCCAATTAACGCAAGACTCAAAAACGTGGCATCCGTTTGAAGTCCAAGTAACAAAAATTCCACACCCAATTCTATGGTAATGGCTTTCTTCAAATTCTTGGTGGATCTGTCACCAAAGAAAATAAAAACATTGATAAGGCAAGACACAAGGATAATGATTATATTTCCGATTGCCGTTGGCAATGCAATCCTCTTCATCACTAATTTCAAGACCAAGAAAAGTAACAATATTAACATTAAAAAATCTGCCGATAACAGATATAATCGATTCATTACATGATAACGTTCTTTTTCGTCATTAAAACGGTACTTATTTTGTTCTCTCATTTTGTCTCCTCCTTTACACACTCTTCATAGCATTAACATCCATTTCAGACTCGTGCTAATTATAATACATTTTTTCACATTATTCTATTGTTTTTTTACCTTTTTTGGTAAATTTTGCAATCGCTCTCTTATTGACCCTTAAGGAGAAAGGTGTTAATATAAAAGTATGTTACAAATTTAACAATCCAAATTTTCTAGGGAGGTCTTATCATGGATTTTAATCAGGAATACCAGCAGAAACTTGTATCTGCTGATGAAGCTGTAAAAATCATCAATTCTGGTGACTGGGTAGATTACGGATGGTGTACCGGCACACCGGATGTACTGGACAAGGCACTTGCAAAACGTACCGACGAATTGAAGAACGTAAATCTTCGTGGCGGTATTCTTTTAAAGCCACTGGCAGTATTTGAACGTGAGGATGCCGGTGAGCACTTTACTTGGAACTCTTGGCATATGTCCGGTATTGAACGTAAATTAATTAACCGCGGTTGTGCTTTCTATGCTCCGATTCGTTACTCTGAATTGCCACGCTACTATCGTGAATCTGCTACCAAGAATAATGTAGCAATGTTCCAGGTAGCTCCAATGGACAAACACGGATATTTTAACTTTGGACCAAATGCTTCTCATCTTACTGCTGTATGCGAGACATCTCAGAAGATTATTGTAGAAGTAAACGAAAATATGCCTCGTTGTCTGGGCGGATTCGAAAACGGCGTTCACATTTCTCAGGTTGATTTCATTGTAGAAGGTGAGAATCCTGCTATCGGTGAGCTCGGCGGTGGCGGACCTGCTACAGATGTAGACAAAGCTGTTGCTAAGTTAATCGTAGAGGAGATTCCAAATGGCGCTTGTCTTCAGTTAGGAATCGGCGGTATGCCAAATGCAGTAGGTTCCATGATTGCAGAATCTGACTTAAAAGACCTTGGTGTTCATACAGAAATGTATGTAGATGCCTTTGTTGATATTGCAAAAGCCGGCAAAATTAATGGTTCCAAGAAGAACATTGACCGTTATCGCCAGACCTATGGTTTTGCTGCCGGAACTAAGAAACTATACGATTATCTGGACGAAAACCCTGAATTATGTAGTGCTCCGGTAAGCTATACCAATGATATTCGTTCTATTGCTGCATTGGATAACTTTATGTCCATTAACAATGCAGTAGATATCGACTTATTTGGACAGGTAAGTTCCGAGACTTCCGGTATCAAACACATCAGTGGAGCCGGCGGACAGCTTGACTTTGTATTAGGTGCATACCTTTCTAAGGGCGGTAAGAGCTTTATCTGCTGTTCTTCCACCTTCAAAACAAAGGACGGCGAGGTAAAATCTAGAATCCTTCCTACTCTGCATCCAGGCTCTGTTGTTACAGATACTCGTGCTAATACACATTTCCTGGTTACAGAATATGGTAAAGTAAACTTAAAGGGATTATCTGCATGGCAGAGAGCAGAAGCTATTATCTCTGTAGCACACCCGGATTTTAGAGATGAATTAATCAAAGAAGCTGAAAAAATGCATATTTGGAGAAGAAGCAATAAATAATTTGTAATTATTGTTGACCATGTTAAAATGGCTGGCGCCTAATGTTTTATCCATTAGGCGCCAGCCATTTCTCTTATAATTTGAAAAATTTCAACTCTTGATTCAGTTCTTCTGCTTTGGAACTTAATTCTGTTGCAGTCGCTGCTACACCATTCATCAAAGCATTTACCTCTTCCACACTTGCATTTACCTCTTGGGTACTTGCCGCTGAATTCTCACTAATGGAACTCAACTCTTCTATCTCATGTGAAATCTGTGTCATTCCCTCTACTGTTTTATCAACTGCTTTGCTAATCAGGTGTACTTTGTTTGAAGTTTCCTCTATCTCCAGCGATAACTTTTCAAATTCTTCCATTACATGTTCAAGATTTTCTTTTTGTTCCTCACCATCGGCAACTGTACTATCAATCGTTTTAATGCACTCATCAAAATCCTGTACCAATGTATTTATAATATTTGTTATCTCATCTACCTGCTGAGAAGTATCTTCACTTAGGTTACTAATTGAATCAGCCACAACAGCAAATCCTTTGCCTGCTTCTCCCGCCCTAGCTGCTTCAATAGAGGCATTAAGACTTAATAGTTTGGTCTGTGAAGAAATTTCACCAATCACAGAAACAATTCCTTTTACGCTTTCAATTACTTCCGTAATAGATTGAATCTTATCTGAGATTCCTCCTATACTACTATTAACCTTTTGATTACTCTCCGACATACTTGTTATCTTTTCTTTCACAAGATTACTTCCACCATCAAGTCTCTCAGAACAATCAGAAATATCATTAGCAGATGTCTTGATTCTATCAACATCCTCATTCATACTATTGATATTTTCTGCTATACTCTGGACCGATTCGGACTGTCCCTGTAATCCGGTAGCAATTTCTTCTATTGCTTTTGATACCTCGTTCATTGCTGATAATGTTGTATCAGATGTTGTACTTAATTCTTCTGACGAAGCGCTTACGTCATTTCCTATATTTGTGGCAGCCTTGATTATACCTGATAATTCCTCTGCCATATGTCTTGTGGACTTGTTAATCTCACTAATTTCATCCTTTGATTTGCTAACACGACTCTCTTTTTCAATTGCTAAATTACCATTTGCAATGCTTACAAGATTCGTTGTCGCTCCTTTAATCTGTTTTGCCATACGGCTGGCAATCAGATATCCAGCGATTCCAAAAGTCAGTACACACACATTCGTAATAAAAAGCACATATCCTGTCATCTTACTTACATTGTCTTCTACAATTGCTTGGGGCGTACCTGCAAACAGCATTCCATTCTCTGTTGGAATATAATAGCCATAGTAAGCAATACCATGAACGTCAACATCCGTATCAAAGAACTCCTTTCCTTCCTCTAAGACAACCTTTATAACTTCCTCACTTGCTTTTGTCCCCTCTACCCCCTGGATAGAACTCTGTGTTCTGGTATCCCCTTCAAACACTGTAATATCCACATTCTGATTTTGAAAGGCATTTACATCTTCATTATACCCCTCCAACGCCACTTTTAGTGTTGACGCCTGCTCCTCATCCAGAAAATTTTGTACCAGAACTAAAGAAATTCCAGCTATTAATATACTAGCTATCACCATCGGGAGTAGTACCATTCCTACCAATTTCCATTTCATCTTCATAGTTCTCTACCTCCTGTGTCCATTCAAATCGTCCATCGAATTTTTCTTTTGTAATGTACTCTTATTATACCAAATTCTTTTGTAAAAATAAACAATTATTTTTAATATTTTCTCTTTTTTTGTGCATTATTGCCAATTCCCTTATGCTGACACACATAAAAAAACAGAAAGACCTTTTCTCTACCGCAGAAATGGTCTTTCTTTTTTCTCTTTCTAAGTCTCGTTAATATTACATCCGAATTTTATCGGACATCTGCTTTTTTTCTTTTTTTGTATACCACGATTCCTGCTGCTCCTACACCTGCCACTACCAACATGGTAAGCCAAACTGCAATATTCTGTGTATCTCCAGTTTTTACCTTACCTGTTTTTTCTGTTTTAGATGTTGGTGTTGCCGTCTCCTGTTTTGTTTCTGTTGCAGGCTGTGCCGTCAGCACGATTGCATAGTCAGAAGCATGGGTAAATTGTAATGACACATTTCCTTCTGCGCCTACAGTTCCTTTATTGATAAGCTCCATTTTCCCCTCATTGTTATAGTAATACAGTGTTCCAAGCTTGCCATTATTTTCTTTTCCAACATTTATTGTAAGAACCGCTGTAAATCCAAACTGTCCGTTATGTGCCAGTGAAATCTGGATAGACGGATTACTTCCAGCCAGAGCAGAAATCACACTCTCCGGAATATTCTTTGTGTTCTTTGTTACTTCTAAATTAACATCCTGTAATCCGGCATCTGTGATAGTCTTTCCATCAATCACCCAGGTATATCCTGACATTTGAACTTCTAATGTTATGCTCTTTCCTTTTGCTGCTTCTAATATTGTCTTAGGTAATACTGTAGCACCTCCCATAACGACAGTAACTTTTTCTCCGTTTTTTGCATTTTCTATCTTTGAAACTACCTGTGCAATCGCTTCTGCTGTCATTGTTTTACTATCACTATTATCATTGTTTCCCGTCTGTGTTCCATCAGCGGATGGATTTGTAACATCAGAACTATTTACGGAACTTACTACTACCTTTCCATCCTGATAAGATATCTGCATATTCTCGTCCAGACCGGTAACCTCAATCTTATCAAACTGAGATGCTACACTTGCAGTTTCAATTATTGCAAATCCTTCTTCCGGTACAAATCCATTGTCAAAAGTAAGTTTCAATGTTCCATGGAAATTTGCATTTCCGGCAATCTTTAAGATATCCTCTTTATTAGAAACCGTTAACTCCAATACTGCATTTGCTCCCTGTGTATAACTTCCGGAAACATTTACAGTATCTACCGTATTCTCCACTACATTGCTGTTATTTTCTACACTTCCCTTACCAAAAGCGTTGGAAGAAGATGCTACAATCGTTCCTCCTTTTACGTTCGTTCCTCCGGTATAAGTATTCTGACCGGAAAGAGCAAGCACACCAGTACCTTCCTTCGTAAGTACGCCTGCACCACTAATATCATTTTTCCAGTTATCTGATGCATGGAATCCTCCAAGAGCTGCATCCATGTTGACAGTAACATCATTTACAAATGCACCGTATCCACTTGCTGCCTCAAACAGATTCAATCGTCCCCATCCTTCTGCATCATCCAGAACCGGATATCCGGATTCAATTCCGGTAGTGTAAAGCACATACCTTCTCTGGGTGTCGTCCAGATATGGGAAACGAGATTCCAGCAGTACCTCTGCTCCCTTTGGCACAACCATTGGCTTATTTGTATCTCCTGTCTGACTTAATCCATAAGTCATACGATAGCGATAAGTTTCCTTATCCTTCTGGTAGTTTTCATATTCTGCCTGTGTATCTACTGCACTTACCAGTTTCTCTCCTGCTGCTACCGCATTTGCCTTTACCTCTGCATTTTTAGAGTCATTCAGGTTTGCAGCTGCTACTGCAGTTGCCATAGTACGTCCACCCATTACATCCAAACAAGAATGCATTCCGGTTACAATTCTGTTATTTCCAAGTTCAGATGCACGATAAATCATCTGTTGATACTGCTGTGGTACTGCATACGCCATAGAAATTCCGGCAAGATATGCTGCATTTGTATGACCACTTGGATATCCCCCATCGTTGGATGGATCAGCCTTAATACATGGCACAAGGATATCAATGACATTAATTTCCGGATATTTTGCATCAATTCCTGACCAACGGAACGGACGTGCATACTTGTAATACTTCTTTGCAGAGGAAGTACTTGCAGAACCTCCACGCACTGCACCTATCAATTTAACAATATCACCATACTCACTGTCTTCATCTGCATATACTCCGAGTCCGGATACCATACTGTAATTCTGGTTTCTTCTATCGTCCAGATATGCTTTCTCCTGTTGTTCTTTAGTACTGCCCTCTGTAATTGCCTTTGTGGTATTCAGGTTTTCCAGATGAGTACTTTCATTCAAAACAGTTCCATTATTCCATGCATCCCCCGGTGTGAAAATATTTAACATCTGGGAAAGCACTCCAATCGCTGCATTGGATTCCGGTGACATATTGTCACCACTGTTGGTTTGATACACATCTACATAATAGCCATAACCTGCCTCTACCGGCTAGATTACTTCATCTCCCACTTTTGTCGAACCATCTGTCGTTGTTTCTGCATACGCAGGTAATACTGCTGAACCTACTGTTGCAACAGATAATGCCGCAACTAATACTCTGCTCCAATTGCTCCATTTTCTCATTCTCTTTTCCTCCATAAACATTTCTATGCTAAGCGATAGACTTTGCTATTATACATTCCATCCGTATGAACTATATGATAAGCTCGTAAAATTTTTGTAATTTTTCAAAAAAGAGGTTGCGCGAACCAAAAATTTTCGGTTCACACAACCTCTTCCAAAATCTAATATTTATATTTATTTTTATTCTTTTACCAGTACCATACAAGAAATTGATTCTACACTTACATCACCACTTACGGTTTCCAAAACTTCATTTCCTGCTGTCTGTCCTTTGATATATACATCCCAGTTTCCTTCCGGAAGTGTTACCGTAATATCTTCGTCAAACGGATTGTAGATAACAAATACATTTCCTGATGCTCCCACTTCTTCCGGCGCAATCTCATATACAACTGCTCCCTTATGTTCTTCCTGTGCATAGAACTTAATCTGTTCTGCAGTTGTACGCTCCATACGAAGAGAATCATGTGCCTTACGGAATGCAATCAATCCCTTGTAGAATTCATATACCATCTTGGTATTCTCATCATCTAAAGAATCCCACTTAATGCTATTTACGGAATCCGGAGATACATAACTGTTATCCTCAAAGGTTCCATCCTCTTTTACTTTAGAACGAAGCATTTCTTCTCCAGCCAGTATAAATGGTACTCCCTGAGAAGTGTACACAATAGATGCCGATAACAAATTCCGCTTCGTTCTGTTTTCTAAACTATCATCTGCACAAGTAATATTAATCTTATCCCACAAAGTAAAATTATCATGACAACTTGTATAATTAACTACCTGCGTTGCATCTGCAGACCAACCTGGTTTTCCTTCTGCGCATTTCATAATCGTGCTATAGGTTCCTATGATATCTCCATTAACATATCCAGACTCTTCTGCCTCAAATACGCTTCCTTTAATTGCATCTCTGATATTATCAGAAAACAGTGCCATTCCAGGCATATTCACTGCATTAGTCTGAGTTGCCAATTTTACATCGTCTTTGGTTGGTGTAGTATCTAAACTCCAACCTTCTCCATACATGATAATGGATGGGTCAATTTCATCTAAAGCTGCACGAATCGCATTGATGGTATCCACATCTGTCAAGCCTACCAGATCAAAACGGAATCCATCAATATGATATTCTTCTGCCCAGTATTTTACAGAGTCAACAATATATTTAGATACCATAGCTCGCTCAGAAGCTACGTCATTTCCACAACCGGAACCATTTGCCCATACTCCATTCTCATTAATTCTATGGAAATATCCCGGTACAATCTGGTTAAAGCAATAATCTTCTCCACTATAAGTATGGTTATATACTACATCCAATACAACACTAATATCGTTGTCATGAAGTGTCTGAACCATCTGCTTAAATTCTTCTACACGCACTTCACCATGATATGGGTCAGTGGAATAAGAACCTTCCGGTACGTTATAATTCTTTGGATCATATCCCCAGTTATACTGATCGCTGTCTAATTTGGACTCATCTACTGTAGCGTAGTCATAAACCGGATTCAGATGAAGATGAGTAATACCCAATTCCTTCATATGGTCTAATCCGGTAGCAATGCCACTGGCTGTCTTAGTTCCGGTTTCGGTCAATCCCAGATATTTTCCTACATTAGCAATTCCTGAACTTTTATCTGCTGAAAGGTCACGAACCTGAAGTTCATAGATAAATGCATCTGTAATTTTCAGGTCTGTATTTGGACGTTTATCCTGGTCCCATCCCTCCGGATTGGTAGATGCCATGTCTATAACCATAGCACGGTTACCGTTTACACCGGTTGTCTTCGCATATGGGTCACATGCTTCATTTTCTTTTCCATCTACTTTTACAGTATAAGTATAGTAAACACCGTTTAAATCTCCGGACTTCTCTACACTCCATACACCTTTGTCGCCTTTTTTCATCTCGACTGTTTCGATTTTATCATCTTTTCCTGCTTCTCCTTCTTTATAAAGATTTACAGAAACAGCATCTGCAGTAGGTGCCCATACCTTGAATGTAGTTGCATCCTTTGTCCAGGTTGCTCCTAAATCATTTCCATCATATGTATACTCTGATTCAAATTCCTCTGTGGAATAAATATCCGGCATACTAGCTTCCACCGGACTTCCCTCTTCTAAAGATACATAATATTTTCCTTTCTTTTGAAAGAAGTCTTTGATTCTCGCAATTCCCTTTTTCTTGTTTACTGAAATTTCTGTCTTTTTCATTTCTTTTAAGTCTCCATCTAAAATCTTGATATTTTCTATTTCTTCCTGGCTCAGCTCACCGGAAACCTTAAATTCCACAGTCTGATAATCATCCTTTACATGAACATCATAAATGCTGACTCCAGTCTCTACATCGTCTCCCATAACAACATCAAAATCCTCTTCTCCTGATGTCACATATACATCTACGGTTCCTGCAACTACTTCTGTAAGATCTACAAAACGGTCCCCATCGGTATCCTTGGATTCCCATTCATTTAATCTTACAATAAATCCCAGCTGCATGGTCTCCGGTGCCAAAGTAATGGTGGTCACCACTCCTTTCTCATCCTTTGCTTCTTCGTCGAATTCATAGGAACTTCCATCACCATTTGTCCAGAACCATACATTCCAACCATCGTAATTATCATCACTTCTTAAATAATGCAGATTCACCGTAATCTCCTGCGATGTACTCTGTTCTTCCTTCTGTTGCGCCTCTTGCGATGCGTCTGTGTTATTTTTTCCGGCACATCCGATTATTTGGCACACCATTGAGACTGCCAGTAATACGGCAGCCAATTTTTTCATTTTCTTCATAAAAAACCCTCCCAATTAGTCCTCATTACCTATATAATAAAGAACCAGTGGGAGAGTGTACATATCAATTTTCTTTTATTCGTGTTGTTTTTTTATGGTCCTATTTTAAATACAAACGATAAGTAGTTTTGGAATTATACTGTTCTCCTGCTTTTACAACCGGAGATGCAAAATTTTCCTGATTTACTGCATTTGGATAGAACTGTGATTCCAGACAAAATCCCTGACGGTCATGATACTCTGCGCCACTTTTTCCCTTGTGAGCCTGAATAAAGTTACCCGCATACAATTGCACACCGCAGCAATCTGTTGATGCTTCCATTGCGATTCCATTCTCTTTACAATATGCATTTGCCATTACTTTCATCTCGCCCGGCTTTTCACTCAATACATAGTTATGATCATATCCTCCGGCAAGTTTTAACTGTTCAAAGTCTGCATTAATATCACGTCCAATTGGCTTCATTACCCGAAAGTCCATAGGAGTTCCTTCTACCGATGCAATCTCACCTGTTGGTATGCTTTTTGCAGCCATTGGTGTATAACTATCTGCAAAAATCTGCAATTCCTGCTCCTCCATGGAACCACTGTCATGTCCGGCCAGATTAAAATAAGAATGATTGGTAAAATTCATAATGGTATCCTTATCTGCTGTTGCCTGATAAGAAATCTCCAACCTATCTTCTTCTGTTATGGTATATGTTACTTCTGCTGTCATATTCCCCGGAAATCCCTGTTCTTCCTCCGAACTAAAATGGGTAAGGGTAATACTATTATCTGTAATCTCTTTTACATCCCACATAACCTTACTAAAGCCATTTTTTCCGCTGTGAAGGTTATTCCCATTATCGTTATCTTCAATCTTCCATGTTTTTCCATTTATCGTAAACTGTGCATTCGCAATACGATTTCCATTCCGTCCTACTGTTGCACCGAAATAACAACCATTTCTCTGGTACCCTTCTACGCTGTCATATCCCAGTACCACATCTCTTTCTACACCATTTTTATCCCGGAAGATAAACGCTACCAAAGTCGCACCATAATCTGTAACCTTGATTGTAGTGTGATTTTTATTTTCTAACACATATAATGCTGCCTGCTCTCCCTTATCTGTTTTTCCAAATGATACCTTTTGCATTTGTAGTTCCTCCTGCATTTTTCTAAAATCATTCCTATAGGTTTCATTTTATACCGATGCGAAAGCAAATACAACTATTATTTTTCAATGGTACCGCCTGGATTCGAACCATGGATAAAGATTTTGCAGTTCTCTGCCTTTCCCTTTGGCTACGGCACCTTAGATCACATAATCCTCTTGCTGATCTTGTTCCTTGAAAAACTCAGCCATAATATCTTTTTTGATTCTTACAAACTCACCGGAACTTCTATATCTTGGTCTTGGAAGATTCACATCTATAATCTGTTTCACTCTTCCCGGTCTCGAAGATAGAATTACAATTCTGTCTCCTAAATAAATCGCTTCTTCAATATCATGAGTCACCAATATCATCGTTTTCTTTTCCGCTTCCCAAATCCGTTGAATCTCTTCCTGCATATTGATACGTGTCAATGCATCCAATGCACCAAACGGCTCATCCAGCAACAGCATTTCCGGATTCTCTATCAGCGCACGCGCAATACTAACTCTCTGCTGCATTCCTCCTGATAACTGATTTGGATATGACTTTCCAAAATCACTCAACCCCACCAACTCTAAATACTGATATACCATCTCTAACTGCTGTTTTTTTGATAATTTTTTTTCTTTTCATAACTTATTCCAAAAAGAACATTTTTTTCCACTGTCAGCCATGGAAATAATCGAGACTCTTGAAATGCCATTCCCCGTTCTACTCCCGGTCCACAAATCGAAACTCCATGACTACTTATGTCACCTTCACTTTGATGCTCAAGTCCCCCGATAATTCTCAACAAGGTACTTTTTCCGCAACCGCTGGCACCCAAAATACTGATAAATTCTCCCTTTTTTATTGTAAGATTGATATCTGACAATGCTTGTACATCGCCTGTCTCACACTGAAATGTTTTTTCCAAATGAGAAATTTCCAATGCATTTTCTACACTCATTTTTTACTCCTTTCCCTTGGCATTCCACTTTAACAATCTATTTTCTATTTTCCTAATCAAAATATTTATCAGCCATCCAATGATACCTATCGTAAATACACCTACATACACTTTATCCGGCCTCATCATTTCTCGGTTATAGGTGATAAAATAACCCAATCCGGAAGATGATGCTATCATTTCTGAACCAATCACACTCAGCCACGCTGAGCCAATTCCAATCCTCAGACCTGTAAAAATAGACGGAAGTGCTGCCGGTAGTATAACAGATACTACAGTATCTTTTTTGTTCTTCGTAAATATCTCTGCCACTTCTTTATACTTAATATCTACATTCCTTACACCGTCTGTGGTATTAAGAAGCACTGACCAGAAACTACCAATCGCAATGGCAATTACCTTAGAAGTTTCACCAATTCCACAAAATACTATCAACACCGGGACCCATGCCAGAATTGGAACGGGTCGTAAAATTTCAAGCATAACGGAGAGAAACCGTTTCACCAGAGGTGACAGCCCAAGAATTACTCCAAGGATTACTCCAAAAGATGCCCCTACAACATATCCTATTCCAACTCTCTTTAAGCTCATTGTTATATGCTTTAACAGTGTTCCCTCGTTTCCCATTTCCACCAATACAGCAAACAATTTTGAAGGTGATGGCAAAATACTCGGATTCAATAATCCTGCCAGACTTGCCACCTGCCAAAGTAGCAATAACCCAACAGGTATTATGACTCCTAATATTTTATAATCTGCCAGCCTCTTTTTCCTTTTTCCATGCATTTACAACCCGCCTCCCCAGCTGGATTTGATTTCTTTTGCATAATCATGAGCATAAATGGCTGCACCTAATGCCCCTGCCAGAGTTGCATCTAACTTTGTGCTCCCCAATTCCATTCCCAGCACTTCCTGCACCGCCTTTCTCATTCCGGGATTATTAGATACTCCACCCGTAAAGAGCACCGTATCATCCAAGCCAATTTTTTTCAGTAGATTTTTTACTCTTCTTGCTGTTGCAATATGAATACCTGCTGCAATATCTTCTTTTGGTGCTCCCTGTGCTTTAAGAGAAATAACCTCTGATTCTGCAAATACAACGCACTGACTACTAATATCAATTGGATTTTTGGAAGTTACTGCCGCTTCTCCCAACTCATCCAAGTCCAGTTCCAACAATTGCGCTACTCTTTTTCCAAAAGTCTCTCTGCTTCTTCATAATATTTGTTGGTAAAAATATTAGAAACATCTATTGTTTTCTCCAATTTTCCTCCCTATATAGTCAAGTCTTTTTTCCCTTAAAATAAGGGATTTGTTTAAATTGTTTCTCAGTAAAACGAGCCATCATCATGGATATTTCTCTGCATCTGGTGCAAAAATAGTGGTTTCTGGGTACACGAATTAAAACGTCTCGATTGTTTCGTTTTAAATGGCCTTGTGTATACCCGTCCCTCTATGGTGATGTACCTCCCATGTCTACCAGGATCATCTCACATTTTGGAGAGTCCTCACTTCCTTCGTTCCACCTATCCATAACCAGGGTGTCAGCTTAGCTCCTTTGCAGGGTCATGCCCTCTGGAAAATATTCCTGCCGACTACTGGCTCATACTTTGTAAATTTTGTTACTGACTGTTTCTATGAAAGCACCTTGCGGCGGACGTTTACCTCTCATTTCCACTTTTGCCGATTACTCAGCTTTTATTCTTGTCAGCCCTTATCGTGGCTGAGCAAAACAATCCTTTCCTAATTGCTTTGTTCAACCGCGATAACAAGCTTGGGTTTCTGTGTTTCTTTTAATTCAGTGCCAATGCCGGACGCTGTATATCTTCAAGCATTTTCGTTCCGTCATATGCAACACCCTTGGTTAATATCGTATAAAATATACGTATTACCTTACACGCAACCGCTATTACCGACTGCATTTTCTTCAATGGATTCCGTTCTCTTGTTCTATAATAATTATGGATTTCCTTAAACTCTGCATTCTTTCCTATTAACGATATTGCCGCTTCATATAAAACATAGCGCAGCCTTTTTCTTCCACGATAACTGATATGACTTTCTCCGTTATGCTTTCCTGAATCATTGCTAACGATTGCATATCCGGCCAACTTCTGTAACTGCTTTGGATTGTCAAAACGTCTTATATCTCCAACCTCTGCAATAAATCCACAGATTGTTATCATACCAATCCCTTTTATCTCCAAGAGTTTATCTATATATGGAATCTCATACAGTTTTTCTTCTATTGTCTGCATCAAATCATTCATTCGACAAGTATACATTTCATAATCACCAAGCAAAATCTGAAGTTCTACTCTTGCTGCTTCTGGTGCTTCTTGACTTCCGATACTATGCTCTGCTTTATTTACCAGGGTCTTTGCCCTCTTAATTCCTACTGCTCTCAGCTTCGCATCTCGCCATATTTTATTCACTCCATCAACTCCAAGTCTTACGATATCCCCCGGCAATGGTGCCTGCTTTAAAATCATCATTCCACTTACGGCATCAAGATTCCCATAAACATCCTTGTATTCTGGAAAGTAAATGCTAAACCAACGTGCAATTCGATTTTTGATTCGAGTTATTTCTTCCTGTGTCTGGAATCTTAAATTTGAAAGATTTCTTATTTCCGCATAAATTCCTGATGGAATATATGGATAGGAAAATCTTCCTTCGTTTACCAACGCAGCAATTGTCTTCGGATCTTTTCGATCATTCTTGTTCGGATTATTGTCATCCAATTCCTTTGATTTTTTTACATGATGTGGATTCACATGCACCGGGCGCATTCCTAAGTTTTGTAGAAACATTCCTAAACCAAACCAGTAGTGTCCTGTAGGCTCCATGCCTGGGAGCACTACCTCTTTGTCGTGATTTTCAGCAATTTCATCCATCCAGTTCTTAAACGCCATAAAACCTTCTTCATCATTGCTGAATGCAAATGGTTTTCTTGAATACTCATAATTACGCCAATCAAATGCTCTTGCATAATGCACTTGACTACCAACATCAATACCAACAATCAAAGTTTTTTCTGTTATTGATGCAATTTTACTGTTTTGTGTGTTATACTTCATTTTAGATACCTCTCTGTTTAATAAGATTTTTTACTAACCGTGCAAAGTCAGTAATCTTATTTTACACTGAGGTATTTTTTTCTCAACCTTCTTTCTTGGAATCCTCTACATTTTTAATTATACAGGAAGCTCCATTTACCAAAAACTCTACCGCCTCTTCAAATGCCTTTTTATCTTCATCATCAAATTTATCTTTATAAGTCCATCTGTCAACAGATACTAATTCTTCAACAGAATAGTCTGTATTTTCTGCAATCACAGACTTCACTTCGTCCCTATGTTCTTCTGTGTAATCCTGAATAATTTTTATCTGCTTTACAAATCTGGCAACAATTTCAGGATTTTTTTCTGCAAAATCTGTATTCACAATGTTTAATCCTGCACTTGTATTTAATGCACTATCACTGATATCCAAGGGAAATAAATCCGAACGCTGTGTAAACGCGTCTACATTTGGTCCTACCGTACCGATAGCATCTACTTCATGATTTAACACTGCCGAATACAAATCATTTGTTGCTGCTATATTTACTATCTCAACATCTTGCTCCTCAACACCTGCCTGCTGAAGTGCTCTTAAAACATTTGCCTCTGTTGCAGAACCGCCCTTTAACGCAAGCTTCTTTCCCTTCAAATCAGCTACTGTTTTTACCTCATCTTTTAAATCTCCAGACACTACTATGCCATACGATTTCAAATCTACTGCGGTCAAGGAAATTGCTTGCACCGGCGCACCACTTGCATACCCATTAATAAGTGGAATATTTCCTATTCCTGTTGAAAAATCAAGTTCTCCTGCTGCTAATGCTTCTATAATTGGTGGACCATAATTGAATGGAATCCACTCTACCTCAATGCCATCTTCTTTAAATTCATCTTCAATCCACTCATGCGTTGCATCTATACTGTAAACATTATCAGCTGAGGTTGGCTGATATCCAATCCGAATCACCTTTGCTTCATTCAGTCCTTCTCCCAAAAATTCATTTTCCTCTTGCGCTTCTCCCACTGTTTCGGCCTGTTCATTTTCTACTTTCTTTGCTACCTCATTTTTTGTTTCTGCATTGTCTCCGCATCCAGCCAAAACTCCTGCTAATATTCCTATTGTTGCAATTAATACTGCTATTTTCTTTTTCATTTTCTTTTCCTCCGTCATATTCATATATACTTTCTAAATTCCTCGTCAATCATCAAACAAACTCGTTGACAAATATCTGTCACCGGAATCCGGCAGTAACACAACAATTGTCTTTCCCGCATTTTCCTTTCTTTTTGCCAAAATGGATGCTGCCTTCAACGCTGCCCCTGAAGAAATTCCTACCAAAATTCCTTCTGTTCGTGCAAAGACTTTTCCCTCTTGATATGCATCTTCATTTTCAATTGTGACAATTTCATCGTAAATCTGTGTATTTAACACTTTTGGTACAAATCCGGCTCCGATTCCCTGAATTCTGTGCGGTCCCGGATTTTTTCCGGACAATACTGCACTTTCTGCCGGTTCCACTGCTACAATTTTAATCTCCGGATTTTTCTCTTTCAGGTACTCACCTACTCCAGTAATTGTTCCTCCTGTTCCTACACCTGCAACAAAAATGTCTATTTTTCCAGCTGTCTGTTCCCATATTTCCGGTCCGGTGGTTGCTTTATGAATCCTTGGGTTTGCTTCATTTTCAAACTGCCCCAACAGGAATGAGCCTTCAATCTCACGATTCAACTCTTCTGCCTTGGCAATGGCGCCTTTCATTCCTTTTGCACCCTCTGTAAGCACTAGCTCTGCTCCATATGCTTTCAACAACTTTCGTCGTTCCACGCTCATAGTTTCCGGTAAAGTTAGAATTGCTCTATACCCTTTCGCCGCAGCTATTGAAGCAAGTCCAATTCCGGTATTCCCGGAAGTTGGTTCAATAATAGTAGCTCCTGGTTGAATATGACCTCTTTTTTCTGCATCTTCTATCATTGCCAATGCAATACGGTCTTTTACAGAACCTGCCGGATTGAAATACTCTAACTTTGCTAAAATCGTAGCTTGATTGATTCCTGTCTTTTTCATATTTGATTAAATTTCTATTCTTTTTAGACAGAATATAATTCCTCCTGCCGAAAAATATATTTTTTGCATCTGTCTTCTCCTCTCCCAAAATAACGTTAAACTATACTAATCTAATTTTGACATTTGTGTCTAACTGAACAATCTTTCCTTCATGTACCACAGCTGTCACTGAACCATACTGAATGCTTTCTATTTTCTCCTTTATTTGTTCCAAAACTTTTTCATCTATTTTTCTTTTTTCTTCATTGAGATTTACCATTTACTCCACCTTCTTTCCCTAAAATGCAAACTGGAGGCTTCAAATCTAAATGATTCAAAGCCTCCAGTTTGTCTGGTCGGTTTTATTTCCTATTTTCTAAGTAGGAATAGTATGGTTTTGTACGTTGTAATAACAATACACTTATTATTTTTATTTGTCAACATTTAATTTAAAAATTTTCTAAATTAATTTTATTTAAATCGTATTTCCCATAAATACAAAAAGGCCTTAAATCATAAAAATGATTTAAAGCCTCCAGTGTATCTGGTCAGTCTTTTTCTATTTTATTTCTCCTACTTTAAACGTACTTTTTCACTCTT
Organism: Roseburia sp. 499; assembly: GCF_001940225.2. Taxonomy (NCBI): domain Bacteria; kingdom Bacillati; phylum Bacillota; class Clostridia; order Lachnospirales; family Lachnospiraceae; genus Roseburia; species Roseburia sp. 499. The sequence continues at coordinate 2,925,894 of NZ_CP135164.1, forward strand.
TTCAATCTGAATGATTTTCCCATCCTGAATAATAATAGATACAACCCCATACTGGATGGATTCTATAAATTCAGCTATTGTCCTTAGCTCCTCTTCTGTTACGGCTTTCCCTTTTTCCTTTTTCATATCCTCACCTTCCATTCGTCACCTGCCACTACATATTATAATAGAAAAAAGGAAGCTGCCTTGCTTCCCATCTTTTATAAGATATATATCTACTCGTTCTTCAACACTTATCTTTTAAGTATTAACGAATCTCTGATATATTATATAAAGAAGGGAAGTATATTAAACTTTCGGTATAACACATTATCGACATATCCATATTCCTATATAATTTACAAACTTTTTCCGCTATTTTTTTTAACATATTCCCTTTTCTCCTTTCCATATATTTCCTATCGCTTTAATAGGATATTAGCACTTTGTAACTAGTTTGTCAATAGTTTTAAACATTTTTTATTTCCAATGATAAAATATAAGATAGGCTCTCTACACTGCTTTTACTTTAATTCTAACTGGTAAAATTGCGAATTGCTTTTAGATAGTACGTTTTTTTCGCACTAACAGACTCTTATATCAGGCAGTCATAAATGACTGCCTGATACTTTTTCTTTTGAATGGTTTGTGAATGATATTTACATTTTCTCTATAAATTCTTCTATAGATGTAACTTTAGCAGCTAGCTTATGCCACTTTTTTAGGATCTCTACATCTTGCTGAGCTAATATCTTCTCCGTCAGTTGCTCTGGAACAGAACCATAGTCCTCTAATAATTCCAAAATATCTTCGACTTTTCCTTGCACTATTCCCTGAGATATTCCTTGAGATATGCCATCTTTCTCTCTGGACCTTAACAATTCTTCGAATGTCATGTACCTCGCCTCCAGATCTCTCTCTTTTTTTAGCTTGCTTATCTTGTTATGCAACTTATTGATAGACTGTTCTGTTACCGTTGCCACATAGGCATCTGTACTGTTTTCCATATACTCCAGAAAATGTATCAGTTCCTCCGGCACTTCATCTCTATTTTCTCCCCTGGTGCTTAGAAATATTTTCTTCGTTTCGTCTCCTAACGGGAAATCCCGTTCCAAGCACCGTTCTTCAAAGGTATATCGATAAAGCTTCTTCCCAAAGGGATCAAATGTACAAATGAATATGACATATCCGGGTTTCAAATCGTTAAAATCCTGTCCCGGTTTTAGGGATGACACATCCATCTCCGCCTGATGATAACGGCTTCGTTTTGGCAGATTCCCTTCGTTTTTGTTCTGCGCTTCCACATTGTAATTGACTTCTATTTCGTCATTAGCATAAATATCCAGCCTCACGCTACGAAAATCTGAACTAATCAAAATACTGTGTTCTGCATGGACATTCACTGGTGGAAGCTTTTCTCCAAGTATAATCTCCAATACAAGCCGACATGTCTCCGGGTCCTCCAATGCTGCTGCAAATAAGAATGCATTGCTTAAATCTAATTCTTGAAAACTCTTTTCCATACGTTCCTCCTGACTGCAAAACAGTGCAGAATAGAACCTATCTATAGGTTGATTATAAGCAATATTTTAAGGCATAGCAAGTGATTTCTCCATAAATTTATGCCGCAAATGGATTATAAAACCGACTACCATCCCAAAAAGTAATCACAAGTGCTGCCGCAACAAACACTACCGTTATCAAAATAACCAAATAGTCGTTTCTATTTAAAGGTTTGCCTGAATACCATGTCCTCTTTTTCTGCTTTCCGAATCCACGCAGTTCCATAGCATTACTTACTACATCAATTCTATCCATACTGGAAAAAATCAACGGAAAAATAATTGCTGCCATATTTTTTACCCGTTCCATAAGAGATGCCTTCTTTGACATCTCGATTCCTCTTGCTTCTTGGGCATGTTTTATCTTTTTAAAATCATCCTGTACATCCGGAATATAGCGAAGTGCGATGGCAACTGCATAACCAATCTTATAATTCACTCCAACCTTATTCATAGACGCTGCAAATTCACTCGGATTCGTAGTAACAATAAACATGAAGACTGCGGGAATTACTGTTAAATACTTTATCATTACATTGAATTCATAAAAAAGCTGCTCCACGGTTAAAGTATAACTACCAAATAAATGAACAAGTACTGTTTCCGTTCCATATATTTTTGTTCCTTGATTTGGTGAGAAAATAAAAATTGCCAGTAGGTTAATTATCAAAAACAACATAATGAACTTAAATACGGTCCCAACCTGCCTCCACTCTGTCTTTGACATAATAAAAATAATCATGCTGCACACTAACATCACCAGTAAGACCCGTGTATCATAAGAAACCATACTGGTAATTGACCAAAGGAGGAAGAAAACCAGCTTTGTCACACCGCTTAATTGATGAATCCATGTGTCTTTTTCTTCATAGGACAATACTCTGGACATTACTCTACCTCCTGTCTGCTTTTCTCTCTTTCAGCTCGCTCATACCCAATAAATCGTTCCACAAAATCTGATGCCTCTTCTATTCCACATCTTACTGCTAAATCATAAAGCGATGTTTTCTTTAAATATGCCTTTTCTGCAATTCCCTCATCCGTTAATACATGCGAAGGTGTGTCGTCTGCCAATAGCTGTCCATCTGCAATAACAATGGCTCTATCCGTATATTCCAACATCAAATGCATATCATGTGTGATAATAATAATTGTAATTCCATACGTTTCATTGAGTTCCTTAAGGAATTCCATAATCTCTGTATAATGCCGGTAATCCTGACCTGCTGTTGGTTCATCCAAAATAATCACGTCCGGATTCATAACCAAAATAGATGCAATGGTAACTCGCTTTTTCTGTCCAAAACTTAATGCAGATACCGGCCAATTTCGGAATGGATACAAACCACAGATTTTCAACGTTTTATATACCCGCTCCTTAATTTCTTCTTCGGGTACTCCACGCACCTGCAAACCAAGTGCTACTTCCTCGTAAATCATGGCTTTACTAATCATCTGGTTCGGATTCTGCATTACAAGACCAATCCGCTCTCCTCTCTCTCGAATGGACTTATCTGCAATATCTTCTCCATTTAATAAAATATTTCCTTTATCCGGTTTAATAAAACCACATATTAAATTCGAAAGCGTTGATTTTCCCGCACCATTTTTACCAACAATACTAAGGATTTCCCCTTTATCTACCTTGAAACAAATATCCTTCAGAACCGTTTTCCCCTGGGTATAGGAAAAACTTAGGTCCTGAATCTCCAGTACCGTTTCATTCTTTTTTTCTTTTTCAGGCAAATCAACGGTATAAAACCATTCTTTTACATTCTCTTTATAGGTGTCTAGCTGCATTTCTTCTATATGCTGTGGCTTTGCATCCGCAGAAATTTTGCACCCAGCGTACTTTAAGGCAGTAATATAAAGCGGTTCACGTATTCCTTGTTCCAGCAGCACATTCATAGACAATAATTCATCGGGTGTAGTATCTGCAACAATTCTTCCATTTCCCACTACAATAATGCGGTCAACATCGCGATATAAGGCATCTTCTAACCGATGTTCAATAATAAGAATTGTTGTTCCCCGTTTCTTCTGTATCTTATCAATTAAATCAATAGCTCTTTTCCCTGTTGCAGGGTCCAGATTTGCCAATGGCTCGTCAAAAAGAAGGATATCCACATCATCCACCATGACTCCTGCCATAGACACTCTCTGTTTTTGTCCTCCTGATAATTCCCGAGGTGCATGGTTCAAAAGGCTTTTCACATCTACCATTTCTGCTACAGCATCTACTCTTTCAAACATCTCCCCCTGAGATACTCTGTCATTCTCCAGCGCAAATGCAATGTCCTCTGCTACTGTAAGTCCTATAAACTGTCCATCTGTATCCTGCAATACGGTACCTACCATTTTTGCCAATCCAAAAATCCCCAATTTCGCGGGATCCTGTCCCTTTATAGAATAGCTCCCTGTAATCTCTCCATTATAAGAAAAAGGCACCAGCCCATTGATGCAATGTGCCAGTGTAGACTTTCCCGAACCGGACGGTCCCACAATCAAAACCTTTTCCCCCGGATAAATAGCAAGTTTAATATCATGCAATGTGGGTTCTTTCTGTGAGTGGTATTTAAATGAAAAATTTTTAAATTCAATAATTGGTTCCATTACTTTATCCTTATCTGTTCTTTTTTACGGAAAAACAGCACATACAAAATATGTGCTGTTTGACATTTTACACCTATTCTTCTTCCTTTGTCAAACTGGAGGACTTTGCTCCAACCTTTGAATATCCTACTGCAATCAAGGTACCAAGAATTGCCACAATAATAATATTACCTAAAAATGCCCATGCTCCCTGTGCAAAAACTTTATTTGCCGGCTCCGCATATATAAGAATATCTAAAGCTGGTGCTACACCAATCCATGCAATGGCATTTCCTATAATCTGAACTACATTGAATAAGACAATTTGTTTTTTTCCAAATCCACCCTCTTTAATGGCAAATTTACGAACAAACAATCCAACCAAAATACCAAGAACTGCTTCCGGGAATACCCAACTCCACCAAACACTACCATAAAACAACGCATCTCCAAGTGCATGACCGATAAGTCCTACCGCGCCTCCAACAACAGGTCCAAATACTGCTGCAAGAAATACCAGCAAAGCCGCTCTTGGTTGTAATGCTGTGTTCGGAATAAATCCTAACGGAATCTGCACTTCCGTAAGTGCTACGAATAAGGCTGTTCCAATACCAATTGCTACTACTTCTTTAATTCCAAATTTTGATTTCATGTAACTGTTCAGAACCTCGATAAGTTCGTGTGATTTGATTTTGTATAAAACAGAGAATTTTATTTTTTTCTGTTTTGATAAAAATCGCTTTATTGTGGATAAGAGAAATTATAATTGAAAGTTTTCTTATCCCATGTGGATTGATATATTTTTCCACTTATATTTTATTTCAAATCCATCGATTTTCGATGATTTTGAATAGATTTAATACCATTTGTACTCAAAAATTTAATACTTATCCACCGTCATTTTTACCATAAGCGGTTTTCTTAAGATTCGCTTATTTCCTTGAATTTCGTTATAATTATACTATAGAAATCAAGGAAAGAAGGTGGTCTGTTTGCCTATTAATATCACAATGGAATTCGTTCAACAGTTAATGGATCAGAATACTGCTTTGACAAAGCAGGTATCTGAAATGAACGAAACAATTAAAGAGCTTAATCAGACCATCAAAGAACTTAAGGAGCAGCTCAACAAAAACTCCAAGAATAGTTCAAAACCACCTTCAAGCGATGGACTTAAGAAACCACCGGTAAATAAGAATCGTAGTCTGCGTCAAAAGTCTGGTAAGAAGCAGGGAGCTCAGAATGGCCACGATGGAACATGTCTTTCTGTTATCGCTGAACCTGACATTATAGAACCACATATGCATTCTGATTGTGATAATTGCCCTTATCATGATAGCTGTCTTGATAAAGCTTGCATCAAGGAGACTCGTCACGAAATTGATGCTGAAGTAAATGTAAATGTCACAGCACATCAGCTTATTGTAGTAAGAAACTGTCCTCTTCATAACTGCCAGAAGGCAGGTTCTTTTCCTGCTGGCATCAAAGCAACTGTGCAGTATGGTAAAAACTTACAAGCAATGGTAGTCGCTTTTAATACTGTTGGAGCAGTAAGTATTAATCGCACTCATGAAATACTCAGTAGTGTATTCAACATCCCACTATCAACTGGAACCATCAAAAACATGGTGACTCGATGTGCCGATGTTTTAAAGCCAACCTATGAAAAGATTTATTGTATTATGACGAAGCTTGGGCTTATTCATTGCGATGAAACAGGAACTCGTGTTGATGGCAAGACCTGGTGGGTTCATAACGTTTCAGATATGGATTATACCTATCTGAGCATCCAACAGAAACGAGGGCATCTTGGAATGGATGCAATTGGAATCCTTCCATCTTTTCAGGGTATTGCTGTCCATGATTGTTGGGCTTCATACTGGAAGTATCCAGATGTGAAACATGCGGTATGCTGCGCACATCTATTGCGTGAGCTTAACGGGATAATCGAAAACTATCCCGAGCAAAAATGGGCTCTACAATTCAAAGAACTTCTTCTTGATATGAAAAAGGTAAGAGACAAAGCTCTTTTAGGCGAAAAAGATGAAATCAGCTATTATCATCGACATAAGTTTGATAAGAAATATGATGAAATCATCAAAACCGCATATGAAGAAAATCCTCTTCCTGAAGAAACCATAAAAAAGCGTGGTCGCAAGAAAAAGAGCAAGGTATTAAATTTGATTTGCAGACTACAGAATTACAAGGCATCAGTCTGCCTATTTATAAATAACCTCTGTGTACCTTTCGATAACAACCAGGCTGAACGAGATTTAAGAATGATAAAAGTCAAAACTAAAGTATCAGGCTGTTTTCGAAGTGAAGAAGGTGCACAGGAATATTTAACAATTATGAGTTATATCGGAACCGCTCATAAGCATGGAATCAATGCATTCACAGCGATAAAAGAATCATTAAATGGGAATGCAGATATCATCTTTGCTTAAGACGTTCTGAACAGTTACGATTTCATAATACATTTCCTCCTTGATGTACATATTATTTTTGTTTCATCATGCCTTCCTTTTCCATATATTTCCTACTGACTTAATAGGATATTATCACTTCATATCCTATTTGTCAATAGTTTTTACTATTTTTCCGCAGTCAAATCCTTCACGACTTCTCCTGCAATAATCAATCCTACTACTGATGGTACAAAAGCATTACTCCCTGGAACCTGACGACGCTGGGTACACTTCCGTACCGTTCCCGGCGGACAGATACAGTTGGTTTTACAACTGATTGCCATATCATCTATCGGCACTAGCGGTTTCTCTTTGGAATAAACGACCTTCAACTTCTTGATTCCACGCTTCTTCAATTCCCGGCGCATAACCTTTGCCAATGGACAGACAGAAGTCTTATAAATATCTGCCACTTCAAAGGCAGAAGGGTCCATTTTATTTCCTGCTCCCATAGAACTAATTATCGGTGTTCCAGACGCTTCTGCCTGCTCTACCAACTGAAGCTTACCGCTAACAGTATCAATAGCATCTACCACATAATCATATTGAGAAAAATCAAACTGCTCTGCGGTATCCGGCAAGTAGAAGGTCTTATAGATATTAACTTTTGCATCCGGATTAATATCCAAAATCCGTTCCTTTGCCACATCTACCTTATACTTTCCTACTGTCTTTCTAGTGGCAAAAATCTGACGATTAATATTGGTCAAACACACTTTATCATCATCAATTAAATCCAGCGTTCCAACTCCACTGCGTGCCAGTGCTTCTACTACATAACCACCAACACCGCCTATTCCAAAGACCGCTACCCTGGCATTTGCCAATCGTTCCATTCCATCTTTTCCTAGTAATAATTCTGTTCTTGAAAATTGATTTAACATTATTCCTTACTTTCTTCTCCAATCATTTTATCTGCTTTAAGAATATGATTAATCAGCCATCCCAAAAGAAACTCCATAAGTTCTTCTAAGTACTCTTGCTGATGATCGTCCACATCCTCCAGATTAATCTCTGTTAACTTTTCTACAAAAGCTTCATGAGCGCGCTTCTGGGCGTCCAAGCGAGAATAACCAATGCTTTCCATATATGCTTCCTCATCTTGGAAATGTTTCTTGGTATAGGCCTTCAACTGTTCCAAAATATTTACGATTTCATCATACTTATCGTGCAGAAGTTCTTCCTTAATGAGACTATTTGCCTCTGCTATAATTTCAAATAACTTACGATGCTCCTGATCTATCAGCTCTATGCCTGTAAAATACTTTTCCGTGAAAACACAAAAGTCGGCTTCTTCCTTCAGCGGCTGCAACTTTCCTATCATAATATCGCTACCTAGAATATGATGGTAAAGCCATTTTGTAAGGTAAAACATCATTTCTTCCAAAGTTTCCTGCTGTTCTTCCTCACTATCCTTGCACTGTATGTCAAGAGCATCTATTTTCTCGCAAAAATCCTGATGCTGTTGTTTCTGCATAGCAAGCTCGGGATCATTTATGCTCTCCATATACGCCTCTTCATGTTCAAAATGAGTATCTGCATATTTTTTCAAATCATCCAGCAATTTATTGAGCTGATGATACTTATCTGTAACAATATTATTGTGTAGCAATTCCATAACTTCATTAATAAGTTCAAATAAATGACGATGTTCATCATCAATCTGTTCAATTCCTATCAAACAATCTTCTGTAAAATAATACATGATACTACCTCCTGTTCCACGCGCTTTTCCAACTATTCATTATAGCACAAATTGAAAAAAACAGACATATTTTTTCATATGTCTGCTTTTACTCTTTAACGCCCAAGCAATCCCAGTAAAAGGTCCGGTCTATTCGTAATAATTCCATCTACCCCTAAGGCTATCAGCTTCTGTATATCAGCTTCTGCATCCGGTGTCCAAGGATTCACGCCTATTCCCAAATCATGCACCCGTTTTACCAGTGTTGGGTCTACGAGACAGGAATGATATTCACAATGCAGGTAATCCAACTTAAAATCTAAGTCTGCTACATACTCTGCCAAATCATTTTGTTTTCTAAGTTGTGCCTGTACTTCTCGAAAACTTAAGCCCGGATAAATTGCAGAAATACTCTGAATCTGTTCCATTGCAACAGCTCCCATATCCTTTCCGGGAATTTGAAGGGCATCTAAATCAATCATATCTGCCGATGGCAAAGTTAATTCACTAGGAGAAATCTGATACAAGGGCTTATCCGACGGCAAGATTTTTTCTGCCAACTCAAAAACCTGATTTCCTTTCATTGGCGGCAATGTTAACGCTCCTACTCTAAGCTCCGGCAAAATCTTCTTCATATCTCGTAACAAAGTATGATCGAATGCCGATACGATAATTTTATCCGTAAGTCCTGCGTCTTTGATTGCTCTGGCAACAGATTCCACATATGGAATACTCCGATCCACCGGTGCCTTAAGTTCAACATTGACTACTTTGAAAGATTTTGCAACTTCCAGACATTCTTCTAATGTAGCAATTCCTTCTCCTGCAAACTCTTTTCCTTTCCAGGAACCAAAATCAAACTTTTTAAGTTCTTCCAGTGTCATTTCACTAATTCTGCCACTTCCATTGGAATTGGCATCAATTGTATAATTATGATGAATCACCATTTTTCCATCTTTTGTAAGCTGGACATCCGTCTCAAACCCATCGGCTCCGATTTCTTTTGCAGCACGAAACGCAGCCAAAGTGTTTTCCGGCGCAACGTAGGATGCTCCTCTATGAGCAATTACCATTGGCTTCATATTATTGTTCCTCCTCAATCATTTTCTCTCCATGATGAACATGAAATACACAGAATATAGCAACTACCATCATAACTAACGCTATCATGTGAATCATATTATAGTTCGTCATACCTACAACAAATCCCATAATCACCGGACAAACCACTGCCGCTGTAAAGGTTGCAAAATAGTAATATCCGGTGAATGCACCAAAACGCTCTTTTCCACCGATTGAAAGCATGATTGGTAAAGTATTAATATTAATCATAATAAAGGCACCTGCATAAATAAAATAGCATGCTGCGAGTAACACGGTAATATAATCCCCTGCAAAACCAGGCATTGCAAACATGAACACATGCATTACAATTACGATGCTAAGTCCGGTCAGAATGGTTTTTCTTCTTCCTAACTTGCGCCCTGCTATCCCTGCCGGAACTGCAAGCAAAACGCCTCCCAATGTACCCACCGTCTTAATCATGGTTGCTGTGGTAGCATCCAGACTAAGAAGCTTTGTTGCATATAAAGTAAAATATGTTCCAACTCCGTCACTGGTACCTGAAATACAAAATAAGGCCACCATCATGATAAACATACTGCGTTTTGCATCTGCAGGCAGATTCAAATTACGGAGCGTCTCCCGTTTCTCCTTTTCCTGATGAACTTTTTCTTCCTTAGCCCCTTTTCGATTATCCACCCACTTTACACAAGTTAGCAGAATTACAAGACAAAAAACTGCAACAATAGAACCAAAGATAAATACTGCCAGGTAATTTCCGCCATCGATTGCTTCCCGAAAACCGAAAACTCCCAAAATTCCCGCTGACGCCGATGCCACAATAGTAAATACTGCCGAAACCATATTCACTACGGCATTTCCTTCGCTCTGATATTCCGCAGGTACAATGTCCGGCATAATGGCTACACATGGTGCTCTCCAGGTAGACATAATAAAATTAAATGCAATGATAACCACCATCATTGCCAGAATTCCTGTCACCCCACTAATTCTTCCCATAACCGGAATAAGCACAAAAAGGATAGAACATAATACAATTCCAACAATAACATATGGCATACGCTTTCCATAGCGACTACGCATATAATCGGATTTTTTTCCGAATAACGGTTGGAAAATCAGACCAAAAAAATTATCAATTGCCATAATAAAACCAATCAGCGTAGATATGGTAGCTGCGGATAGAGTAATGCTTCCAAGATCCCCAAGCTTCTCGTCCAGAATCAATGGGACATAACTGTTATAGATGGTCCAGAACACCATAATACTTCCAAATGCAAAGCTTGCCAGAATTAATTGCAGGGTACTATACCCTCTTTTTGATATTTTATTTTGCGACATATGAACACCTTCCATAATTATTTTTCTCACATGGTATGCTAGTATATCGCAATTATGTAAAATTCCTTATCAAAACAGCGTAAAATGTGGGTAAAGTATTATTTACTCCTATCCCTTAAACAATCGCAGCATAGAGAGAATAAAATCCTTCTTTCTCTAACGGATTTTTGGCAAAATAAACCGGAGAAACCATTCTCACTCCATCTTCCTTACATTTTTCCTGCATTTTATCATAAATCTGCTCTGAGTTTTCCTGCAATTCATCCGGATATATCTTACAACAGATTGCCTGTTCCAACCCAAAATAACTATCAAACTTAAATGTTTTATCTTTGCTACCACACTCATTCGCCGTAGGAAGCATAAACCAGATAGAAAGGATTCTGTTTTCAAAAGTGTACTCAATCATGTATACCAACGGTCCCTTTACCATCACCTCTTTGTTTGAAAATACTTCTGACAGAAAATCCTTTTCCGCCTCTAATATATGTTCTTTATCTGTAAAGTATCTCTTTGACAAAACATTTCCCATTGTAAACGGTTCGTAACTAAATATCATTTTTCTCGCCCTCGCAAATCGGTGCAAATATATCAACCACTGTTTCTCCATATACATTCATACAAATATGAAAAAATGGCTTTTCCAGTTCCATATGATTTTTTCTTGCGCACTCCTCTAATACCAGATATTCCTTTTCCACATCATCATCCTCAGACAGATGTCTCATACAAAGTCCTTCTTGTACCTCAAGTTTAGGAATAAAAGAAATTCCTCTTTCTTCTTTGATGTCTACCGGATGATTCACGGAAACATACAATTTATATTCATGTTCTCCGTTCTCCAAAGCTGTTTTCTGATATACAATGGGGCCGGTAGGATAGAGGCCCTTTTCTATGATTGCGGCACGCATCGCCAATGCTGCTGTCCCCATATTCTCCTGCTTCATGGTGCTTTTTGCACAAATCACATTATTCATTGCTAACGTTTTCTTTTTTACTATCATTTTTTTCTTTTCTCCTCATCTTATACTCCAACTTTATAAACATTACCGCCTGCACAAACAGAGAATAAATCAATACCATCCAAAACCATAATATGGCATACATCAGTATCAACACCCGCAAAGATTCATTTAATGATACAAACCATACCTTTCTGACATGTAATGATAATAACGGAATAATTGGTATTGCTGTCAAAAACCAAATCCACGCACTTTTTGGTAATTTCACATTATATTTCTTACCCCGAAAAGCTCCTTCGCGCAGTTGTTTATAATTCTGCATTCTAACTGTAATCCAAAAACCAACACACAAACTCACAGATATTCCGCCAAAAATCAATGCCGGAATTGCTGCTGTATCCGCAGCAATTCCAATACATATTATTTCCGTTCCAAGCATCACCAAGCCTACATTAGTAACTACATAAAACGCTACATCCACTTCTGTATATTTCAATTTCTTTGATAAAATCAATTTTAGATTTGTGATAACTGCAACTATCACTGTTACTATACTGTATGTTTTGCAGAATACTTCCCACACTTCAGAATCAATTTGTGGTCCCATAAGTGTTCCACAAGGAATTCCTATGAACAATAATATTAACAGCATAGCCCAGCCCATCTTTCGTCCTTTTACAAATCGATCCCGCATTTCCGAATATTTAATCGTAAGAACCTGGTAATCTTCTCGTTCCATTTATACTCTCCTTTTTACCAAAATACTGTGCTAAACCAGTTTGTCACTGCATCCGTTCCACTCTGAGTCCAATCTTTCACATGACCTGCAAAGGACTTAGGTGGTTCTCCCCAGTCCCATGTAGCAGCAATGTCAACAAGTGTACCTATTCCTGCTCCAATTGCCGTTCCGGGCCCTGGACAAATTGCCGTTCCTATCGCTGCTCCCGCTGCCGGAAGTCCTAAATCACATCCTAAATCAATGCCTAAATCTGTTGTCAAATCCAATACAGATTTACCCTCTACATCCTGCATGTATTTCCCCGTAGTTGGATTATATATGTTATCATACACATCTGTACCAACAGTTATTCCAACATCTACTACATCAAAAATATCTTTTCCTATTTTTAAAGCTCCGGGATTTCCATCTACATATTTTTCAATATTTTTTATATGTTTCAATATATCTGCAAACTCATCAGACTTAAGCAACTGTTTCAATGCTTTTTTGTTAATTACATTTCCAGCTTCATCCACAACTTTTATGCCATCCGTCATCATTTCTGTTAACTTGTTTGCCTTTATGCTACCGCATCCCAGCTGGCGCAAAGCAGCGGACAAATCTTGTGCATTATCAAAATGTGACGTTATCTTAAATATAACTGCCCCTGTTTCTTCTGATACTTCTAATTCAAACTTGAGTCCAGCCTTAAATAAATTACGCAACTCTACTGCACTAACTCCTATGTTACACCCGCTTTCAATCATTGCTTCCAATGTTCTTAAATCAGAATATGCATCTAAATAATCAAACACCGCATCCCAGTTATTATTCTCAATTTTATCTCCTACACTTATCTGATACTCCCGCAAATCCTGTAACCATTCATCCGTATTCCAGCCTTCCGGTAACGAATCCTTAATTCCTTTTACATTACCAAGTGCCGTCATTCTATTGATTCCTGATACAATATTATCTATTGCTGTCTGTGCATCTGCAAAATCTTTTTCATGCGCTCCATTAAATCCTTCAAAATCTTCTTTCGCGGTCTGCGCATATTTTATCGTTTCTGCAAATTCTTCACATACTGCATCATCGGAAAAATTTTGAATAATTTCCACAATGTCCGAAACCGCCCGGCGTTCTGCTGCAAGTTCTTCCGTAGCTGTTTCAAATGCCTCTAATAACTTTCCCTCTGTATCCACTTTATCCTGTATATACTGACTTTCATAAACAGGCGTATATCCTTCATCGATGTTTTCTTCAAAATCTTTATTGGAATAATACATTGTGATATCTATATCATATATTAATGCTTTAAATGCCCGGATAATTTCTCCATGTAATTCACTATAATATGCCTTAATATTTTCTGCAGACTCACCTTTTAAGTCTTCCAGTTCAATAAACTCATTGACCGCTGTTTGTAGCTCTTCAAAAATCTCCAACTGATTGTTTAACATCTCTGTCAATTTATCATAACTGTTTGCAACCATTCTATATGCAATTTTCATATTTTTCTCCCCCTTATAATTTATCCGCCGCTTTTAATGTATCTCTAACATCTCTTAAACTTTTAATATCTTCACTGACCAAATTGTAATATTGCTCCAATGCCGTTGCAAGATTTGTAATAATATTCTTATACTCATCCAGATAACTCATAGAACAATTTTCATACTCTACTTTTATATTCTTTTTATTTGCTTCTATTCTATTATTTGCCTTTTCTATTTTTTTAACTGCATCATTATATGTACTTTCATTGATTTGTATGGTTCCATTTCCTATACTTGCCATGTTAATCCTCCTCAGACCAATTATCTATTACTCCCTGCCAATAATCAATTTGATCTTGTGCATCCTCTGCATTTGTTTGATATATCTGTATTTGTTCTTCAAACTGACTTATTACATCATAATGTTTACTACTTTCCTGATTGAGGGAACCTGACAGACTTTCCAGACTTTCCCGATAATTAGATACCCGTTTTCCTTCCCAGTCAACAGATTTAAGATTCGGATCAACTTCACCTTTAAATGTATTAAAGTCGAATAACAAAGTACTCCATGATCCGCTTTCCAGATTATTTAAATAATTTGTTTTGGCTGTCTTTAGACGTTCAATTTTAGTTTCATAGTCCGCCTTTTTTGACTTCCAGCTGTCCCTTTTGTCTCTAGCTTCACTTTTTGTCATACTCTACTCCTCCCATATGATATATATTTAATAAAATACCTCTCTATTTTACATTTTTCGCCTATTTCCGTCAACCCTAGCCCCTTTATCCATCAAAAATGGAGATGCCCTAAGCATCTCCATTCCATTACTGTTCCATCTGTCTTCCTAAAAAACCGGCTGCAACCTTCGCCAACTTCATTTCTGTTTCTCCTATTTCTATTTTTTCTTCCTTACTATAGATAACAACCGCTCCAATGGCATCTCCTTCGCATATAATCGTTGATACTACCTGCGCTGCATATTCGGAAGAATCATCTATTGTAACCTTTATAAACTCTGAGTTCCCTATTCTTGCCTGAAAATTTTCTCTTCCGGTAATAACTGCTTCCAATTGTTTGCTGATGGGCTTTCCATCAAAGTCCTTCTTCCCATTTCCAGACGCGGCCACTACATGATCTTTATCTGTAATACAAATGAGACACCCGGTATTCTGTGCCAAACTTTCTGCATATTGTCCGGCAAATTGACTCAACTCACCAATCGGAGAATATTTCTTTAGAATAATTTCCCCTTCCCGGTCTGTAAAAATTTCCAGAGGATCGCCTTCCCTAATTCGCAATGTACGACGAATTTCCTTCGGTACGACTACTCTTCCAAGGTCATCTATTCTTCTAACAATTCCTGTTGCTTTCATAATGCACTTTATGCCTCCATCTCCTACAATTTCTGTGTTGTTAGTATTTGTAAGAAATAGTGAATTATGCATGTATTTTCCACATTTACCTCTTCTTTAAATTATAAAAGTTAAATGTTCCCGTATTCAGCAACATTCCTCTCTGGTCCGTAATCTGAAATTCTACTACCGAAATATTTTTTCCAGGTTTAATTACCTTTCCTTCACACATAACATATTCCGTATTTCTTCCTGCCTTCAAATACTGGATACTTCCATTTACTGTTGTTACATAATATCCATAGGTGGACGCCGCAATTCCGCACAAGGTATCTGCTGCAGTGTACAGCGCCCCTCCATGGAAATCTCCATATATGTTTTGCATTTTTTCCTGAAAAGGAATCTTTGCCCTCACAAATCCTTCTGAAACCTCAAGCAACTCTATCTCCAGCAAACTTGCAAAAGGATTCTGATTAAGTATTTCCTGACATTCTTCAAGTAACACCATGATGCTCCTTCCATTCTTCTTACTTCAACGCCTGTTCAATGGCATTAATTACAATTTTTAGCGCTTTAATTCTGGCATATTTTTTATCATTGGATTCCAAAATATGCCATGGTGCATAAGATGTATTGGTCTTCTGCAGCATTTCATTGACTGCCCCTTCATACAAATCCCATTTATCTCGATTGCGCCAGTCTTCTTCTGTTATTTTCCATTGCTTTTCCGGTGTATTCTGCCTCTCCGTAAAACGTTCCAATTGTGTTTCCTTATCAATCTGAACCCAGAACTTAATGATTACTGCTCCCCAATCAGACAGTTCTTTTTCAAACTCATTGATTTCATTGTAGGCTCTCTGCCAATCGTTTTCGCTACAAAAGCCTTCCAGACGCTCTACCATGACTCTTCCATACCAAGTACGGTCAAAAATAGCTATGTGCCCGGTCTTTGGAAGTCGATTCCAGAATCGCCAGAGATAATGTCTTGCCTTTTCATGCGGTTCCGGACTTGCAATAGGATGTACCTCGAATCCTCGCGGATCCAATGCCCCTGTAATTCGCTTGATATTTCCACCTTTTCCTGCTGCATCCCAACCTTCATAAGCAATAATAACCGGAACTTTTTTCCGATATAATTTATTATGAAGCTCCCCTAACTTTTTCTGAAGTTCGCGCAATTCCTTGCGATACTCTTCCTCAGTAAGTGTTTTATCCAAAGACACTTCTTCTAGTTTTGGTATTTTCTCTAATGGAAATACATTTTGCAACAACGGTACTGCCATAGCACTATTTTTCAACGCAGTATCAATTCCACTGACTAATGTCTCCAGCACTTGTAATTCCGCCCATTTTTTGTTCTTTGCATCTACCAGATACCATGGGTCTGCGGAAGCATTGGTATCATTCAAGTATCGGTCGAATACCTTCAAGCATTTTTCATAATGCTTGTTTTGCCAACTGTCCTTTTCACTTACTCGCCAACTGGTATTCTTATCTTCTTCCAACCCGTCAAGTCTCTTCTTCTGCTCTTTCTGACTAATCTGAAAAAAGAATTTCATTACCAGATACCCGTTATCTGTAAGCTGACGCTCAAAGCGTTTAATACTTTCTATCTTTTTCTTGTACTCTGTTTCCTTCAGTTTTCCATTCAGGCAATCCCCTGTCACTTCATCCATCCAACCGGAATCCAAAAACATGAACTTTCCTGATTCCGGAATTTTTACAAAATAACGATAGAGAAACGGCTTTCTCTTCTCTTCCTCTGTCGGTACATCCATGGTTGCCACCTTGAAAAAACGCGGGTCAATATTACGAATTACTTTTCCCAATACACTTCCCTTACCGGCAGTTCCCCATCCTTCAAACAATACCAATACCGGCAGACCATGCTCTTTTATGAGCATCTGCTGCCTGGAAATCTTGTCCCTTGCTACCGCCAGTCTTTCTTCCAATTCTGCTTCTTCTGGTTTCTGTGGTTTGTTCCAATTCTCTAACATACCTTCTCCTCCTTCGACTGTTAACCGCGTATCTGAAATCCTTTTTCCTCCTGCAGTTCCATCTCTTCCCGCAAAATATTTTCGATTCGTATAAAATTGTCATGCTGCAAAATCTCAATCAAGTCATCAATCTGCGCTCTGGTTCCCTGTACTTCTACTGTAACAGAGCCATCATACTCGTTCCGGGCAAATCCAGTCATCCCATGATGCCTCGCTACATAACATACCTTATAGCGAAATCCTACCCCTTGGACTCTTCCGGTAAATATCATTCGTTCTCTTATCATTCTTTTAATAATTTCTCCCATTCCTCCGGTTTAAATCCGGTCAAAACACCCTTTTTGGTTACAAGTAACGGTCTTTTTACCAACATTCCGTCCGTAGACAAAAGTTCATATTTTTCTTCCAATGACATTTCCGGTAACCGCTCCTTCAGCTTCATCTCTTTATAGAGCATACCGCTGGTGTTAAAAAATTTTTTAATATCCATACCGCTCTTTTCGTGCCATTGCTTTAGCTCGTCCTTTGTTGGATTCTGCTCTTTGATATGCCGGTCTTGAAATGCCACGCCCTTTTCCTCCAACCATTTCTTTGCTTTCTGACAAGTCGTGCATTTCGGATATTCGATGAATAAACATTCCATGTGTTTCACCTCCTCGTTGTTATTTAACTGCATTTTACATGCATATATCTACTTTGTTTCATTGATTTATGTTTGTTTACATTATAGCAAATACGGGAGGGTCTTTCAATTTTTGCTGGTTACTTTATACACAAGACTTTACCTGAATTTTTACATTCTATCTATATTTTTTTACATTTCTTGTATATACTATAAATTAATCTAGGGACATTCCCAAATGAAAAAATTAAATTAAGAGAGATGAAGCATATGCCTGGTTTTACCACACATTATTTATTTGGTTTAAATACCTACAAACAATTAAAACAAAATAATATAAAAAAAATACTCCATGAAAATCATGCAGCATACAACCTTGGTCTTCAGGGACCGGATATATTTTTTTATTTTCTTCCTTGTTATCTGATACATGATGATAACATTGGTGCTATCGCTCACGAAAAGCGTACCGGTAAGTTCCTGCATTATCTTCTGGAAAGCCGAAAACTTTTTCCTGACCAAGAAGCGTTAGAAATTGCAGAAGCCTACATTGCCGGATTCTTAGGGCATTATACCTTAGACACTCATTGCCATCCCTATATTTATTGGAAATCAAGATTTGAAGAAAAAAACTCTCGTTACCATGGCGCTCATATGCGTCTGGAGGTAGATATTGATGCAGAACTTTTACAATTTTACAAGCATCGTGCGCCTTCCCGTTTTCGTCAAGAATCTACCATTGTGCTGACTCCACTGCAGCGACGCACCATTGCAACTATTTTATACTATGTTTATGCCAAAACTTATCCGGAACTTGGCATCTGGCATACCACTATGCGTCTTTCTATCCGCTCTATGCAGCTTGGTACCCGCTTTCTGCGTGATTCCTCCGGTAAGAAAAAGGTCTTGCTACGCAAACTGGAAGGAATGATATTAGGCTATCCCCTGCTATCTTCTATGATACCAAGTGACAGCCTAACCTTTTATCTTGACCCGTTGAATATTCTTCACAAGGAATGGCACAACCCCTGGGATAAATCTTTTACCTCGACGGAGTCCTTTTTTGACTTAATGGAGGATGCACAGGAAGAATACCTTTCTGTATTGATTCAACTTTCTAAGATTTTCTCCTGTCAGCCTCATTCTGAAGGAGAACGTACCGAAACTAAGGCGCTTTTGAAAAAGCTTGGCAGTAATTCCTATCATAGTGGGTTGGATATTGGGATTCCTGGCTAGGAATCCTATATCATTTCCAAGAAATACTTATGTATCTTCTTATCGCTATCCAGTTCCGGATGAAAAGACAATGCCAATATATTTTTATTCTTCACGGCTACAATATTTCCATCCACCTCTGCCAACACCTCTGTATCCGCTTTTACTTTCTCAATGTATGGTGCTCGAATAAATGTCATTGGCACTGTACCAATTCCTTTTACCTCGCTCTCCGTGTAAAAGCTTCCCAACTGTCTACCATAAGCATTGCGCTTTACTACAGCCGGAAGAAGTCCTATGTGCGCCTGTTCTCCACCTTCAATTTCATCTGCCAGAAGAATCATCCCGGCGCAGGTAGCAAGTACCGGCAGTCCGTTTTCGATTCTACGCTTTAATTCCTCATACATTCCCAGTTCACGAATAAGTTTTCCTTGTACGGTACTCTCACCACCCGGAAGCACTAAGCCGTCAAATTCCTGTTCCAAATCTTCTTTTTTTCGCAGTTCGATGCATTCCGCTCCCAGACTTTCTAATACTTTTTCATGCTCAATAAAGGCTCCCTGCACTGCCAGTACTGCTATCTTCATATTATTCGCCTCGCTTTGCCATTAAAAGTTCGATTTCCTGCTCGTTGATACCTACCATTGCTTCTCCTAAGTCTTCGGAAAGTTCTGCAAGCATCTTGTAGTCATTGAAGTTAGTTACAGCTTTTACGATTGCCTGTGCGCGTTTCTTTGGATTTCCGGACTTGAAGATACCGGATCCTACGAATACACCTTCTGCTCCCAACTGCATCATCAACGCTGCATCTGCCGGAGTTGCCACACCACCTGCTGCAAAGTTTACTACCGGAAGACGTTTATTGTCATGTACATACTGTACTAAAGAGAATGGTACACGAAGTTCTTTTGCTGCCTCGAATAATTCGTCTTCTCTCATGGAACCGATTCTTGCGATTTCCTGATTCATTTTTCTCATATGACGTACTGCCTGAACTACATCACCGGTTCCCGGTTCTCCCTTAGTACGAGTCATGGATGCACCTTCGTTGATTCTTCTTAATGCTTCTCCAAGGTCTTTTGCTCCGCAGACAAAAGGTACCTTAAACTTACTCTTATCAATGTGATATACATCATCTGCCGGAGAAAGCACTTCACTTTCATCAATATAGTCAATTTCAATTGCTTCCAGAATCTGTGCTTCTGCGAAATGTCCGATTCTACACTTTGCCATAACCGGAATGGATACTGCTTCCTGGATTCCCTTTATCATTGCTGGGTCACTCATTCTTGCCACACCGCCTGCTGCACGAATATCTGCTGGAATTCTCTCCAATGCCATAACAGCACATGCGCCTGCTTCTTCTGCAATTTTTGCCTGCTCCGGTGTAGTAACGTCCATGATAACGCCGCCCTTTAACATTTGTGCCAATTCTTTGTTCAATTCATATCTTTTCTGTTCCATTCTATTATTCTCCTTCTTTTTCTTTACAAATCCGATGTTCCCTATTATAATCAAAAGTGACCTTATTAAAATACCCATTTTGAATATATTCAGAATGGTCAGTTTTGGAAAGGAGTTAGCAATGCTTACTTATTCTTTTGCCGATTTAGGTTCAGACAGTCTTTACGAACATTTATATAAATGTATTAAAAATGACATATTAAACGGGGTTTTGACCATGGGGGAGAAACTCCCCTCCAAACGAAATTTTGCAAAGAATCTGAACATAAGCACTATTACTGTAGAAAATGCTTATGCCCAGTTAATGGCAGAAGGTTATATTTATTCTCTTCCGAAAAAAGGATATTTTGTGGCAGATATTTCTAATTCCATTTTAGAAAACAATGTTGCCACTGCCTCTACTTTTACCGTATCAAAAGAGGCTGTTCCTTCCAATTTTCCATTGCGGCAACAAAACGAATATTTTGCAGACTTTGTCTCCAATAGCATCACCGCTGATAATTTCCCCTTTTCCATCTGGGCAAAAATTATTCGTGAAGTGATTTCCGAGGAGAGTCAGGCACTTATGACTAATCCCCCCTCCGGTGGAATCCCGGAACTTCGCAATGCTATTGCACAGTATTTGTTTCAATTTCGCGGTATGAAGGTAGACCCAGCACAGATTATCATCGGAGCCGGTACAGAATATCTCTACGGTTTAATCATACAGCTTTTAGGAAAAGACAATACCTTTGGCGTAGAAGACCCCGGATATCGAAAGATATCCCAGATTTATAACAGCCACAATGCCAAATGCTGTCATATCCCTTTGGATCATCAAGGGATAGAACTCTCCGCTTTAGAAGAAAGTGGCGCGAATATTATACATATTTCCCCTTCCCACCACTACCCTACCGGAATTGTGACACCAATCAGCCGCCGCTATGAATTATTAGGTTGGGCTTCTAAGTCTTCTTCCAGATATATTATTGAAGACGATTATGACTGTGAATTCCGTTTGCAGGGAAAGCCAATTCCTTCCCTACAGAGTATTGATGTAATGGAAAAAGTTATCTATATTAATACCTTTTCCAAAAGCCTTGCCTCCACCATCCGTATTAGTTATATGGTACTTCCACATCATTTGTTGGAACGTTTCTATCGGCAGCTCGGCTTTTATTCCTGTACGGTATCCACTTTCGAACAGTACACGCTTGCCCGTTTTATCAGTCAGGGATACTTCGAAAAACACATTAACCGCACCAGGAACTTTTACAAGACGCAGCGAGATACTTTATTAGAATGCATCAAAAACAGTCCTCTTGCTTCCCATTCTACTATCATGGAAGAGGATGCCGGACTTCACTTCCTATTGAAATTGGATACCAGATTATCTGATGAAGCTTTGAATGAAAAAGCAAAACAGGCAGGACTTCATATCGCCTGCCTGTCAAAATACTACTATAAACCAGAGAAAAAAATGGAACATATTCTGGTGATGAACTACTCCGGACTAGACCCGGAAAAAATTCCGGAAGCGGTAAAACGCCTCAGTAAATGTATCTGTTAAAGCTTACAAAACTCTTCGACTAATTCTTCTATCTGGGAAAGACTCTGTCTCCAGAAATCCGGAGTTGTCAGGTCAATGCCCTCCATTGCCGCTGCTTCTTCTACGGTACATACCGGAGTGGCATGGAGCATTGCCTTGTACTTCGGTACAAAATCTGCTCCTTCTTCCTCAAATTTGCTATAAAGTCCCAACGCAAACAATCCACCAAAAGCATATGGGAAGTTATAAAAACTAAGACCGGAAGAATAATAATGGCTCTTGCATGCCCACATATATGGATGTAGATAATTACTGTCTAATCCATCTCCATATGCTTTCTTCTGTGCTTCTTCCATTATTTTCTTGCAATCCTCTGCCATAAGAAATTTATTTTGACACTGCTCAAACACTGCTGTTTCAAACAAATATCTGGAATAAATATCTACAATTACCTGCGTATGCTCCATCAGGCTGTTTTCCAAAAGATTTAACTTTTCTTCATTGGTTGCTTCTTTTAACGCAGCCTTTATCAAATGAGTTTCATTAAATGTAGATGCAGTTTCTGCAACCGGCATCGGGTAATCCTGATTTAATACTCTCTGTGTCTGTACCTGTACATTGTGATATGCATGTCCCAATTCATGAGCCAGCGTACGAATAGAGCCAAAATATCCGTCATAATTTGTAAGAATACGGCTTTGTTTGATAGACGGTACTCCTGCACAGAAAGCACCACCTTCTTTTCCTTTTCTCGGATAAAAATCAATCCACTGATTTTCAAATGCTTCCTTCATCATATCAGCCATATCCGGTGAAAACTTTTGGAAATTGTTCACTAAACATTCCTTTGCTTCTTCCAGAGAATACTGGGTATCACTTTTTCCCATAGGTGCAAACAATTCGTACCATGGAAGACCATTGCTATAACCTAGCATTTCTGCTTTTTTTCGCATATATTTATGAAATACCGGAAGGTATTCCTGAATAGCTGTCATCATAGCATCCAATGTCTTGCGACTCATACGGGACTGCTCTAACGTCATATCCAACGGTGACGCATACCCTTTCTTTTCACAAATCATAGCAAACTGATTTTTGATATTGTTCAATGCAAAAGCTATGGAATCCTGAATCTTTTCGTAAGATGCGATTTCAGCTTCATATGCTTCCTTTCGTACTTTTGCATCCGGACTATATGCAAGATTTCGAACCTCTGACAGCGTAATCTCTTTTCCCTGATAATCTACTTTTACTGTAGAAGTCAGATAGGAAAACAGGTTTCCCCAGGCGGAACCACCGGTAATATCCATTGCTGCAATCATTTCTTCCACTTCATCGCTTAACAAATGCTCTGCCTGTTTCTTTGCCTGTTTCAGCATAAAACTGTACTCTTGAATCAGGTCACTTTCTTTTGCCATTGCATCGATATCCGGAATTCTGGCATATATTTTCTGAGCGGCTGCTTGTGTGGCAGAACCTTCCGACCACAACTTCATCAAACGGTTCTGTTGCGCCATTGCATCCCCATTTTCTGTATCTGCAGCCTGTACAAGTCCAATATAAACACTCAAATTGCCAATATGCTTTGCTATTTCCTCTTCTACCGCTATTAACTGTTCCACAGCACTTTTCAGTTCCATGGTATCTGCCTTTTTTACCAGTTCTTTTTCCTTCTTCATCGCATCTTCCAGTTTCCCGAAATCTGCCTCGTAGGAAGGGGCATCAAACCCTTTATAAATTTCATTCAAAGACCATTCTGTATTCATAGTTCTCTCCTTTTTATGCAAAAAATTCTTTTATCTGTCCTAAAATAATGTTCATTAAATTGGTTCTTGCCTCCACACTTGCCCAGGCAATATGCGGTGTAATGAGAAGTTTATCACTATCCTTAATTCGTTTTAAAGGATTTTCACTACTCATTGGCTCTACACAAAGTACATCCAGGCCGGCTGCTGCAATTTTCCCTTGTTCCAAAGCCTGTGCCAGATCTTCTTCTACTACAATCGGACCTCTTCCTACATTCAGAAAGATTGCCGAAGACTTCATTTTGTCAAAGGCTGCCTTGTCCATAAGATTCTCTGTTTCAGGGGTCAATGGAGCGTGGACGGATACAATATCTGATTCCGCCAGCAACGTGTCAAAATTCACCTGTTCATAATCCGGCTGATTATTTTTCCCAGAAGTAGAATAGTAAATCACGCGACATCCAAAACATTTCGCAATATCCGCCACTCTTCTTCCAATTGCTCCAAGTCCGATAATTCCCCAAGTCATGTTACTGAGCTGGGAAAATTTCCGGTCAAAATGAGTAAAGGAACGGTCTCCCACATATTTTTCACTTTTTACATATTCATCATAATAAGGAAGATGCTCTAATAGATAAAATAGCATTGCAAATGTATGCTGCGCCACAGATTCCGTAGAATAACCGGCAACATTGCGCCATGCTATTCCTCGTTCATCCAAATACTCTTTATCCAGATTATTTGTTCCTGTTGCTGTTACGCATACCAATTTCAAATTTTTTGCATTTCCTATGGTTTGTTCATTAATAGGTACCTTATTTATGATAACTACATCCGCATCTGTTACACGCTCTGCTGCCTCAGACGGCGTAGAGAAATCATACTTCACTACTTCACCTAATGCATCATATCCAGACAAATCAATGTCTTCGCCAATGGATTTCGCATCCAGAAAAACAATCTTCATCCAAATTCCTCCTATTCTATATTCACTCATACTATTATAGCACATTTATTTTTTGGTGCTGAATATATTTTCCTTCGATTACCTCTCCCATAAAACCTTGTCCGTTTCCTACTTGATAATCAAAATACTCTTGTTTCGGTATGCCATACTTCTCCAGAATTGCCATGATAGTCCCACCATGTACCACAAAGGCAACCTTTTCCCACTCTTGTGCCTGTGCCTTTTCCATACACTGCTCATAAGCCCTTTGACATCTTTCTTTAAAGGCTTTTGGTTCTTCCCCTTCCGGAAAAGCAATGGTCCCTCCGCTGTCTATGAATCTCTGATAATCCGGATTCCCATTAAGCTCCCGATAATTTTTATATTCAAATGCTCCAAAGTCCATCTCTCGAAAGTCTTCTATGACTTCCAATTTTGCTTCCTCCCGTCCAAACAATGCTTTCGCACTTTGGATACAACGAAGATAAGGGCTGACGAATACATAATCCATCTGCCCCAATTCTTCTCCCGTCATTCTTAATGTGTTCCATTCTTTATCCAGAATTCCTTCATCGGTTCTTCCCACATAACGATGCTCCAAATTTCCTTTGGTCGCTCCATGCCGGATAAAATATACTCTCATGCTTCCTCCGTTATTTTTATGCTTAACTTTCCAGAACCCATGCCGCACGGCTTCCTTTTTCCGTTTTACTTACCACCAATTTGCGATCTATTTGCTCTTTTAACTCTGTCACATGCGAAATGATTCCTACCAGTCTGTGCTCTCCTGCCAACTCTGTCAGAATTCCGATTGCCTTGCTTCGGGCTTCTTCATCCAGAGAACCAAATCCCTCATCAATAAACATAGTATCCAGATGCACTCGTCCTGCCATACGCTGAATAATATCTGCCATTCCAAGAGCCATAGAAAGTGCTGCCATAAAGGACTCTCCGCCGGATAAGGTCTTTACATCTCTTACCTTATCTGTCACCAGATCATAAACATCTAAGTCCAATCCAACTTCTCCTCTTTTTCCCAGATTTTCCATATCCCTGCACTGTAAAATGAACTGGCTTCCGCTCATCTTCACCAAACGTCGGTTTGCCTCTGCCACAATATACTTAAAATAACGCCTCTGTACATAGGTTTGTAAATCCAATCTCGCTTGTTGGTTCAAATTGCCATTTGCAGTTCGGTCTAAGGTACTGATTACGGTATATTCCTTTTCCAATGCAGTTCGCTCCTGATACAGTGCTTTTAGATTCTTAAGCGCCTGCTGATTGCGACTTTCATTTCCGGCAAACTCCATTCTTCTTTGCTCCAGTTGCTTTTGTTCTGCTTCCAGTTGTTCAGCCTCTTCTTTCAGCGAGCTGGTGTCTATTTTCTCTTTTCCGGTAAGTTCTTCCTTTAACTGTGAAAAATGCTCCTCCAACGTAACCAGTGCTCCCTGCTGATTGGCCAGAAGCTGCTGCAGTTCCTGCAAACGTTTTTCCAACACTTCCTTTTGCTGCTCCAGTTCTGCTTTCTCCTGCTCTGCTCTTTGCAGGTTCTGCTGTAACTCTCGCTCTGTTTCGTAAGGAAGCTCATTCGCAAGACTCTTCCACATCTCACTAGCCGTTTCCTGTTCTGCCCGTATTTGATAGCAGACTTCTGTCACTGCCTCACGCTTCTGCGTCAAGGTTTCCTGCTCTGCCAAAAGCTTCTCCTGCTTCTTCTTGTGTGCATCACAGTTTTTCTGCTTTTCTTCTGCCTGAATACGCTGTTCTTTTACTTGTTCATATTCCGTCTTACATTGAATACGCTGCTGCCCGATTTCTTCCTTTGTTAATTCTTTACCAAAGATTCTTTTTGCTTCCTGAGCAATCAGAGATTGTTCTTTTTCCACCTCTCCCTTTTGCTTCTGGTAGGCTTCTCTTTTCTGATTCAACAAAATATCTGCCTGCTCCCGCTGCTCTTTTGCCTCTTCCACCTCTCGCTGGGTTACTGCCTCTGGGGAAAGACACGCCTTCCTTGGATGTTCAAAGGAACCACAAACCGGACAGGGTTCTCCATCCTTTAATTTTTCTGCAATAATACCAACCTGTTCTTCAATAAACATCCGGTTCTTTTCTTCATATTCCCGGCTTTTCTTTTCATAGTCTTCCAGCAATCCTCGAACCTGCTCCTGTTGCTTTTCACATTCTTTTTCAAGCTTCTGCAGGTTTTCTGCTCTCTTTTCCATTTCCAAAAGACTTTGCTGCTTTTCTTGCAACTCTTTTTCCTGCTGCTGCAACTGTATCAATACTTCCGGCTCTTGTTCCAGCTTCTGAATCTCCTCCGCGTTTTCCTGTAATTCTTGCTTTTTCCGGCTCAGTTCTTCTTCCAACTTTGCAAGATTCTGTTCTGACTCTGCTTTCTTTTTTTCGATTTGTAACAGTTGTTCTTTCTTCTCTTTTAAAAGATTGTATTTTGGAAGCAATGCTTTCCATCCGGCAATTCGCTCAGACAATTCCGGCATACGTTTATTATATTCCTCTGTCTGCTTTTGCTTCTGTTCTTCCAGTTCCTTCTTCTGCGCATTCTCTTGCTCCATTTGAAGCTTCATCTGTTCTATTTTCTTTTCTTCCTGGACAAGCTGCTCCAATCGTTGATTGATTTCTTCTGCCTGTTTTCTTTTTAAACTGTTTTCGTTAAAATGTTTTTGTTTCTCCTGCGCCAGTTGTTCCAGTTTCTTCTTCTGTCTATCAATTTCTTCTAGAATCTGCTCTAATACTTCCAAGGTCTGTTCTGCCTGTGTTTCCTGTTTCTCTCTGCACGCTTCCCATTCTGTAAAATGTAGACTATCCAAAGAGCATACTACTCCCGAAACTTCATGCGCCCACAGTTTTCGATTATCTGCCAATTTTCCATATACTTCCTTACCCTGGTCTCGCAGTTTCTGCTGTATCATCCGATAAATACGAGTATCAAAGACTCTTTCGAAGATTTCCTTCCGCTCCTTAGATGGTGCATGCAAGAGCTTCATAAATTCCCCTTGCGCAATCATGGAAATCTGAGTAAACTGTCCCGCATCGACACCAATAATCTCTACAATCTTTTCATTAATATCTCGGATTCTTCCGGGAAATACTTGTCCGTCCGGCATGGTAAGTTCTACCGCTGCCGCCTCGTTTGTGAGTGTCAGTTCTCCATCTTTATTCCGTCGTTTGCTGGTTCTTTTATAATTGGGATTGCGTCGAATACCATAAGTTTCTCCCTGATAGGAAAAAACAAATTCCACATAAGTAGGGGTACTGCCATCCGCATACTGGCTGCGCATCATATCTCCTTCTCTACGCCCACCACTGGTCTGGTCAAAAAGTGCATAAGTAATGGCATCAAATATAGTAGTTTTTCCTGCACCGGTATCTCCTGTTATCAGAAAAATACCGTTCCTTACTTTTTTAAAATCAATGGTTTCCACTCCAGCATAGGAGCCGAATGCTGACATCGTAAGTCTTACCGGTCTCATACTTTCCCCTCCTTACACTGATTGATGATATTCGCCACAATATGTTCTTCCTCTTCACTCATGGTCTGATGATTCATTTCTTCATAAAAAGAACGAAAAATATCCATAGGCTGCAGCTTAATATCAAGTTCTCCCTTTTCATCCAGAAGACTTTTCGTTCTGCTGTTTTCGATGCGAAGTTCCAAAATAAAGTCATATACTTCCTCTAACTGCTCCTTCGGATTATAAGGTTCCTTCTCATCTGTCATGGTAATGCTGACAAAATCATGGCAATTTTCCTCGGTTGCACGCGCCAAAATTTCCTGCAAAAGCCCCTTTTCCCGACGTACTTCCTGTTTTGGAATAAGCGGAATCGTATCAAGCACAGGTTCTGTTCCTTTTTCTCCCAATGTTACCATCGTAATAGACTTTTTGTGATGTTCTTCACTAACAGAGTATTTTAGCGGCGTACCACAGTAACGAATCGAAGGCTTTTTTACCATCTGAGCACCGTGAATATGACCTAATGCTGCATAATCAAACTGTTCTATGACAGAGACATCAATATTGTCAAGACCTCCTACGGAAAGCACTGTATTTTCTGAATCGCAAAGCTCCGGCTTCTTTCCACCATTGGTATAAAACTGATGAGACAACAAGACATTCCGCTTGTCATAGTCAATCTTTTCTCGCGCTAACACTTCACGCACTGCACTTTCATAATCGATAACAACGCCTTCTTCAAACAAATGGCGTACATAGCCTGGTTTTAAAAAGGGAAGCAGATAAAAATTCACTGTTCCCCATTCGTCCTGTAACTCTATTTTCTTTAAATGTTCCTCCTGCTGCTGTGGTGGAAGAACCGACACATAAATGTGGTGTTTTTCCAAAAAACTGCTGGCATAATTAAGTCTTTGTGCGCTGTCGTGATTTCCGGCAATAATCAACACCGGTATTCCCGGCACCTCTTCTGAAAGTTCATTTAAGAAATCATCAAACAAGGTGTATGCCTCTCCGGATGGTACGGATTTGTCAAAAATATCTCCGCATATTAAAATAACATCCGGTGCATATTCCTGCGCCCGCTGCACAATCTGATGCAATATTTCCTGTTGATTTTCTTTAAGATTGTAATAATGCAGTTGTTTTCCTATGTGTAAATCCGATAAATGAAAAATTTTCAAATCTATTCTCCTTCATTCTTGACAGAATCTTATTCCATTTCAAGATATTTCTTTAACGCCGGCATCAATTCCTTCGCTTGCCGATATCCTTCCTCGTATAACTTTCTGAGCTTGTCCGGATTGGATTCAGTACGTCCTACACCATAAGTATTTTCCGGTGCAATTACAAAGACCTCTCCTGCTTTTTCCTTCTCCATTAACTCTGCAACACAAGCATTATACCGTTCCGGTCTCTTCTGTAAATCCTCTACAATTTTAGGATACTTCTTATACAACTTCTGCGAAATCACTCCTGCACGCTCCTGCTTTTTCACATATCCTCGTTCTCTGGTAAGAATTACAATATTCTTATCGCAGCCTTCTTTGATTGCCTGCTTATAAGGAATGGAATCCGACAATCCTCCATCCAAATAATAGTGTTTGCCCACCTTTACCGGCTGGAACAAAATCGGCAATGCACAGCTTGCCACAATGACCTCATACTTATCGTCTCTTCTCGGTACTTCAAGGTACTCCGGCTTTCCGGTATGAATATTCGTAACTCCGGCTACCACTTTTCCCGGAAAGGCTTCAAATGCATCCATATCAAAAGGCAATAATTTATTTGGAACTTCCCCAAAAGCAAACTCAAGGTTATAAAAATTTCGCTTTTTCAGTAGGTGTCTTGCTCCCATATAACGCTTATCATTCATGTATTTTGTAGAAAGTTCTAAATTCCTTCCTTTTTGCTTGGATATATATGACACTCCATATGCAATTCCTGCAGAAACGCCAATAAAATAATCCGGCATAATTCCCTCTTCCAAAAACGCATCTGTAACGCCACAGCTGAATACCGTTCTGCTGGCACCGCCTTCCATAGTAATTCCTAACTTCACCAATATTCCCTCTTTCCTTTTATTCTGTCATTCTCCTAATATATTCCCCATTATATAACTTTCCTATTTTTCGGGCAAGGAAAAACATATTTACCTTAATTTTACATACACTTTACTTATACCCCAAAATACATTTTACCTTATTCTGTTATCCTCATAATAAAGGAGGATGTTATTATGAAACAATTATATAAACTTTCCCAACAATTTGAATCAAACGGTTTTGCATCCACTAACATTATGTATGTAATTTTACGTACTCTGGTCGTATTTATTCCCTCT
This sequence comes from Roseburia sp. 499, assembly GCF_001940225.2. Taxonomy (NCBI): domain Bacteria; kingdom Bacillati; phylum Bacillota; class Clostridia; order Lachnospirales; family Lachnospiraceae; genus Roseburia; species Roseburia sp. 499. Next base: position 2,956,472 of record NZ_CP135164.1, read on the forward strand.
CTTATTGTGGGATTTTTATTAAAGGATATCGTTCATCTTCCAGGCACTAGTCCAGAGGTATTTGTTATCATCTTCTGTGGATGGATTACTGTGATTTTCGGTTTCTGGGGCGCACTGCTACACTTAATGCGAATGGATTAATATTGCACATTTCATGTACTTCGATATATAATGAGACTATAACGTTACTATTATAAATTATCTATTATATATGGAGGAAATGAGATGAACCATTCCGAAGAACTTCGTATGACTTACTCAGGACTCTTAATGTATAAGGGCGAAAAAACTGTCCGGGTAAAATTTGAACGTGGAAAAAATGACTTTGCCGAAGGAATTGTTCCCAGCGGCATCATTGAAAAATCTTCTGGATTTTCAGTAGAAGAATTGCAGCAATTAAGCGACTACTTAAAATATAATGCCTCTGATATTATGGCTAAAGCTAAAGAGGTTAATCCAATTAGAGACTGGCTCCATGGAAAATGAGCCAGTCTCTCTAAAATACAGCCATATTTAAATATAAACTATATTACTACTTATATTACCTCGCTCATCTTTTCAATTTTCAAAAAGTCAGTAGACTTTTTACATCTACTGACTTTTACATAACAATCGAACATTTTTGGTCTATATCTCATCCTCATATGGTTGACGAACCATATTTATAAAACGTTCTTCTGTGGCTCCAAATAACTTATAATTCTTCTTAGCAGTATTCAATGACACCTTATTTGCTCCAATAATTCTATCGGGCATATTTTGAGCCACTTCATCATATTGCCAAAAGCAAACATCACAAATATCTGTAATTAATTCATTTGTATCATCAATAGTTAAGTAACCACAACATGGACATCTTTTCATAAAACTCTCTCCTTAAAATTTATTTTGGTGCATATTTTTCAATTTGCTCTAGCCAATATGCCATTCCATTTTCGGACTTAAAATAAGTGGATATTCCACCATACTCATTTATTATGCCAAACTCATTAGTCGCTGTATCATATATTTTCATGTATCTTCCCTTGTTTTATGGTTTTTCCTACAACACATCTCATGATTCCATCATATTTTCCCAACAAATACATAAGATTTTCCTTCATTTCTCGAAATGCTGTTTTTTGCATGGTGACATTAGAAAAGCTTACCTTTATATCTGCTTCTTTCGAATTTGTCTTTCCTGCCATTTTCCCCTCTACGTTTCCGCCTGTAAACGTATCTCCCTTTCTAGTTTTTCTATCTTTAATACTGTCAACTTCTTTTTCTCTATGTTTTAAAAAATAATTAAACCCTTTTATCTCATAACAAGATAAAAGGGTTTATCAACACATACATTTATTTTTTTTCTTTTTGCTCCCCTACCGATTCATGCTGTCCGGTAATAGAATAAATCACCCACTCTGCAATATTCGTGGCATGGTCGCCAATACGCTCAAAGTATTTTGCTACCATAAGGAGATCGGTTGCCTGCTCACTATGCTCTGCATTGGTTCGAATCAGTTCAATTAAGGTTGACTTTATCTCGCTGAATAAATCATCTACTACATCATCATTGTCAATCACAGACTGCGCTAACTTTAGGTCTTTCTGAACAAAAGCTTCTACACTGTGTGTTACCATCAATGTTGTTTCCATTGCCATCTGCGGAATCAATGTTAAATCTTTCACATACGGCTCATCTGCCAATGCAATGGTAATCTCTGAGATATCAGATGCCTGGTCTCCGATACGTTCCATATCTGTAATCATCTTCAACGCTGCGGAAATCAAACGAAGATCCCTTGCCACCGGCTGCTGCTGCAATAAAAGTTTCATACAAAGAGCTTCAATATCCCGCTCCTGGCGATCTACTTCCTGGTCAAAAGCAATGGCCTCTTTTGCTGCCTGCACATCTTTACGCACCAAAGCATTTACCGCTGTTTGAATTGCCTGTTCAATCAGATTTCCCATTTCGATTAACTCATTATTCAGTTGTTCTAATTGTCTGTCAAAACGATTTCTCATAATTAACCAAACCTTCCTGTAATGTAGTCTTCTGTTCTCTTATCCTGAGGAACTGAAAACATCTTTTCAGTTTCACCATGCTCTATAATTTCACCCAATAAGAAAAATACTGTCTTATCGGAAACACGGGTTGCCTGCTGCATATTATGGGTTACCATTACAATAGTATAATCCTTCTTTAACTCTATGACTAAATCCTCTATCTTAGACGTTGAAATCGGGTCTAAGGCAGAAGTTGGTTCATCCATCAGAATAACTTCAGGATTAACTGCAAGGGCACGAGCAATACAGATTCTCTGCTGCTGTCCACCGGAAAGACCTAACGCGCTCTTTTTCAAACGATCCTTTACTTCATCCCAGATAGCAGCATCTCTTAAGGACTTCTCCACAATTTCATCTAGCTTTGCCTTATTGCGAATTCCATGAGTACGAGGGCCATATGCAATATTGTCATAAACACTCATCGGAAACGGATTCGGCTTCTGAAATACCATACCAACACGCTTACGCAGTTCATTGGTATCTATATTGTGATAAATATCTGTACCATCCAGTGTCACTTCTCCGGTAATTTTACATCCTTCTACCAAATCATTCATACGATTTAAGGACTTTAATAAGGTGGACTTTCCACATCCGGAAGGTCCGATAAAAGCGGTAATCTCATTGGACAAGATTGGAAGATTTACATTTTTTAACGCATGAAAATCTCCATAATATAAGTCCAGCCCACTAATATTAATTTTAGGTGTTGGTTGTTTTATCATAACAATTCTCCTTTTTGGTTAACAACTTATACTTTCGCAATTTTCTTTGCAATACGATTTGAAATCCAGTTGATTATCATAACAATAACCAAAAGGACAACTGCAGTTGCATAGGCTTCATCTGTATGGAAACCTTCTGATGATAATGCATACATATGATAAGCAAGGGTACGTCCGGAATCCATTAACCAGGAAAGTCCTTTTCCGCTTACTACTTCTGTAACCGTTCCGGCTGTGTACATAAGAGCTGCTGTCTCACCTACGATACGCCCGATAGCAAGAATAATACCGGAAAGAATTCCGGGAACAGCTGCCGGAAGTACAATTCTGAAAATGGTACGAACCCGTCCGGCACCAAGCCCAAAGCTTCCCTCACGGTAAGAATCCGGTACGGATTTTAAAGCCTCCTCTGTGGTTCTCATAATCAATGGCAAAATCATGATTGCCAGCGTCAGTGCACCCGCCAATAGAGAAAGACGGAATTTCAATGTTGTTACAAAAAATAACATACCGAACAGACCATATACAATAGAAGGAATACCAGACAAAGTCTCTGCTGTAATTCTTACGACCTTTACAATCTTATTTCCTTTTTTCGCATATTCCACCATATAAATAGCTGAACCAATTCCAATAGGCACTGCTACAATTAGAGTAACAATGGTAATCAAAAGCGTATTAATCAGCGCCGGCATCAGCGATACATTCTCACTGTTATATTCCCATGCAAAAAGACTTGGCTTGATATGTGGAATTCCATTCCAGAGGATATATACAATAAGGAAAATCAATGCGGAAAAAGTAATGAGCGCCGCCCCCATTACCAGGATATACAATATCCAGGACAAAGGACCACGTTTTCCTTTGCTAATTTTCTGGTCTTTCATGCTTCATTCCTCCTATTCAAAATGGAAAACAGCAAGTTGATAATTAAAATAAATACAAATAATACGACACCGGTAGCAATTAATGCCTGTCTATGTAAGTCTGCCGCATATCCCATCTCGATTACAATATTTGCAGTAAGTGTACGCACTCCCTGGAAAATACTATTCGGAATACGCGCCTGATTTCCAGCTACCATAATAACTGCCATAGTTTCTCCGATTGCACGTCCGACTCCCAAGATAACACCTGCCATAATACCAGACTTTGCAGCCGGAACTACAGTAAAAAACACACTTCTTTCATGTGTTGCTCCAAGTGCCAACGCTCCCTCATAATAGCTTTCCGGCACAGCACGGATTGCTGATTCACTAACTCCAATAATTGTTGGAAGAATCATCAGTCCCAGCAACAATGAAGCTGTCAAAATACTGGTTCCGCTACATCCTAACTTTGAAAACAGTCCACGCATAAAAGGCACTAATACCACCAGACCAAAGAATCCATATACAACGGAAGGAATCCCCGCAAGAAGGTCTACGGCAGCTTTTAGTGGACCATATATTTTCGGTGGACAAAAATGTGCCATAAAAACTGCTGTTAAAATACCAATTGGCACACCTACAATAATTGCTCCTGCAGTGATATAGAGACTTCCGATAATCATAGGAAAAATTCCAAAAGACGCCGGAGAATTATTTGGTGCCCATTTTGTTCCTGTCAAAAATGAGAAAAAACCAATTTCCTTCATAGCCGGTATTCCATTTGCAAATAGGAATACACAAATCAGCAGAACCGCCAAAATAGAGGTAAGTGCTGCTATGAAAAAAATAACATGTGCAAAATTTTCTTTTAATTTTCGCATAATTACTCCTTCATTTTTTTGTGGTTGAAAGGGACTGCTATCAGTAGCAGTCCCTTTCAGGGTTGGGATATCAAATAAAGGTGAACCTGGTAATTTTACCAAGTGGTTGTTTCACCTGTGAAGATTGCCTTAACTTCGTCTGCTGTCATTTCGTCAACAGTGTTTTCATTATTTACTACTACTGCAATACCGTCAATTGCGATAACAGTAGGTGTTAAAGAGCTTTCGCTATCTTTTAATTCTCTGGAAGCCATTCCGATATCAGCTGTTCCATCCATTGCTGCCTGTAAACCTGTGGTAGAATCGCTCTGGTTGATTTCGATTTCTACATCTGGATTTACTTTTTCATAAGCTTCTTTTAATTTTTCCATAACCGGTGTTACTGAAGAAGAACCAGCGATTACAACTTTTCCGGAAACTCCGGTGCTTTCGAAGCTTTCCGCATTATCAACAGATGCAATATATCCTTTTTCTTCTACTACTTTCTGTCCTTCTGCACTTAAGATAAAGTTGATGAAATCCTGAGCTGCATCACTTGGAGCTCCGTTTGTTGCAATGTTAAATGGTCTGGAGATTTTATATGTACCACTCTTGATATTATCTACAGTAGCTTCTGCTCCATCAATCTTTAATGCCTTTACTTCGTCACTTAAAGAACCAAGAGATACATATCCGATTGCATTTGGGTCACCTGCAACATTAGATAAAACGATTTCTGTACTGTTTGCAATTACAGCTTCTTCTGTAGTATGGTCAACCTTATTTCCTGCATCATCTTTTTCTTCAATTCCGAATAATTCAATGAATGCACCTCTTGTTCCTGAACCATCCTCACGAGATACAACAGTAATTGGTCCAGTTACACCTGATGCGTCTGTCTCTTCTTCCTCGTCTGCATTGTCTTCTGCATTTGCATCATTTTCTGTGTTTGCCTTGTTGTTTGCTGCTGCATTGTTTTCAGAACCACACCCAACCATTGCGGTAGCTGTCATTGCAGTAATCATAAGAGCTACGATGAATTTTTTCATAATCTTTTTCTTCCTCTCTTTTTTCATACTATATTCATTTTCTCAGCCGTTCTCTCGACTGCAAGAATGAGTATAAGAGGGTAAAGTAAAATATATACACCAATTAATGAAAAATTCTTGTAAAATCTTTGCAAAGAAAACGGAAAGATTACACTTTCAACATGCAAAAAAAAACAGCAGGAATACTGAAAGAATCATATTTCCTGCTGCTAATTCCACTCTTTTAGTCTTTCTTGTATTGTTCAAGACTTTCTTCTCTGATTTTTTCCATAATCTTTTTTTCATATGAATCATCTCCGTCTTGCTGTGGTTGTCCATCCAAAAAAGTAACTTTAGAAGAAGGGAATACCAATTCTTCATCTTCCGAAATTGGAATTTTACCAAACACCCCACTTAAAATAGCAAACCATTCATCTTCCTTTGAATATTTTAAGTAAAGAATATATTCATTTCCCGGTTCCATCATTTTATAATGATTTACATGACATGTTACTTTCGTTCCTTCCTCATCTGTATAAAAAAATTGGTTTTCTAAAATCTGAATATTATCACCAATTTCTATGGACTGCTCTGATAGATTCTTCATAACTTCTTTCACTTCCACCATAGATTTCGTATAACCATAATAAGTGTAAGGAACTCCCACATCTTTTATGACATTTTCCTCTTCCTCTGTTTTTTCTACCCTTACAACAACCATTGCATTCGCCTCTAATTCTGCCGCCGATTTATACAAATCTGTTTTGGCATCAGCAAGGGTATCGATTTCTTTTCCTGTATTGGCTTTTCCACAAGCTATTAGCTCTGTCGATATAATAATTACAAACATGATACATAGGTTATGCGCAATCTTTTTCTTCATAACTATTGTCTCCTTCTCTCTTATATAGCATGTTTCTCCATTCTATGACATACTCCAGACATCAATCGACGGTAAATCGCAAGAAAAGACAATCAGAGCACTCTACCATATCACTACGTCTAAACTCTTCTGTTTATTTTCTTGCTTTCCGTTGTAAAATGCCTCCGTCCATTTCATATACTTCATCACAAAGAATTTCTATATCCTCTCTATTATGGCTTGCCAAAAGAATTGTTTTCCCCTCTTTTTTCAATTCTAAAAATAACCTTCTCATTTCTTCCACGCCATGATTATCTAAACCATTCATAGGCTCATCCAGAATCAATATCTTTTGATCTTCCATAATAGCCTGTGCTATTGCCAATCGCTGTCTCATTCCCATAGAATAATTTCCCACATGCTTATGCGAATCCGGTTCAAGTCCTACCATTTCTAATATATCGCATATATGCTTTTTATCCCTTTTATTTCTTATCATGTATAAGAATTCTAAATTTTTATATCCGCTATAATTTCTTAAAAAAGATGGTTCCTCTATAATAATTCCAGCACCTGTCAGCATATTCACATCTTTTTTTAACCTCTTTTCACCTATATAAATATCACCTGAGTCTAAAGTTAAAAAACCACAGATACATTTAAAAAGAACTGTCTTCCCGGAACCATTTCTCCCAATAATTCCATATATTCCCCCTTCAGAACATGTTATATTTACTTCCTTCAGAACCTGATGACTTCCAAAACTTTTTGAACCATTCACTACTTTTATTACATCCATACACTCTCTCCTCTAATCTTCCTTATTCCATCGAAACTCTATGGTTTGCACCCGCCATAAAATGACGATAACAGGCACTGCCAACAAACAAATCAATACCGGCAAAATGTAGGATAGTTCCGGCATAATCTGATAACTCAACTGCTCTCCACCAATCTCTGCCACCCTCATCCATGAGACTGGCGAAAAACAATTGAAAAGCTTCTGCGCAGATACTGCAATATTTTTCCCAAATACCGGAAGTACTAATAAAATTCCTGCTGCACTGACTGCTACAATTCGGGGCATAAAAAGACTAATTGCAAACATAAGCAATCCAATAAAACTAATTACCATGATACTTAAAAGTATAGTAAGCCCTGTAGCCTCTAATGCTGTATACTTATTCATAGTTATTGGATTACTGATAATGTACATATTATATTCTGTTCCAGCATTGGTCAACGCAATTGTATACAAAACCTTTCCCCAATCTGTCCTAAATTCCATATGTCGTATTAACAGTATAATCTCTTCCAAAAATACAATCGTAGTAATCCCCACTGCACTCAATACAATACTTCCAATCTGTGCAATTGCCCAACGAGCTCTTCCTGCCCGTATTACCTGATACATCCCCCACTGCTGCATAAATGGCACATTGGAATAATAATAAATGACAAATGCCATCACCAATATCTGAAAATAAATATCAGACATCAAAAATGTAAAGACCCAAGGCGTCACCGGATACTGAACTGCAACACAAAATTTCCGTAATCCATGCAGAAAAATATCCTCAAGAAAAAATAACAATACTGCAAAAATACCTATCTTTATATTCCAGAAACGTTGCACAAAGGTTTTCCACGTCATATTCCAAGTAATTAAAATATTATTCACGTTCTAATTTCCTCCGTATCTTACAATAAATCCCCAATGTTAAAATGCCTCCGATTATTACCGCTGCAAACAGTGCATATAAGAATGCAAACAAATCATTCTCACACACTTTTAATCCGTAAGTTGCATCAAAAACTACCTTTACCTTAAAGAACTTTGTATCTCCCACTAACGCCGAAATATAATAATACAGCAAATAGTAGCCAATCATTGGAACAGATAACACGAACAGTTTATTGGATATATACAAAGATATATAAGACGCAAATATAGATAATATACCTGCCAGCAATCCCAACTGCAATGCGACCAAAATAAAATATATAATATAATTTTCATTCCCCAAAAAATAACGAAATCCACCCGTTTCTAAAAGCTGACCATACACCCCTGTTTCTCTATCACCACTCCCAAAAGGCATCCACATATGTAATATGAATACATAAATACAGGTTCCCAATATCATCGTTATCACAGAAGCTATAAATGTCACTATTATTTTTGAAAGTGTATAACGCTTCAGATTTCCCCTTATCAATTCTGTACGAATATACTTTGTCTCAAAGTCATCACAAAAACAATCTGCATACGAAAAAGCACAAAAAGACATGGTCAACAAAAACGGAACTCCATAAAGTGCTCCCGTATACAAATCAAACACGTTTCTTCCAACTTGATTTCCACTAGCTAATAGAAGGGAAAACCATACTCCCAATGCTCCCACCAACATTTTTCCCGATTTCATACAACGCCACATATCCATCCGGAAATAATGTATTCTCTGTTTCACTAATACTTATCCTCCATTGCAATTTCTTCCCCTGTCTGGGCATTTACGAATACTAATAACGAACTGCTCGTGGTCTTACCATTACTTTCTATGGTTTCCTCTACATTAAAAATCCACACCGGGAACATCTGATATGTTCCATCTCCCACGTTTTCTGTCATATAATATAATGTCGCATCTGTGATGACATATTTCGCCCCTGTAAGCAATTGATTATACTTATATGCCACCGCCTCTGCCACTTTATCAAAAGACATTAACTCGATTGTTTCATCTTCACTTTCCGTAAAATCATACAATCTTTCTATTTCCAGACTTTCTATTCCGTTTTTTGAATACAGTACCTTTATTGGTGCATTTTCCTCTATTGGATTCTTAAATAAATCGCTATATGGATGATATTCCGGAAGATTTCCAACCTTCTGGCGTATAAAGAAATAATAACAATTATCCTCTTCTGACCAATTATCTTTATATATACTGGTATCCTCATTTCCATCCATATCCATTGCATACTCATTTTGTTGTAATGTCTGATAATCTAACGCATACACCTGATACTCTATCTCCCCTAGTTCAATCCCCATCTGTCCTAATTCTGTAGATATATTTTTCAAAGCATCTTCACGAGAACAAAAAGAAAAATCCGTATCTTGTGCATAACTATTTAGATTCCCTCCCTCGCTTAAATCCACACAATTGTAGATATAATTATAAAATGCTGTACTATATTGCACCACTCTTGGACTTACATTCAAAAACTCTTTATTTTTTCCATAATAGTAATATTCGGTAATACTGCTTCCATCATTAAGTGTTATTTCCTGTTTATCTTCTGTTTCTACCTCCACCCCTTGAAAAAGCTGTTGGTACACCTTATCTTTATCTATCTTTTTGCGAACTGCTGTCACGTTCTTTAATCCTGGCTCGTTTCTCACTTCCTGATTTACATGTATTTCTGTTGTAAATATTACATTATCACTCTCTGCCTCGTATTTTTCAGGAATATTCATTTTCTCTTTTTCTACATTGTCGGTTTCTGAATTGTTACTTTTTTCCTGTTGGCTATTTAATACTTGTTGTGGATTTGTATTTTCTCCTTGTTCACCACCACAAGCAGATAACACTACAGCTATGCTACATACAAATAATAATTTTATTTTTTTCATTTCTCTTCTCTCCTGCTTATCTATTATTTATAAAACTGGAATCATTTATTGATTCCAGTTTTACGCAGTACATTATGGTGTATATCTTCCCAACATGTTAACCTCACCTTTTCCTGATTCCCAGTAGCAATTTAGAAAATAATACGCATTCGAATTTGCAGTAGTATAATATGATGCAGACTTCTTTATCCCTGCACTTGCTGACGTTATATACACTGAATCAGAAAGAACCCCTCCATCAATACGTTCTGAATGTGCACGCACTGTTCCCGTTCCTGACCTTTGTGTTACTGTTACATAATATTTTTGCTCACTGTCTGCCTTCTGCGCACGCTTTGAAATTGGATCTATTCTCGTTGAATCACTGACCGTTATATTAAAATTTACCGTCTGGGCACAAATTGGCAACGACATTACGCAAATCCCAAAACATATCATCAATACATATATCTTTCTTTTCCTCTTTTTTTCCATACATTTTCTCCTCCTTACGGTGTATAACGTCCTACCAAATTTATAGTATTTGTCTCACCACTATCCCAAAACGTTTGCATATAATAATACACTCCCACTGGAGCATTAGATGTGTAAGTAGCACTTTGCCTAATCCCTATATTATAGCTGGATATAACCAAAGAATTTGACCTTACTTCACCATTGAGCTGTTGAGAGTATGCTCTGACAACACCTGATCCGCTTAAACACCCTGTTGCTATCGCATAAAAACGTTGTTCCTTGTCTGCTTTAGTTGCTCTTTTTGAAATAGGATCCGGACTATTTCCTCCCTTTTGAACAGTTATGTTATAATTCACTGTCTGCGCACGCGCCGGAATTCCTATTCCAACCATACACAAGCATGTTGCCACCAGCACAAATAATTTTATTCTCTTCATAAACTTCAAACTCCTCCTACTTTTTTACATTACAATTCCTTTTCTATCCGTCACTTGTTATAATTAAACCTTTCACTTTTTGGTATTTGGTCTTTTCGGCTGATAAAACCAGCCAGTACAAAATGGTCCCTTTTCCTCTTCCCTTCTTTTCACTTCTTCTCCCACCACTTTTCCAAGCACTGTTAATACCCTTTTCTTTCCTTCCATCTTCATTCTTCCTTCACCTCCTGTCCTGTTATTTTCGCCATGAGTATTGTCAGGGCATCCAACCCCAATCCCATGACTGCGTATGCAATACATATTGTTCTTATTGGTAATGCATATGCTATCCAGATACATCCGGCCACCATACTTACCAACCACCTGGATGATTGCCGACACACTTGTATTTCCTGTCCATCCAGCATTAAATTCGGATGATTTACCGGTGCAAATACAAACACAGTAATAACAGACACTATAGAAATAATAACAGAAATATACTCCCTTTCTATTAATACGGATGAACCAATCTGCACTACCAACAAGTAACTGGCTACTGTTACCAAATAACATCTTAATGATGTTTTTGCATGATAACCTCCTGTTCTCCCCCGTAGGGAAAAGAACACTCCCATAAAAATAAGTCCTGGAATCAAAACTCCATAATATACAGAAAGCAATATTAAAGTGGTGTAGCTCAATAACTTTCCAAAGAGTATCTGAAATCCATATACATATTCTTCTTCCTGTTCTTTTCCCACAATATGATTTGAAATGAGACATCTTGTGAGGTATTCTGCTAAAGCGTACATATCCTCTCTCCTCCTCCCCCCTTTATATACCATATTTCTCAATTCCATAACATACTCTTGGCACCAATCGGCGGTAAATTGCAAAAAAAGGCGGTCATATCATGACCGCGCTTGTATTTCTTCATATTTCATTTTCATTTCTTCTCTGGAAAATACAATGACATATGAGAACTCTCCGCCCTCATCACTATACATTTCCTCTCCCCCATATTTTTCAATTATCCTTGCTACATTCCCTAGTCCTATTCCATGCTCTTTTTCATTTCGTTTTGCAGTTTTAATTTGGTTATTCACTTTAATAAGTCTTTTCTCTATAGGATTTTTTATAGATAATACTACCTTTTCCTGCTTTTGTATAAACTTAAATTTTATTTCCCGCTGTTTCTTCTTTAACCTACTGCATGCTTCTATGGCATTATTCAACAAGTTAGACAAAAGCACTACCAAATCCTCTTCTGCCATAGGAATCCCTTTTAAATCATTCATTACTGCTACTACGTTGATTCCTGCTAATCTTGCCTGCTGATATTTCTGGTTCATTACTACATCCACCACAGGATTTTGTGTTGCAAAACTGCTGATATATTGTTCCGATGAATGATTTACTTTTCTTATATACTCCAAGGCTTCTTTCTCTCTGCCCTCCTGCAGCAATCCCTGAATACACCCCATATGATTTTTAAATTCATGAACACTCTTTCTTTGTTGGTTATAATAACGCTCCATATTCTCGTAAATTTCTATCTGTCCATTTCTTTGCTCCTGTTGCAACTTCGCCATATGTTCTGCTTCTTCGCGCTTTGCAAAATCTCGAATTAAATAGAAAAGTATCACGTTTGCCACAACCAATCCTGTGGATAATACAAACATTGTCATTCTTCCCATTTTCTCATCTACTACCATAAAAAGCATTGCTACTATTGTAAATATCGGTAAAAATAAAAACCGAACCCATTCATTATCTCTCAACATTTGATAATCTCGTTTTGAAAACGTTCTATTAATGCCAACAATCACCAAAAACATTACCAATTTAAACAAAACCCACAACAGCGTAATTTTCCCCTCTTTTTGTATCATTTCAGTTGCTGTTTCATCTACAAAAAACTGATATATTGCCATTAATATCAAATCCATTCCCCAATTTATTCCCTCATAACATATAGCCCCAAAAAGTACTCTCCATACACTTGCCTTATAAAGTATCAGCATTAACATAACAACTATACTAGTACAAATAATCGCTTTTATCCAAAAAATTGACATATTTACTGATGTAATTACCCATAATACTGTAAGTAAGATGAGTATTATCATTCGTACCCAAGGCTTCTTTGGAAATCTCTCCTTCATAAAAGTCTGAAAAAATAAATCACATGCCAATGCCTCTATAATTGTCATTACTAGACTAGATATAAAATCTATTACTCCCACTATATCCTTCCCTCCATCTCCAAATACTGTTCTTTCACCTGACGGAACTTTTCTCTAGGTACTGGAAGTTCTTCTCCATTCTCTAATATTACTCTGTAATTTTTTATTAACACAATCTTTTCTACATTTACCAGAAAACTCTTATGAACCCGAATAAATCCATATTGCTCCAATCTCTTTTGCATATCATCCAACTTCCCACTAGAAATCAACAATTCCTCTTTTTTACCTTTCACATGAAATATCAGTTTATGTCGGTCACTTTCTATATAAAGAATCTGGTTGACAAAAAGCTCCTTCTCCCCTTCTTGAAAAGCAAATCTTTCCTTCTGGTTGTCAAAATCTATTTTTTGTAAAACTGCTTCTATACATTCCGAAAGATTGCTATCCAAATCTTTCTTTAGCAAATACCGGATTGCCTGTACCTTATACCCTTCCATAGCGTAGTCAATAAAAGCCGTTACAAATACAAGACAACACTCCTCATTTACACTTTTAATAATCTGTGCTGCCTCCATTCCCGATATCTGATTCATTTCCACATCCAGAAAAACAACTTGATATTCTTTCAACCATTCCTGATTCTCACACAATTCTTCTCCGGAATTCCATATATCAATTCTATAGTCGCAGATATTTTTCTGCTGTAATATCTGCCTTATTCCCGTTTCTATCTTACTTCTGTAATATACTTCATCATCACAAATTGCTATATTCAGCATCATTCACCATCTTTTCTATCTACTTATTCGACCTACTTCCGCACTTCGGACAAACCTCCCCTCCCTTATAAACATAACCGCACCGATAACAGCATTTTACCTCATGTTCCTCTTTCGCCAAATACGAAACCTTTCTGGACTCTGGTTTTTCCTGAAGGTATTGTATGAACTCTTTCATAACACTGACAAAACCTTCCCAGTCTTTCGTTGACAATCCCACTGGAATTTTGGTCTTTTCTCCGTTTTTCTGATGTACATAAATCCCCTTATTCAAAAGTCCCGTACTATAGGAAATATTTTTTATCTGAAGCACCGGAATGCTCTCACTGCTGAAGGTACTATTATAAAAAAGATGCTCCGGGGTTAACAGGAATCCTTCCCGCCCTGTCCCCTTATGTGTGGAATCGCAGACTACGATTGGATATTCATATTTGCTATGCTCAGATGCATAAGTATTCACAGCACAATTTACAATGTCCGCTTCTGTTCCTTTCCACTCTCCCATCATCACCTTTCTAGCATCGTTGTAATGAAGACTTGAGGTATCTTTTACCTTTCCCCTTAGTTCTTCCTGTAGTTTCCTTACTAACAATTCACTTTCATCAGACTTCATCTTGGTCAGGCGTTTGTCTATCATTTCCAAAGTATTACTCTTTATCTCGGGTAAAAACATACCTTTTGCAATTTTTTCATAAGCCTCTTTGCATTCTTCAAAGCTCATCCCCATGATATCCGGACAGATTCTGTCAATAGCTGCTTCATCCAGCTTCTGAATCCGCCGATAAAGTTCCTCCAATGGTCTTTGTGTATTCTCTTTCGAAAAATCCGGCTCCTGAAGACGCTGCCATACTCTATATAACGCTCCTCTGTCGTTTTTTCCTGCACGCTTTACCATATTTTCAATTTCCTGCTGCTCTGCCTGCTCCCTTCTTGCTTCCAGTTTTTCTTCATACGGTGTAATATCTGCCTCTTTATATTGATTCAGTTTTTCTCGAAACAACTTATATCTTTTTCTGTCCATTACTGCCGGCATATTGGCAATCAATTGTTCTGCCTCTGCCTGCGCCTTCTGATTTCTTAATTCATATAAAGGTGCAAGTATAGGCTCCTTCATTTCAGCAGGACAATCTGACTTTTCTATCTCTTCTATGCTCCGGCACAATTGGGCATAATTGCCCTTTCTTCCATTCTCCGCCCTTTTTTCTAGTTCTTTCTTCTGACTCTTATGGATATATTGCTCTATCTTTTCCACATATGACTGTTTCTCCGGGTCGGAAAGTGCCTTTTCCTTTTTTACGTTTCCACGCAGTTCCTTTAGCTGTCTTGGAGACATACGCTCTATGACCTTCATTCGCGCTTCATACTTTTCCCGTACCTTTTCTGCAACTAGTGCATCTTGAGATTGCCCGGAAATCTCAGACTTCTGAAATTCTGCTTTAGTATCGGTTTGCTTAATATCTGCTTCCGCCTTATATGACCTTTCCGAAACCTTCTCTGCCTCCGAACTTTGCTTGTTAATACTTTGTTGTTCTTGTGATGTCTTTTCCCTTTTCTTTCTCACCTTCCGTACTTTATCCTGCAGTTTTAAGCCGGAATCCGGGAGTTTCCTCTTATCATAAAACCCGTTTTCCAGCTTTTCTGCTATCCTCTGCAATTTTTCCTCCGGCATTTCTTCTAACACTTCTTCTGTCAGATTTGCCAATTCCTCTTCTGTGAATTCCTCTAATTCATCCTCTTCTTCCGGCCCTTCCTCTTCTGCCTGGTCTTCTGACTTCTTTTTATTCCGTTCCCATTCATATTCATTGAACTTATAGTTACTGGTCTTCTCCCCCCGACTTCCCAGCAACTCCTGATAATCCTCATAGGCGTTTCGGTCATCTTCAAAATCTAGGAGATAAATATCTCCTTCCCCTAACAGTTTTCCCGGTCTTGGCGTATAAAATCGGTTACACATGTCACAGGCATAGGCTCTTGCCAGATAGACCTTTCCTTCATCTGTTTCTACCGGGAACTCTTTATCCACAGGATAGACCACCATGTGTATGTTTTTTCCACAATTCGGGCACTGATATCCCACCATATAGAAGTTATTTCCAATTCGTTCCGTTTCCTGCTCTATCTGATCCAGTTCACTTTTCTGAAAGGAAGCAGCCGTAGTAACCCAACGCATATTATGCCAGAGCCCTAACTTCTCTTCTTCAGCCTCCTCTTCTTCCTCTTCTTTCTTCTTTTCTCCGGCTTCCATTGCTGCCTGCATCACATCCTCATAAGTAATTTGGATGCCATTCTGGTAAAAACGAAAATTGTCATCCCGGTATCCCGGCTCTACTTTTATTTCTTTCAATATCTCTGTAAACAATACGTTTAACTGCGCATAATCCTTCTCTACCTTTATCCCCTTAATCGTTCCCCACTTTCCAAATGCATACAGTATCATATTCAATACATTAATAACTAACTCATTTTCCTCTATGGGGCGAATGGCCTCTTCTACAATTGGAATCTCTATCACATTGGTATTTACCTTGCGATTATCGAAATTAAACACCAGAGAGCGTACTTCCCCCGGTAATATCAGATAATTATTCAGAACTACAAAAATGTCATTCCATTTTACCGGTACATCCATGGTCTGAATCAATCGTTCAAATGTATGCTTTAATTCTATGTTGGCTTTTAGAAAAATCATATTATTCATCCCCTTTTCTTTCTGCCAACAGTTTAACACATTTTTAGAAAATTTAATATACTTCTGCTATTTTCTTTAAGTCCTCTTCCGGCGTACTAATCGGTGAAATATGATACTCTTCTACCAAAAACTTCGTTACGTTTTCTGAGAGAAACGCCGGAAGTGTTGGTCCCAGAAAAATATTCTGAATCCCCAAATGAAGCAGGGTCAGCAAAATGCAGACCGCCTTCTGTTCGTACCAGGAAAGTACCATGGACAACGGAAGTTCATTGACGGAGCATTCAAACGCTTCTGCTAATGCCACTGCAACTTTAATAGCACTATATGCATCATTACATTGTCCCATATCCATAATTCTTGGAAGTCCTTTGACGGTTCCTAAATCCAAATCATTAAAACGGTATTTTCCGCAAGCTAATGTAAGGATAATGGAATCCTTTGGCGTCTGTTTTACAAACTCCGTATAATAGTTTCTTCCGGTTCTTGCGCCATCACAACCACCTACTAAAAAGAAGTGACTGATTTCTCCTGCTTTTACTGCCTCAATCAACTGGTCTGCCACTCCAAGTACAGTACCATGCCCAAATCCGGTCATCAACTCACTACCGCCATTTATTCCGGTAAAGATTTTATTTCCCTCATATCCACCGAGCTCCAAGGCCTTCTCAATTACCGGGGTAAAATCTTTCTCCTCTCCAATATGAACCATTTCCGGATATGCCACAACTTCAGTGGTAAATACGCGATCTGCGTAACTTTCCTTCACAGGCATCAGGCAGTTGGTGGTATAGAGAATCGGCGCCGGAACTCCATCAAATTCCTTCTGCTGATTCTGCCATGCAGTGCCAAAGTTTCCTTTCAAATGTGGATACTGTTTTAACAACGGATAGCCATGTGCCGGAAGCATTTCCCCATGAGTATACACATTAATTCCTTTATCCTTAGTCTGTTCTAATAACAACTTTAAGTCGTATAGGTCATGTCCTGTAATAATAATGAACGGTCCCTTTTCCACTTCCATGGAAACCTTTGTAGGCACAGGTGTTCCAAACGTCTCCGTATTTGCACGATCCAAAAGTTCCATACACTTTAAGTTTATTTTTCCTACTTCCAATACAACTGGTAGTAAATCCTCCTGCTCCCATTCATTTCCGATAATTGCCAAAGCCCGATAAAAGAACTGGTTCACTTCCTCATCCGAATATCCCAGCACCCACGCATGGTACGCATACGCTGCCATTCCACGGATACCAAACAATATCAAAGATTTTAAAGAACGGACATCTTCGTCGGCTTCCCAAAGGTCCTCTATATTGTAGTCGGAAGTATTTCCACAAGGTGCTCCGCAACTACTGCAATTTGGCACAATCCGTCCCTTTTCCTCATGTACTTTCTGAATCATCTCCTCCAAAACCTGATCATGAAAATTTACATTTGTAATGGTTGTAAAAAGTCCTTCTATAATAATTCTAGTAGTTTCTTTTGTATATGGATTATTTCCACACGCCTTTGCCAGCCCAATTAATGCTCCTGTCAGTTCATCCTGAAGTTTCGCTGTTTGCGCAGTCTTTCCACAAACTCCCTGCGCTCCGGTACATCCACTGCATCCCGCAGTCTGTTCACATTGAAAACAAAACATCTGATTTTTCATTTCTTTTCTCCTATTCATGCTATATTTATTCTGTCTGATTTTATATTTCACTTAAAATTTTTCCATCCGTTGCAATAGTAACTACCTGCCACGGAATAAATTTTCCGCTATTTTGCAGTGCCGTCTTTGCTGCGTACTCAATTCCGCCGCAACATGGAACCTCCATTCGCACCACGGTAACACTCTTTATGTCATTGTTAGAAATAATCTCTGTTAATTTTTCTGCATATTCCACCATATCCAATTTCGGACATCCGATAAGTGTTATCTTTCCCTTGATAAAACGATTATGAAAATCCCCATAAGCATATGCAGTACAATCTGCTGCAATCAGCAAATTTGCTCCTTGGAAATAAGGAGCATTGACCGGTGCCAACTTAATCTGTACCGGCCACTGAGACAACTTAGATTTTTCTTTTACTGCTGCTTCATCATAAGCTGCTGCTTCCCTCTCAACGAATTGAATTGCTCCGGTAGGGCAAGTCGGCAAACAATCGCCTAAGCCATCGCAATAATCGTCCCGCAAAAGCTTTGCCTTTCCATCTACCATGCCGATTGCTCCCTCATGACAGGCTTTTGTACATAATCCACAGCCATTGCATTTTTCTTCATCAATCTCTATAATTCTTCTTACCATTTTGCGTCCTCCTAATCTTTCTTGACTTTATGCTCTGATTATAATAAAATGTTTCTAACATTTCTGTTGTTTTTACAACAAATTTAAAATTTTGAGGGAAAAATGGAAAAATATTTGACGCTGTTAAGTAACACTACACTTTTTACCGGAATTGATAAGGAAGACATATCCTCCATGCTGAACTGCCTCTCTGCACATGTTTCTTCTTATGCGAAAGAATCGTTTATTCTGCATACCGGAGATATGATTCACGAGGTCGGAATGGTACTAAGCGGTTCTGCGCTTATCATAAAAGAAGACTTCTGGGGCAATCGGTCTATCCTTTCAGAAGTTTCCAGCGGCTTTCTCTTTGCTGAGACCTATGCTTGTATCGGTACGGTTCCTTTAGAAGTCAGTGTGATAGCTTCCTCAGACTGTGAGATTCTCTTTCTGGACTTTCAAAAAATTCTGACTACCTGCTCTTCGGCATGTCAGTTTCATACCAGATTGATTCACAATTTACTGGCTACTCTGGCACAAAAGAATCTGACCCTGACCCGGAAAGTAGAGCATATGTCCCAAAAAACTACCCGTGACAAGTTACTTTCCTATCTGTCCGCAGAGTCTCTAAAAGCCAAAAGTCCTTCCTTTTCTATTCCCTTTAATCGACAGCAATTGGCTGACTATCTTTCTGTAGACCGGAGTGCCATGTCCAATGAATTAGGGAAACTAAAAAAAGAAGGAATTCTGGATTACAACAAAAATACATTTTTATTAAAGGAGAATTTCCATGAATAAGAATAATAAATTGATATTAAAAATGATTGCTTACAATGCGAAAGATTCAAAACGTATTCAACATTTTCTAAAAGTATATGAATTTGCAAAACTAATTGGAGAATCAGAAAAACTAGATGTTAAGACACAGCATATTCTAGAGACTGCTGCTATTGTTCATGATATTGGAATAAAAAATGCCGAAGCTAAGTTCGGCAATTGTAATGGAAAACTTCAGGAGCAGGAAGGTCCTGCCCCAGCTAGAGAACTTCTGTCCTCTCTTTCCTATGATTCAGATGTCATTGACCGCGTCTGCTATCTGGTAGCCCATCACCACACCTACACTAATATAGATGGTATGGATTATCAGATTCTTCCAAACAGATACAGGCATTACTATCTGTAAAACTATGTTTTTATAAAATCTCGGTCCCTACATTCCAAAAGGAAATACATACCAACCGGAACCAGATTTGTACACCATGAGATATTCCGTATCTTCATCCCACTCTTCATAATAAGTATCATAATATTTGAAGGAGACTTCCACCTCGTACATTTCTGAAATCTTTACATTTACTCCGGTTTCTTCCTCTATCTCCGCCAGACCTGCTTTCAGTTCTGATTTGCTCATCTCTTCTTCATCTTCAATTTTAATACTTTTAATCTTACTATAATCTTCATAGCTGTATTCGATGGATTCCCCCATTGCCTCAGCTATTTCCTCCTTATCATAACCGGTTTCTTCCTCTAAGGCTTTCACCATAGAATCAGAACAGGTAATATCAAGAAGCGCCTCTCCATCTTTGTCGCAAATTGCTTCATAATACGCTTCTACTGCCCCCTCCATAGTACTGCTTCCACCACCGGCAAATATCTTAAATAGAACAAAAATCAGGACTAACGCAATTAATACAATTCCCACAAGTAAAACTGCTGGTTTCCATAAAAACTTTGATGTTCCTGCTGCCGGCTGCTCATATATATAACTTTGATCTGGCTGTGCATAACTTTGCTGTTGTACTTCCTGTTCCGGCTCTGCATAATTCTGCTGTTGCACTTCCTGTTCCGGTTCTGTATAATTCTGCTGCTCTACTTCCTGCTTTGCGCCACATTTCAAACAAAACTTAGCTTCATCTGATATCTGGCATCCACAATTTCCACAATATTTCATACTAATTTCCTCCATATCAAAAAAGAATCCCTTCACAATCTGTGAGGAATTCTTTTTGTTACCATAAGAATTTAGAAACCAAGATTTAAATCTTCAACATCTTCTTCTTCTACTCCGCTTTCTTCAGCTGCTTCAACAAATGCCTTAGTATCCTCTTCAGCTTTTTCAGCAATCTTTGTCATCTTTTCCTGAAGTTCATTTGCTGCATCTTCATCAACATCAGCTGGATTCTCCATCATATCTACTGCATCGCTTAAGATATCTCCCATTTCTTCCATATCTGCTTTCAATGCTTTTCCTTCTTTTGTCTTCATGCTTAAGTCATCCAAAGCACTGTTATATGCATCCATGTCTAATGAGGATGCTGCTGTTGCTGCAGAATTTGAAAATTCAGTGATTGCTTCTACGTCTGCAATATAATCTTCCTTAGAGCTTCCACCACATGCATTCAACATCATAGCGGACATCACCATTACCATACCAACTACTAAACTTTTTTTTCTCATAATGTTTAATCCCTCTCTTATTTATATTCACAAAGTGTCATGGAAGATTGTAGCACATTCTTTTTTATAATGCAACAAAAATCTCCAAAATTTTCCTCCTATTTTCTCCTATGCTCCAGTTAATTCCTCCAACGACCGAAAGGTATATCCCATTTCCTCCCACTTTGTTAACAATTCATCCAAAATCTCCCTATTGGTTTTTGACGTATTATGTAACAATACAATTGCTCCCGGATGCACTCTTTTCAACAACTTATCAAATGCCTCCTCATGGCTCGGCTGGTTATCCGGGTCCCAATCTACATATGCAAGACTCCAAAAAAATGTCTTATATCCCAGTTCTTTTGCAATCTTAAGATTATTTTCGCTGTACTTTCCCTGAGGTGGGCGATAATACTTCTTCATTGGTTCCCCCATCGTCTGCTCGTATAAGGTTTCTAACTCCCCTAACTCCTTGGAAAAAGCTTCTTTATCCATCGCCGACATATCCGGATGATGATAACTATGGTTTCCTACTATATGACCTTCCGCCACCATACGCTTTACCAGTTCCGGACTGGTCGACAAGTAATTTCCTACAATAAAAAAAGTAGCTTTCGCATTATGCTTCTTCAATGCATCCAAAATTGCCGGTGTATTTCCATTTTCATATCCACAATCAAAAGTTAAATATAGTACCTTGTCTTCCGTATCCTTCGCATAATACGCATCATATTTTGCTAATTCCTCCATCGACGCATTTGCCACTGGCAACTTTCCTTCCTCCCTAAAACTCAATCCCCAATTTCCCTCCGAAGACTGTATGGCTGATGTACCTGCCACATCTACTGCTCTTGCTGCAAAATGCCCCGCAAAAAAAGCTACTACAAAAATCAGCACTATCTTCGCCAAGCTCTTCTTCTCCTTATTCACACGCAAACTCCAACATTTTTTCTATAATTATATTCCATCTACCATGCGAATATTATTGATATATTTATCCCAAAACTGCTATAATGTTTTGGAAACAACAACATAGGGAGGAATTCATATGACATCTAAAATCGATACTGTCATTTTCGACTTAGACGGTACTTTATTAAATACATTAACAGACCTAACCAATAGTGTAAACTATGCGCTAGAACAATACCAATTACCTACTCACTCAGAGGACGCTGTGCGCCGTATGGTTGGAAATGGTATTTATGTACTATTTGAAAAGGCTATTCCAAACGGACGAAACTTTCCTGAATACGACAACTGTGTAAAAACATTTCAGAAACACTATGAATTACATAAAAAAGATTTTACCCAGCCTTTTCCCGGAATTATGGACTTGCTAAAACAGTTATCCACTCAAAGCTACAAACTTGCCATAGTTTCCAACAAATTCGACCAGGCAGTAAAAGAATTGTGTAAAGACTTTTTCACACCATATATCTCAATTGCAATTGGCGAATCGAAGGAAATTGCCCGAAAACCGGCACCGGATACTGTATTTGAGGCTATGAAAGAACTTGGTTCTGCACCGGAAACCTGTATCTATGTGGGGGATTCTGATGTAGATATTGCAACGGCAAATAATTCCGGAATTCCTTGCATTAGTGTAACCTGGGGATTCCGCGACCTAGACTTTCTTATCCAACATGGTGGTACACATTTTGCCAATAACACAGATGACATTATAGATATTCTTTCTAAGTGGAGTTAATGGTTTTATTCTCTTTCCTTTACCATTTTAAACATTTGCACACGGTTCCGGATTCCTAACTTGCGGTAGATATTCAGGATATGTTTTTTTAACGTATTAACACTAATGGAAAGTTCTTCACACAATTGATTGTTGTCCTTCCCCTGCATCAACAAACGCAGTATCATGTGTTCTCGCCTGGTAAGTCCATATTTTTCTGCCGCTTCCGTAACCGTTAATTTTTCTTTTCCCGTATTACATTCCTGCCGGTCACGATACAGTCGATAAGAAAGATGATCCTTCAACAAATCCAACAGAAAAATATCATCATATTGGAAATTATCTTTTCCAATGGTACGATAAAAGGTAATTATACCAAGAAATTCTTTATCCTTTCCCAATATCATTTGAAGGGAATAATGCCAATTATTTGGTCGATATACCTTCTTATAATACTCTGTTTCCACACGTTTCTCATCTGAGATAATATCAGTTTCCCGATAGACCAAACTTTTTCCACTGTACATAATTTCTCTACTGTTTCCAAGTTCTTCATAATTTTCAGACTGATCCTCATCACAATTATACATCACCGGTTCTATTAGTTTTCCCTCTTTTTCCTTCGAAGCAAGATAAAAATCAGCACTGTCAAAATCCAGTACCATCTTCATCTGTTCTAATAGCTGCTGGCGCATCGTAAGAGAATTCTCTGTTGTATAAATTTTATAAATAATACTATTTAGTATCATCCAATCATTCGTTTCCAATGTTTTCATTCTTATCTATCACCCTTCCTTACAACTTACCTATTCATAACGCACAAAAGGAGCCTGAGATATTCTCAGACTCCTTCGTCATGCTAACTATTGTATACCATTTTTCTTATTAAATCAAGTCACTAATTTAATCCTCGGAACCCTTTTCCAATAATTTCACTACTATTTGTAATCATCATAAATGCCATCGGCTGGTTCATTTTAATGAAATTTCGTAATTGTACTGCCTGACTTCGTTTCATTACCGTAAGGATTACATACTTCTGCTGATGAGCATAAGTACCTTCTGCCTTAAATATAGTAGCACTCCGCATCAGTTCTTTATGAATAAATTCACAGATTGGTTCCGGTTTATCACAAATAATTGTAAAATACTTGCATAGATTAATATTTTCTATGGCACTGTCAATCACTAAAGACTTTGCCAAAAGACCACATATAGAACATAATCCTATCTGTGCATCAAATATAAAGCATGCCGCAATCGTAATAGACAAATCTACCAGAAACAATGCCGTACCAATATTAATCGGTGTGTGCTTCCTTAGTATCATTGCCAAAATATCTGTACCACCACCACTAGCTCCAATATTAAAAAGAATTGCAGAACTTAATGCCGGAAGTACAATAGCAAAAATCAGTTCCAACACAGGTTCATTTGTGAATGGCTTAGACATCGGATAAATCTTCTCCATCACACTTAAACCAACTGAGGTCAAAATGCTCACATACACCGTTTTTATGCCAAAACTTTTTCCCAAAAAGACAAATCCCAATACCAGAAGCAACATATTAATCACAAAGTTAAGTGTACTGGCACTCAATGACGTCACCGCACTCAACACTACCGCCAAGCCGGTTACTCCGCCAAATGAAAAATGATTTGGAAACTTAAAGAAATATACTCCTATAATCAATATCAATGATGCCACTGTAATCAACGCATATTCAAATATTATTCTTCGTATTGTGTATTTCTTCATTCTCTATTTCCTCCACCGTACGGTACTTTCTCTGTTCTTTGGTCTTGCCAAATCCGGTATTTATCTTAGCATATATTTTTCTATTTGCATATTAATTTTAACAGTTTTTAAGAGAATTTTTCATAATTACCATCTCTGCAAAAAGGTGCCAATTCCATTCGTACAAACCACCCTCTCTCGTGTTCACAAACCGGACACTGATTTGGTGCTTCTTTTCCTTCAAAAATATATCCACAATTCAAACACATCCACTTTGTTTCCACTTTAGAAACAAATAGCTGATTATCCTCCAATAGTTTTGCAAAAGCTCCAAATCGATCCCCATGAAGCTTTTCGATTTCCGCAATCATATGAAAACGGGCTGCCGCTTTCCCGAATCCTTCTTCTTTGGCTATATCTCCAAAATGCTTATATACATCATCATGCTCTTCATACTCATTATGCTGTGCCATCTTCAGCAAATCTGCAATATTCGGACTAATATCAACCGGGTAACCACCGTCAATGTGAATTGTTTCCCCTGCCAGTTCCTGTAACTGATTATAAAAGACTTCTGCATGTTCCCTTTCCTGCTCCGACGTAAAACGAAATACCTGTTCAATTACATACAGTCCCTGCTGTTTTGCTTGATATGCTGCAAAAGTATAACGATTTCTTGCCTGACTCTCCCCTGCAAATGCACGCATTAAGTTCTTCATTGTTTCACTCTGCTTAAAATCTGTTGCCATAAAATTTCCTGCCTTTCATATTATTTCCATAATATGATGTGCAAAAAACAGAAACCTTATACTTATTCTATTCTTGCCGGTCAAATGCATGAATCCAATCCGCTCGGAAAAAATAGAGCATAAAAATAACAGAACTTAAAGACCATGTCAACGGATACGCCCAAAATACTGTCCGAATTACCGGAAAAATTTGTACTGCTATCGTAATATATGTAATTCGTATCATACACCAACAAACCAGCATTACTACCATAGGAACAGTCGACTTTCCTGCCCCTCTGAAAATAGCTGCCAGACAGTGAGACAATGCTAACAGAAAATAGAACAATGTAACAGTTCTCGCCTGAGTAGTTCCATACTGTATTACGGCTGGTGTATTGTCAAAAGCCCCCACCAACTGCGGAATAAACACAAAAATCAATATCCCTATTATTTCCGCCATTGTGATGCAACAAATAATCCCAAAACGAGCTCCTTTTTTTGCCCGATCATACTGTTTTGCCCCAAGATTCTGGCTGATAAAGGTAGTCAATGACATCGCAAAACAATTAATCGGCAGAAATCCAAATCCCTCTATCTTAGCATAGGCGCCACAGCCCGCTACTGCTGCCGAACCAAATGCATTTATATTGGACTGTACCACCACATTTGCAAGAGCAATAATAGAATTCTGTATTCCCGCAGGTACACCGTTACTAATAATTTGTCTCATCATATTACCATGGAACCGTATTTTTTTCACCTGAATACGATATTCCTCTTTACTTCTTATCAGACGCACAAAACACAGTACTGCACTTAAAATCTGCGAAATAATGGTAGCCGCCGCTGCTGCTCCAACTCCCATTTTTAATACTGCAATAAACAACAAATCTAATGCAATGTTAGTAATAGAAGAAATAATCAAATACATGAGCGGATGTCGGCTATCCCCTACCGATTGCAAAATCCCCACAAAAATATTGTACATAACAAATCCGAGAGAACCTGCAAAATAAATCCGAAAATATAAAATAGAATTTGGAAGAACCGATTCCGGTGTTCCCATCCACTGTAAAATATAAGGCGTCGCCAACATTCCAACCAGCGTCAAGACAACTCCTGCCATTAATCCAAGTGCTACCAAAGTATGCACCGCCTTTTCCAATTCTTCCGTTTTACGCGCACCAAAGTAACGCGCAATTACCACACCAGCTCCCATGGCAATTCCATTGAAAAAACCTACCATTAAAAAAATCAGATTCCCTGATGAACTTACCGCAGCCAATGCATCACTGCCAATAAAATTTCCTACTATCAGGGAATCCGCTGTATTATATAACTGTTGAAAAAGGTTACCCAGAAAAATTGGCACTGCAAATGCAATCATCTTTTTCCAAATAACCCCTTCCGTTAATAATGTTGATGATTTTGTATTTTTCACTCCTGTTACCTGCCTTTGTACCACTACCCCTTATTTCTTATCTTATACTCTTTCAAATAGCCTATGAAATCTCTAATTTACAAGAACCTCTCATCTTTAATGGACATTCATAAACATTATCTCCATCACTTTTTCCAATATAAGATATTGGACATTTTCTGCAATCCCCCTTAGCAAAATCTATTGGTACCTCAAACTGTAATGTTGCCTTTTTCACCCCCTGGGATTCCTCTGAGGTCTTAATATTCTTCCAACTCAATGCCTGTCCGCATCCACACTTATCCATTCCTTTTGACACCGGACGTCCACATCCCGGGCAAGAATAGTAGACCTGATCCATATCCCCTTTTGTTTCAATCACCTCCGCAGAAAACTGCTTAATCAATTGTTCCCGCAATTCATCTGTCATCATATATTATCATCCTTTCTAATGATTAATTCGTTCTAATAAATCGCGTATTTTCTCTTTCCTTATATATGTTAATTCTAGCACATGCAGAAAATTTTTTCACTATAGTTTTTTGAGTTTTTTATTTTCGACATACTGCACAAAAAAAGAAGTGCTAATTTAACACTTCTTTTCTATACTAATGAGCGTGCCGGGGTTCGAACCCGGGACAACTTGATTAAAAGTCAAGTGCTCTACCAACTGAGCTACACACCCAAATTTTCTAATTAACTGAAAGTGCCCAGTTCCGGAATCGAACCAGAGACACGAGGATTTTCAGTCCTCTGCTCTACCAACTGAGCTAACTGGGCAGTTGACTAAAAAAAGAATTGCGGGGACAGGATTTGAACCTGTGACCTTCGGGTTATGAGCCCGACGAGCTTCCAGACTGCTCCACCCCGCGATATAAGATAAATGGGCGGAGAAGGATTCGAACCTTCGAAGGCATTGCCAGCAGATTTACAGTCTGTCCCCTTTGGCCACTCGGGAATCCACCCATAATGAAAATATGAAATTTTCAAAAAGCCGATGATCGGACTCGAACCGATAACCTGCTGATTACAAATCAGCTGCTCTGCCAATTGAGCCACATCGGCATATACTATCTATATAGTAACAAAAATGGGACCTACAGGGCTCGAACCTGTGACCCTCTGCTTGTAAGGCAGATGCTCTCCCAGCTGAGCTAAGATCCCATATTAACGACCCAGAAGGGACTCGAACCCTCGACCTCCGCCGTGACAGGGCGGCGCTCTAACCAACTGAGCCACTAGGCCTTCTATTAAGGCATATACCTTAAAAAGTTCACACAGAAATCTTCATCCGTTCTTGGTCAAGCCCTCGACCGATTAGTAACAGTCAGCTACATGCATTACTGCACTTCCACCTCTGCCCTATCTACCTTGTACTCTTCAAGGGGTCTTACTTCCTAAGAATGGGATATCTCATCTTGAGGGGGGCTTCACGCTTAGATGCCTTCAGCGTTTATCCCTTCCGGACTTGGCTACTCTGCCATGGCATTGGTATGCCAACAGATACACCAGTGGTCCGTCCATCCCGGTCCTCTCGTACTAAGGACAGCTCCTCTCAAATATCCTACGCCCGCGCCGGATAGGGACCGAACTGTCTCACGACGTTCTGAACCCAGCTCGCGTACCGCTTTAATGGGCGAACAGCCCAACCCTTGGGACCTGCTACAGCCCCAGGATGCGATGAGCCGACATCGAGGTGCCAAACCACTCCGTCGATGTGAACTCTTGGGAGTGATAAGCCTGTTATCCCCAGGGTAGCTTTTATCCGTTGAGCGATGGCAATCCCACTTTATACCACCGGATCACTAAGTCCTAGTTTCCTACCTGCTCCACCCGTCGGTGTCGCAGTCAAGCTCCCTTCTGCCTTTGCACTCTACAAATGGTTTCCGACCATTCTGAGGGAACCTTTGAGCGCCTCCGATACCCTTTCGGAGGCGACCGCCCCAGTCAAACTCCCCGCCTGGCATTGTCCCACCGCCGGATCACGGCGGCTGGTTAGAAATCCAATACTGCAAGGGTGGTATCCCAACAGTGGCTCCATTGAAACTGGCGTTCCAACTTCTAAGCCTCCCACCTATCCTGTACATGCAGTACCGAATCCCAGTACCAAACTGGAGTAAAGCTCCATGGGGTCTTTCCGTCCTGGCGCGGGTAACCAGCATCTTCACTGGTACTTCAATTTCACCGGGTGCATTGTCGAGACAGTGCTCAAATCATTACGCCTTTCGTGCGGGTCGGAACTTACCCGACAAGGAATTTCGCTACCTTAGGACCGTTATAGTTACGGCCGCCGTTTACTGGGGCTTAAATTCAAAGCTTCGCTTGCGCTAACCTCTCCTCTTAACCTTCCAGCACCGGGCAGGCGTCAGCCCATATACCTCACCTTTCGGTTTTGCATAGACCTGTGTTTTTGCTAAACAGTTGCTTGAGCCTATTCTCTGCGGCCCATCAAAGATGGGCACCCCTTCTCCCGAAGTTACGGGGTCATTTTGCCGAGTTCCTTAACAATGCTTCTCCCGTCGGCCTTAGGATTCTCTCCTCATCCACCTGTGTCGGTTTACGGTACGGGTACAGTATAAACAATAGCGGCTTTTCTTGGTACATGGCTCACATGCTTCGCTACTTTAGTTCGCTCCACATCACGTCTTCGGATTGCTAAGCGGATTTGCCAACTTAACTCCTACCTCGCTTGTACCGGTCTTTCCATTCCCGGCTCATGCTTTCCACATACGTCCCCACAGTTCTGTTATACTGCAGTACAGGAATATCAACCTGTTGTCCATCGACTACGTCTTTCGACCTCGCCTTAGGTCCCGACTTCCCCAGAGCAGATCAGCTTTACTCTGGAAACCTTGGATATTCGGCCGGAAGGATTCTCACCTTCCTCTCGCTACTCATTCCGGCATTCTCTCTTCCTGACACTCCACAGCTCCTTTCGGTACTGCTTCGTCGCGTCAGCAATGCTCCTCTACCGATGTATAAATACATCCCACGGCTTCGGTGTCATGTTTTAGCCCCGGACATTTTCGGCGCAGGACCTCTCGACTAGTGAGCTGTTACGCACTCTTTGAATGAATGGCTGCTTCTGAGCCAACATCCTAGTTGTCTTCGAAATCCCACATCCTTTTCCACTTAACATGCACTTTGGGACCTTAGCCGGTGGTCTGGGCTCTTTCCCTTTTGACTATCCAACTTATCTCGTATAGTCTGACTCCCATGAATCATCTGACTGGCATTCGGAGTTTGATATTCTTCGGTAAGCTTTGACGCCCCCTAGGAAATTCAGTGCTCTACCTCCAGCAGACTCTCATGAGGCTAGCCCTAAAGCTATTTCGAGGAGAACCAGCTATCTCCGGGTTCGATTGGAATTTCTCCCCTACCCACACCTCATCGCCACCCTTTTCAACGGATGTGCGTTCGGTCCTCCATTGCCTTTTACGGCAACTTCAACCTGGACATGGGTAGATCACCCGGTTTCGGGTCTACTCCATCTGACTTAATCGCCCTATTAAGACTTGGTTTCCCTTCGGCTCCAGACCTTCAGTCCTTAACCTTGCCAGATGACGTAACTCGCCGGACCGTTCTACAAAAAGTACGCGGTTCACCACATAAGGATGTTCCACAGCTTGTAAACACAGGGTTTCAGGTTCTCTTTCACTCCCCTCCCGGGGTTCTTTTCACCTTTCCTTCACAGTACTATGCGCTATCGGTCACTAAGGAGTATTTAGCCTTACGGGGTGGTCCCCGCTCATTCCATCAAGGTTTCTCGTGTCTCGATGTACTCTGGATACCGCCATGTCAACTTATTTTTCGCTTACGGGGCTTTCACCCTCTCTGGCTGGCTTTCCCAAAACCATTCTGCTAAACTCGTTGAATCAATTATGCGGTCCGAACCCCGGAATGCACGCATTCCGGTTTGGGCTCTTTCGCGTTCGCTCGCCGCTACTTACGAAATCGATGTTTCTTTCTCTTCCTCCGGCTACTTAGATGTTTCAGTTCACCGGGTTCCCTTCCATACGTTATGGATTGGCGTATGGATGACTGGAGTCTCTCCAGCCGGGTTTCCCCATTCAGATATCTCCGGGTCATAGGATATTTGCTCCTCTCCGAAGCTTTTCGCAGCTTATCACGTCTTTCATCGGCTCTTAGTGCCAAGGCATCCACCCTGCGCTCTTATTTGCTTGACCTCTTTTACGCGCTGACATAGCGTTGTCATCGCGGGTCCGCATCTTTCGATGCTCGTATCTTTGATACTTGTTATTCTCGGATGTTTGATGTCTTGAATCTTATCATCAATTTTTCTATGTGAACTTTTCAAGGTACATTTCTGACTGAACTTTATCAGTCATTAGAAAACTCAAATCTCTTTGAACCCTCTAATCACTGGTAAAACCAGCTATCTTAACAGCACTTCCCTGCTGATTCAGGTTGGCTTCCGTAAAAGCCCGTTCTATATTAAAAGCTTTTCAGCTTATTTTCTTTTTAATCTGGCAGCCACCTGCTCTCCCATGCCGTCTCCAGCATAGTACCATCGGCCGCTTAGGTCTTAACCATCGTGTTCGGGATGGGAACGGGTGTGTCCCCTAAGCGCATCACCACCAGAAATTCCTGTCATTAAGTTTTTATAAGGAAGTTCGATTCACTAAATTCGACCTTCGCCTTAGGCTCGTTCTCATTAAGTTCCTTCGAACTAAGTTCGCACTAACTTCATCCTTCGCTTCTGCTCGGATTCACCAAGTGCTCTACTTAATAACTCAACAGTGAAACAACTTCTACTCGATTTTCCTTAGAAAGGAGGTGATCCAGCCGCACCTTCCGATACGGCTACCTTGTTACGACTTCACCCCAGTTATCGAACCTGCCTTCGGCAGCTCCCTCCTTGCGGTTGGGTCACTGACTTCGGGCATTTCCAACTCCCATGGTGTGACGGGCGGTGTGTACAAGACCCGGGAACGTATTCACCGCGACATTCTGATTCGCGATTACTAGCGATTCCAGCTTCATGTAGTCGAGTTGCAGACTACAATCCGAACTGAGACGTTATTTTTGGGATTTGCTCCACCTCACGGCTTCGCTTCCCTTTGTTTACGCCATTGTAGCACGTGTGTAGCCCAAGTCATAAGGGGCATGATGATTTGACGTCATCCCCACCTTCCTCCAGGTTATCCCTGGCAGTCTCTCTAGAGTGCCCGGCCGAACCGCTGGCTACTAAAGATAAGGGTTGCGCTCGTTGCGGGACTTAACCCAACATCTCACGACACGAGCTGACGACAACCATGCACCACCTGTCACCAATGCTCCGAAGAGATAGTACATTACATACTAGGTCATTGGGATGTCAAGACTTGGTAAGGTTCTTCGCGTTGCTTCGAATTAAACCACATGCTCCACCGCTTGTGCGGGTCCCCGTCAATTCCTTTGAGTTTCATTCTTGCGAACGTACTCCCCAGGTGGAATACTTACTGCGTTTGCTGCGGCACCGAAGAGCTTTGCTCCCCGACACCTAGTATTCATCGTTTACGGCGTGGACTACCAGGGTATCTAATCCTGTTTGCTCCCCACGCTTTCGAGCCTCAGCGTCAGTAATCGTCCAGCAAGCCGCCTTCGCCACTGGTGTTCCTCCTAATATCTACGCATTTCACCGCTACACTAGGAATTCCGCTTGCCTCTCCGACACTCCAGCCGAACAGTTTCCAATGCAGTCCCAAGGTTGAGCCCTGGGTTTTCACATCAGACTTGCCCTGCCGCCTACGCTCCCTTTACACCCAGTAAATCCGGATAACGCTTGCTCCATACGTATTACCGCGGCTGCTGGCACGTATTTAGCCGGAGCTTCTTAGTCAGGTACCGTCATTTTCTTCCCTGCTGATAGAGCTTTACATACCGAAATACTTCTTCGCTCACGCGGCGTCGCTGCATCAGGCTTTCGCCCATTGTGCAATATTCCCCACTGCTGCCTCCCGTAGGAGTTTGGGCCGTGTCTCAGTCCCAATGTGGCCGGTCACCCTCTCAGGTCGGCTACTGATCGTCGCCTTGGTGGGCCGTTACCTCACCAACTAGCTAATCAGACGCGGGTCCATCTCACACCACCGGAGTTTTTCACACTGCTTCATGCGAAGCTGTGCGCTTATGCGGTATTAGCAGCCGTTTCCAGCTGTTGTCCCCCTGTGCGAGGCAGGTTACCCACGCGTTACTCACCCGTCCGCCACTCAGTCACAGAACAATCAATTCCGAAGAAAATCAAGTTAAGTGCTTCGTTCGACTTGCATGTGTTAAGCACGCCGCCAGCGTTCATCCTGAGCCAGGATCAAACTCTCTAAAAAAGTTTTTCCTAACCAGAATCATTTCTGGCTTTTACTGTTTTAAGGTCGCATCTTTTGGATGCTGTCCTGCAAAAAATTCTGTCAGTCTTTGCCGACTCTTTCACCTTCTAAAAGGCGAAAACTCTTAGAATCTTTCAAGGTTGTTTCACTGTTCAGTTATCAATGTTGTTTGTTTTGCTGTCTCAAGCGACAACTTCTATATCTTATCACAGTTATCTGCTCTTGTCAACAACTTTTTTTATTTTTTCCAAAATATTTTTTAGAAGTTTGCCGCCGTTCCCAGCGGCGAAGATTATAATATCATGTTTATTTTGACCTGTCAACACTTTTTGACAACAATTTTAGTCTCTTTTTTTAGTATTTTTTTCCATTAATTTAATAGATATGGGGGTCTACTGGAAAGCAGACCCCCATATCTATTACAAAATCACTCGCATCAAAATATATTCTACCAAATTATTTTCATATAAAATTTTTAAGAGTGCATTCTGATTAATATCAATCAACAGTCCTTGGCACAATTCACTACTTTTACATACAGTAATTGCAAAGAATATAATCCATACCACTATAATCCCTTCTATCGCTCCTGCCAACGTGCCCCCCAAATGATTCATACCATTCAATACCGGAAGCTTTGCTATAATGTCCAATAGATTTATTAAAATCCGAAGCACCAAAAATACCACAATAAAAGTTATCACGCATGCCATCACATTGATAATGATACCGGCCACATAATTTCCTATTTCTTGATAAACACCGCTCTGTTCTAATAAACCATCTGCTGTTTCAGCCGTTCTTTGAGTCAACAATTCTTGCCATTCTTTCGGAATCTCTATCCCTGCTATCTCAATAGTTTCTTGAACTCCCGCTTCTTGTGCCATTTCATTTTGCGCTTTTCCCTGTATGCTTTCTACACATTTTTGCTGTATGTTATGATAAACAGGTGTTTTTTCCAAAAAATCAGAAACATAAGGTGACATCCACACTACTAACCCAATGGTAAGAAATAAGGATATCAGCGAAAAAAATACCCGTATCAATCCTTTTCTATATCCCTGAAAGGTAAATAAAGCTAATATAATAACTACCACTGCAAATAAAACATTCATTTCCACTTCTACTTCAATCTCACTTTCTGTGTTTCTCCATCCATCATAAAAATGTATTCCAGGCTATTCTTGGTAGAGAATACCTTCCAAATACTTTTTTCAAAATTATAATGAAATTTTCGATTTCCTCTCATTTTATAAATGGCGCACTCCAATTCGTTGCGGACACATATTTCATCATTTTCAAGAAAATTAATTTCAGCATAATCCATATCAAAGGTCTGGCTCATCTCTTCCGTTCCTCGTAAATTATATACACTCATTTTGTATGGTTGCTTTACACTGTCATTATTAAATACGAATCCCAGATATGCCTCATTGTAAAAAATACTACGTACTTCCTGTTTCAATTCGATTTCCTTTTTCACCTGAGGCTTTTGTGTTCCTTCAAATATAATTGCTTTCTGGTCTCCAAATGCTACCATAATGTCATTGGTAAGAAATTCTATTTTAGGAAAAACCATATCTGCATAGGAATACGTCCCTACAATATTATCAATCTCATTTTGTCCTACAGAACCGAAATTGTAAAAAGTAATTGTATTTTTTACGTTTCCTCCATTGATATCTAATAAGGAAACCGCCATCTTCTTTCCATCATTAGAAAGTGTAATATCTAATGGATATCCACTGTTTTCTGTATGTACTTCTCCTTCTGCCAAAAAGGTTCCTTCTTTGTCATAAACCTGCAAATATCCTGTTCCATTCTGTTCCATCAAAATAGCAACCGTTCCCTGATTTGCCACCTGCACCCGCTGAATGGGCATAGTTGTTTCTATTTCACCACTTTTGCCCTTCACATCCATAATATAAATCTTGTTGCCCTTCTTCTCCGCAATAGCGGCATATCCTTCGCAAACATCTACCATAGGCGCCTGCATCTCGTAAGTTTGATTCCATATAAGTTGATTCTTCTCATCAATGCAAAGAGCTCCGTCCTTACCGTATTTCAGAATATTCCCTGCAAAAGAAACAAACTGTGTTCCAGCAGAATCTTCTCTTTCCACACTATTTATAATTTCATATTTAGAGTATATCTTTGCTTGAAAATAGAGATATCCCGCCGTCAAAAGCACTAACAATAATACCACTATAATACATATCCATCTTAATATTCTTCTCCGGTGGACTCGGATTTTCTCATGCATTTCTTCTACGTCCGACTGTACCACCCGGTATGTTCCTTCTGCCAAAACTGCACCTCCAAAATTACACTTGCATCTATTATAACGCATTTTCTTTGTCCGTGCATTAAAAAATAGTTTTTTCACGGCAGAATCAGTTTCTGTCCCGCCTGAATTTGATTTCCATTCTCTATTCCATTGGCCTGACACAATTCAGCTACTTTAGA
Source organism: Roseburia sp. 499 (assembly GCF_001940225.2). Taxonomy (NCBI): domain Bacteria; kingdom Bacillati; phylum Bacillota; class Clostridia; order Lachnospirales; family Lachnospiraceae; genus Roseburia; species Roseburia sp. 499. The sequence goes on from NZ_CP135164.1 coordinate 2,992,108, forward strand.
CTTATCCTGATACACCTTTAAACATATGGATTCTAACGTATCTCCCGCTTGAACCACATAATACTGCGGTTCTGACGCCTGTTGCGGTTCTGACGTCTGCTGCTGTTCTATCGCCTGCTGATTCACCACTTGCTGTTGCATTGTCTGTGATTCCGCTACTTGTTGCTGTTTTTCCTCTTCCTGTAAAGGCACTACATCCGATTCTACACTTTCTACCACTAAATCGGATTTTTCCTCTTTCTTTTCCTGTTTCTCTTCCTTCATTACATATAATACATCCTCAACTTCTTTCATTTTTCGGTAATTGTTGATGGTTGTAATCCCCACAAGACAAAAAGCAATCATAAAAAAGGAGGCTGCCGTATACAAAAATCGTTTATTTTGACGTTCCACCTTATGTCCTTGTTTTTCCATCATGCTCTGTCGATAATTTTGCAATGCCTTTTCCGCTTCCGACAACGGTTCCTCCATGCTGCTTTTTGCAAATATCTCCTCTTTTTTTTCTTCTACAGTTTTCTCATGTATTTCTTCGTGCAACTTTTCCCATTCGGAACCGTCTATACTTACCTCTTCTCTTTTTCTTATCATATATTCCTGCATGGCAATATTTTTTTCATAATAAATATAGTAGCCTTCTCTTTTTTGCAGATACCCTTGCTCATAGATGTAAAACAACTCCTCATCCTCTTCTGCATCCATTAGCATCAGTATTTTGTCTCTTCCCGTAAAATATTTGCGATGCGCGGACTCTATTGCTGTAGTAAGTTGCAGTCCTTCTCCCTTTTTTCCTACAAACCAACCAACTATAGTAGTATCAGAAAAATATTCCTGACTTTCTGTATATATGTATTCCCAAAAACTTTCATCCAGATAAATACTGTCAAACTGAAATACTGCTTGTCCGCATTCAATTGCTCCACTAATAAATGTATAGCGCATATCTTTGCTGACACAGCTCTTTCCCAACAACACCGCTGCTGATTTTTGCACAGAACGTGCCTGATTTCGCAGATAGGTATACACATAATCTTCCATATATATTTTGTGTCTTCCTCGCGGATTTCCTATCTGTCGGATGTTTTTCGGCGGCTTTATTTCCTGTTCTTCCTGCTGATTTTCCCTGCAAATAATTTCTATCATGTCATCACCTCATTTTTTTGTCCATGTTAGCATATTCTCTTTGCAGTTTTTGAAAATTCATGTCCTGATTTCTAAAAATGTTTCGTGTTTCTTTGGCAGTATTCTTTTTTAGGCATCAAAAAAGGACTTTCCACAACATTTTTTGTTGTAGAAAGCCCTTTTTGTTCGTTTATTTTACAAATGCTTTTACTTTTTCATAAATTCCATTTGCATCCAGTCCGTATTTTTCAATCAACTTTATTGCCGGTCCGGATTCTCCGTATACATCATTAATACCAATTTTGCATACCGGTGTTGGTGCCTTTTCACACAGACATTCGCATACCGCACTTCCCAATCCGCCAATTAGAGAATGTTCTTCTACGGTTACTACTTTTCCTGTCTTCTTTGCGGATGCTGCAATCAACTCGCTATCTAATGGCTTAATGGTATGGATATTGATAACTTCTGCATCTATTCCATCTGCTGCAAGCTTTTCTGCTGCTGCAAGAGCCTCTGATACGCAAAGTCCGGTTGCTACGATGGTCACATCTTTTCCTTCCTTTAACAACACGCCTTTTCCTATCTCAAATTTATAATCCGGGCGGTCATTGATAACCGGAACTGCAAGACGTCCAAATCTCAAGTACACCGGTCCATCTAATTCATAGGCAGCCTTTACAGCCGCTTTCGCCTCCACATCATCGGATGGATTGATAACAATCATTCCCGGAATCGTACGCATTAATGCAATATCTTCATTACACTGATGAGTTGCTCCATCTTCTCCTACAGAAATTCCTGCATGTGTTGCTCCAATTTTTACATTCAAATGCGGATATCCCACAGAGTTACGAACCTGTTCAAAAGCTCTTCCTGCTGCAAACATCGCAAAGGAGCTTGCAAAAGGTACTTTCCCTGTTGCTGCCAATCCTGCTGCAATCCCTATCATATTGCACTCTGCAATTCCACAGTCAATGTGACGTTCCGGAAACTGCTTCTTGAAAATTCCTGTTTTGGTAGCTTCTGCAAGGTCAGCATCTAATACTACCAGATTCTCATGTTCTTTTCCTAATTCCACTAATGCATTTCCATAGCTTTCTCTGGTTGCAATCTTTTTTACTTCTGACATAATGCTTCACCTGCCTCCTTCAGTTCTTTCATGGCAATTTCATATTCTTCATCGTTTGGTGCTTTGCCGTGCCATCCTGCCTGATTTTCCATAAAGGATACACCTTTACCTTTTACAGTCTTCATAATAATAGCTGTAGGCATTCCCTTAGTCTCTCTTGCTTCTTTAAATGCAGCACGGAGCTCATCAAAATCATTTCCATCTGCTACATTAATTACATGGAAGTTAAATGCTTTGAACTTCTCATCGATTGGATAAGGAGAGCATACCTCATCTACCTTTCCATCAATCTGTAAACCGTTATTATCTACAATTACTACAAGGTTGTCCAACTTACGGAACCCTGCAAACATAGCAGCTTCCCATACCTGTCCTTCCTGAATCTCACCATCGCCAAGAAGTGTGTAGACGCGATAGCTGTCTCCACTTAATTTTGCAGAAAGTGCCATTCCTGTTGCAACAGAGATTCCCTGTCCTAAAGAACCACTGGACATATCAATTCCCGGCGTATGTTGAAGACACGGATGTCCTTGTAAATGAGAACCAATATGACGCAAAGTCTCTAAATCCTCCACCGGAAAAAATCCTCTATTTGCCAGAGTCGCATAAAGTCCCGGTGCAGTATGTCCCTTAGACAGTACAAAACGGTCTCTGTCCTGTTTCTTTGGATCCTTCGGGTCGATATTCATTTCCTCAAAATACAGATAAGTAAACAGTTCGGTTGCAGATAATGATCCGCCCGGATGTCCAGCCTTAGCAGCATGAACTCCGGTAATAATACCTTTACGGACTTCATTTGCAATCTTTTGAAGTTCTAAATTTTCCATGATTTTCTCCTTTAAAAATAATTATATTTCTGTTCTTCCTTCCAGTGCACGCAATAATGTCATTTCATCAATATATTCCAAATCACCACCTACAGGAACTCCACTGGCAATTCTGGAAACCTTAATACCCGTAGGCTTAATCAGCTTACTGATATACATTGCTGTTGTTTCACCCTCCAGACTAGAATTTGTCGCAATAATTACCTCATTTACATCCCCCTGAAGTCGCTGCATCAGCTCCTTTAACTTAATGTCATTTGGACCAATGCCAAGCATCGGGGAAATTGCTCCATGCAACACATGGTAAACACCTTCATATTTTCCGGTTTTTTCATACGCTGCCAAATCTCTAGTATCTTCTACTACCATAATGGTCTTCTGATCACGATTACTGTTCTTACAAATCGGGCAAAAATCATCATCCGTCAATGTGAAACACTGTTTACAATACCTCACATTTCTTCTGGCGTCAATAATTGTGGCAGATAATTTTTCAACATGTTCTACCGGCATATTTAATATATGAAATGCCAGTCTTTGGGCAGACTTATTTCCAATCCCCGGAAGTCCTGACAATTCTTCTATTAATTTACTAATCTGAGTACTGTAATAATCCATTGTTTTCTCCAATTTCTTATTCGATTAGAATGGGAAACCTCCGCCCATTCCTCCCAGTCCACCGGTTATTTTGGACATAGACTGTGCAGAATACTCCTCAATCTGTCTTAATGCTTCGTTGGTTGCAGCCATAATTAAATCTTCTAACATTTCAATATCATCCGGGTCCACAACTTCTTCTGCAAGTTTTACCTTAGTTACTTCTTTTTTACCGGAAACAGTTACTTCAACCGCTCCACCACCTGCAGTTGCAGTTACTTCTTTTTCTTCTAACTCTTTTGTTGCTTCTTCCATCTGTTTCTGCATTTTCTGCGCCTGCTTCATTAAATTGTTCATGTTTCCAGGCATTCCTCCCGGAAATCCTCCACGTTTTGCCATTTTCTTTCCTCCTAATTCTAAACCTCTATATTTCTAATCTTCAATAGTTACTTCCATATTTATTAACTTACTGATGTCCGGAAAAGATTCTTCAAACGGTCGATTTGTCTGATTCACTTGAACCTTGACCTCTACCTCTTTTCCAATTTTCATTGCTATGGCATCTTTCAATTCCTGCCTGTGACTATCAGAATTAACAATCCCTTCTGCCACTTCATCATCTAGCACAATCAGCAACTGGCTTTCTCCGCCCAGGCTTAAATGTGCCGGACGCAAATAATTTTTCAACATTCCGGAAAGTCCTTCTAAAATAGAGTTCCAATTCTTCACTACCTGTTGCACATCCTCCGGAATCGCTTTCGGTAGTTGTGGTCTGGGCTTTGGTGTTGTACTTGGGGATGTTCCTGCTGTCTGAGTAGGTGCAGCTGACATCTGTACCGGCACTCCCTCTTCCACCTTTTTCTCCAACTGTGCAATACGTTCTACCAAAGAACCGTAATCTTCTTCCATTTGCGGCTTACACAGTTTTATCAACGCAATCTCTATCATAACTCTTTTCTGAGTTGCATATCGTATCTGATTGGACAATTCAGAAAAAATCCGGATATAACGCATTAGCTGCGCCGCTTCTATCATTTGGGCTTCTTCCTTCAACAGTGCCAGATTGTCACTTGAAATGTCCAGCACATCTTCCATATTATCAGAACTTTGCACTAACAGCAAGTTCCGAAGATACCATGTAAAATCTACCACAAATTGTCCCGGTTCTCTCCCCTGAATAATCAGTTCTTCTAATAATGCAATGACTCCCGGAATATCTTTTTCCATAATCTTACGAAGCATCCGGCTAAACACTTCCGTATCCACCGCCCCGAGAACCTCTAATACATTATCATAGGTGAGCTTCTGTCCAAGGTAAAAGGCTATACACTGATCCAAAAGGCTCAACGCATCACGCATGGAACCGTCTCCAGCTTTAGCAATGTAACGAATTGCTTTTTCTTCTACCTCTACCCCTTCCGTCTCCATCAATTCTGTTAATCGCGCTGCAATGGTATCAATGGTAATTCTCTTAAAATCATACCGTTGACATCTCGACAAAATGGTAATTGGTATTTTATGCGCCTCTGTTGTTGCCAAAATAAAAATGACATAAGAAGGGGGCTCCTCCAAAGTCTTTAACAATGCATTGAAAGCTCCTATAGATAACATATGAACTTCATCAATGATATAGACTTTGTACTTGCCCTCTGTCGGTGAATATGCCACTTCCTCTCGAATCTCACGAATGTTGTCCACACCGTTGTTAGAAGCTGCATCTATTTCTATCACATTCATAGAGGTCCCTTCTGCAATCGCCTTACAGGACGGGCACTCACCACATGGACTGCCATCTACGGGATGTTCACAGTTCACCGCCTTTGCAAAAATCTTAGCAATAGTGGTCTTACCTGTTCCACGGGTCCCGCAGAAAAGATAGGCATGTCCGATTCTGTCTGCTTTTATTTGATTCTTTAATGTTGTAACAATGTGTTCCTGACCCTTGACGTCTTCAAACTCCTGAGGACGGAACTTACGATATAACGCAGTATAAGACATTTTTAATCTCCAAAACTAATACCGATGAGCTTTGCCTCATGAATCATTTGGCAATCCGGCTCTACGGTCTTTAACTTTCCTGCCACTTCTTCTAATGGCACTGGCTTTGTATTTCCATTTATCATGGCCACCATGTAACCATATTTATTCTGTAAAATCAATTCTGCTGCCGCTGCACCAAGTCTGGTACAAAGCACTCTGTCATAAGGACATGGACTTCCACCTCTCTGAGTATGTCCCGGAACAGTTACACGCACTTCACACCCTGTTTTTTCTTCCAATCTTGCCGCAACCTCATAAGAAACTGATGGATATGGTGACTTCTTAAGTTTCTCCTTATATTCCTTCTTGGTAAGTTTTGCATCTTCCTTAGAAATAGCACCTTCTGCAACTGCAAGAATAGTAAATCCTTTTCCTTCCTTGCTTCTCTGCCGTACTGCTTCTGCCACCTTATCAATATCATATGGTATTTCCGGCAACAGAATAATATCTGCGCCTCCGGCAACTCCGGCATACAAGGTAAGCCATCCCACCTTATGTCCCATGACCTCTACAATAAACACCCGATTATGGGATGCTGCTGTTGTATGAATACAATCAATGGCTGAAGTTGCAACGTCAATGGCACTCTGAAATCCAAAAGTAATATCTGTGCCATAAATATCGTTATCTATTGTCTTAGGAAGATGAATTACATTCAATCCTTCTTCCCGCAAAAGATTTGCCGTTTTCTGTGTTCCGTTACCGCCGAGTATCACGAGACAGTCTAAGCGAAGCTTCTTATAATTCTTCTTCATTGCCTCTACCTTGTCCAATCCGTTCTCATCCGGTATCCGCATCCGCTTAAATGGCTGTCTGGAAGTTCCCAGAATCGTTCCACCCTTGGTCAGAATTCCTGAAAAATCCGCCGGTGTCAGCAATCGATAATTTCCATAAATAAGTCCTTTATAACCTTCATAGAATCCGTATACTTCTAACTCATCTGTATTCTTGCTTAATCCTTTTACAACTCCGCGCATTGCGGCATTCAATGCCTGACAATCTCCACCACTTGTCAGCATCCCGATTCTCTTCATCGACTTCACATCCTTTGCGTTTTATGTGTTTATGCGTTTTTACACCTTATTATATCCTATTATTTTGTATATCTCAAGAATATATTACAGTAATATTTCTTGATGTTTCCTGATAAAATACAATTTTCACACCAAAAACGTTTGAAACGCACTCAACAATTTTGGACTGAAAAAGGAAATCATCTCCTGCATACTTTCCACCCCATGCGTTATACACCACTTTATAGATGTCATGATAATTGCAGAATAAATTTCAGCAACATATTCTGCCTTTTCCACATTCTCTTCCTGTACATACGCTTTCAAGAACTGTTCACTCAGATACACCGACATATCTTCATATAAGTGAATCTCTTCTGTTTGAATTCTCCAAAGTCTGGAATACACCTCGCGTTTCTCATATACATCCTGATATACATTTTCAATACTTTTCACAATCTGTGTTGGTTCTTCTAATGAAAATCTTTTCTGTACCATCTGTTCAAACTCTTGTTGCATCGCCTGACACATACACCTTGCCAAATCATATTTGTCTGTATAATGTGCATAAAATGTAGAACGATTAATCAGCGCCTCCTCTAATATTTCCTGCACTGTAATGGAAGAAAAGTCCTTTTTCCCAAGTAAGTTCAAAAAACTATTTTGAATATTTCTTTTTGTTTTAATAACACGTAAATCTTGTTGATTCATTTTTATCTCCTGGTCTACATCTTTACGTAAATCATTATAGAACTTTTTATATAAATAAGCAACTATTTGTATGTTATCTGTTGCTTATGCATAATATTATCCATTTTCTAATGGTTGATACTTGCTGTTTCTTTTTCTAATATCTACTTGTAATTATCAATATTAAGGAGGATATACTTACATGAATGAACTGATTTGGTTAGCACCGTTATTATTTATTGTACATGATATGGAAGAAATTATATGGGGACTTAGCTGGAAAAACAAGAATAGCTGTCGCAAAAAATATATTAACATTCCATTTACCCCTTTTGGAACCCTATCGGATACATCGGTCTTCGCACTTGCCGTTGGAGAAGAATTGCTCTTATTTCTCTTAGCTTCCAGCATTGGATATTTCTTTCATCGCTATGAACTATGGCTTGGGATTTTATTCGCCAATACTTTCCACTTGGTAGTGATTCATATCATTGGCACACTTCTCATTTACAGAAGCTACGTTCCCGGACTTATCACTTCCATATTAACTTTAATTCCAAATTGTCTTATAATAAAAAAAGCTATAGAAATGCTTGATTATTCCACCGTTCATCTTATTTTATGGCTTGTACTTGGAACCATTATTACTTTCGCAAATCTAAAAGCTGTACATAAATGCGATGGACTGTTTCGCAAATTAATTCCTTAAAAATAGTCATTGCAATCTTAAAAATAATTCGTTATACTATCGTATGTGATATGAAAAGGAGGAGTACCCAAGTGGCTGAAGGGTCTGGCTTCGAACACCAGTAGGTCGGTAGCACCGGCGCGGGGGTTCAAATCCCCCCTCCTCCGTTCCATACAAAAATCCGTATTCATAGATAATATTTTATCTAAAAATACGGATTTTTTAATTTTGATTAATATTTTATCTATTTATACTCAGCTACATTGCTACTATCCACTCTTTCAAATGGTACCCATACATATTTTCCATCCTCAGTAGCTCCCTCTATGCCATCTATAGACTCGCCCTTTGCAAACTTTATAGCCGCTTCTATTGCAGCTTGCCCCTGCCCAACAGCGGACTGATAAACGGTAAATGCCATTTCGCCTTTTTCAATTGCAGCACATCCATCGGCAGTTGCATCCACTCCCAGAATTGGTAATTCGCTTAAATCGATTTTTGCTTCTTTACATGCCTCCACTACTCCAAGTGCCATTCCATCATTATTACAGATAACACAATCCACAGGTACACCTGTTTTTAAAAATATTTCAAACATTTCTTTCGCCTGCTCTGTATCCCAGTTGGCATAATCCTCAAAAACATAATTGATTTTCTTTCCACTTGCTTCTAAAGTCTGTTTTGCGCCGCTAGTTCTTCCATTCGTTGCAGAGTGATTCTTTGGCCCCTTAAGAAGAACCACATTAATCTCATCCTTATCCGCAAATTTATCCAGCACATATTCTGCCTGATACTGACCCGCTACTCCTTCATCCGAACCTACATAAATATATTTTCCTTCTTCCAACCGTCTATCATCCGGACAACTATTAATGAATATAATTGGAGTATCACCTGCATTTGCCTTCAATTCTACTGCTGTATCCGCAGATACCGGTCCACAGATAATAACATCGTATCCTTCCTTCACTGCTGTTTTGATATGGTCTACTTGATTTTCTATGGATTCCTCTGAATCCATCACATCAAACTGACCCCCTTCAGCTGATGCTTTTTCCTGTGCCGCATCTACCAACATCTGTCGAAACGTATCCATTGAATTTAATGTGAGAAGTACCTTTATATTCTTACTACCTGCCGTTCCCTTGCCACCACAGGCGGAGAGGGTCAACATTCCAATCATTGCAACACACAATAATATACCTAGCTTCTTTTTCATTTTTAGCACTCTCCCTTCTCTATCTTAAATATCTCAACCTGATTTGCCAGCTCTTCTGCTGATGCGGTCAGTTCTTTTGCATCACTTGCCACCGCCTGGCTGTTTCCTGTAATGTTGTTTGCCTGTTCTACCATAGTATCTGATGTAGCAAGAATCTCTTCTGAACTTGCTGCCTGTTCTTCTGAAATTGCAGCTACATTACTTGCGACCTCATCTACTTTTTCTACTTTTTCAATCATCCTCTGTACCAAACTACTTACTACATCAATGTTGTCAAAGATGACATCAAATGTTTTTAATGCCTCTCCCACCAATTCGCTACTACTATTGATATTATCTACGCTGTCATCTGCCTGCGTAACTGCATCCTTAACCAGCGCATTAATTTCAAAAATGAGACTCTCGATATTGCGTACAGAATTCGCGCTGTTCTGTGCCAATTGTCCAATCTCTGTAGCAACGACAGCAAAACCTTTTCCTGTTTCTCCAGCTCTTGCTGCTTCTATCGATGCATTTAAGGATAACAGGTTTGTTTCCTCTGCAATACCACTAATAACACTGGTTATATTCGTAATCTCTTCCGATGCTTTTCCTACCTTGTCAATTGCCTGTTGCAATTTCACCACGGATTCATTGATACTCTGCATTGCAACCCCAACATTTTGCATATCTGTTTTTCCTTGACGAGAAACCTCTACCGTTTCCTTCATCTTACCATCAACCTGTTCGCCATCTTCTCTGGTATCTGCTACTACCATTGCTAATGTTGTTGCGTTTTCTGCAATTTCATTAACCGAAAGAGATAACTGTTCTACTGTATTGTTCAATTCCTGCATGGACTGACTCTGCGTTCTGGAGGCATCATACATCTGGTCAGAAACATTATTACTGTTATCTGCCTGTATATGTAGCTTACTAGATACTCCGTGAATCGAAGAAATCATGTCACGCATTGACTCAATGAATTTCTCTACACATTGACTCATAACACCGATTTCATCACCACTTCGAGTTTTTACACTTACTGTAAAGTCACCATCCGTCATAGCTGTAATTACTTTCGTCAGTTCTTTTACCGGTTTGATTGTAATATGTACCACACGACCAATCAAAATAGCCAGCATCAATAACGACACGTTTGCTATTACAACCATAACCAGTCTAACCCTATTAATATCAGAATAAACAACTGATGTCGGAATATAAGACACCAATATCCAGTCTGTTCCCGGTACTTCTTTAAAAGCAGTCATATTACCATCCATCTCTGTCATCTGATAATCACGTTGCTCACGTTTTTCTTCTATATCCCTCATAAAGCTATCCTTGGATTCACTCAGCTTCGTAGAAATGAGACTGTTATCACGATGCGCAAGAATTGTACCATCTGTGGAATTTACAAGGAATGCCTGTGCATCATCCATCTCTACAAAACTGTTTACGATAATACTAATACGCTGAAGAGACAAATCCGCTGATATCACCTTCATCGTTCCAGAATTATCATTTAAAATACCAGATGCACTAAGCACCGCTTCACCATCTGCATTCGTATATGCATCAGTGAATCCCATATTTACTCTTGTCAAACCATCTTTATACCATACCGCTTCCGTCGGATCACTTTCTGTCTTTCCGGAACCTGTTGCCGTTATCAGTTTTCCCTTTTCATCCGCTATATACAGTCCCTCCGGATAGTTATCACTATACCCATAATATTGGTCTAATATAAGTTGAAGTCCTTTTTCATCCGGTTCCGTTCCTTCTATGGTCTGTTTCACACTCTGAAATGCTGCCAGGTTCTCATTTAACCATGCTTCAATCTGATTTGCCTGATTTTCAATAGATGAATTCAAAAGGCTTTCAGAATATCCGGTTATGATATTTTTGGAAATATAATAAGATACTCCTACCAACAGCAATACAATAATGATTACTACCGGAAGTATTGTTCCCAAAAGCTTTGTCTTGATAGAAACCATTTTCTTTTGTTTTTTCTGCTTCATTTTCCTCTACCTCCCTGATTCATATTATATACTTCCATTATAATACCTTTGTGTATTTTGCACAAGACGCTATGGATTTTCTTTCTGCTTTTTTCTGATTTGCACATTCTTTCCCTTTTTTTATCTTATATTTCTTTCTTACTTTAAACTCATTGCGATTTTTGCTTTTTCCTGTTAGCATTATCTTGAAGATTGTCTATCTATGATATGGGGGTGTTTCTTATGATTAAAATTATCAAAGCCAAAGATTACACTGAAATGAGCCGTAAGGCTGCTAATATTATCTCCGCACAAGTTATCATGAAACCCAACTGTGTCCTGGGGCTCGCAACCGGTTCTTCCCCTCTGGGCATCTATACACAGTTAATTGATTGGTATAAAAAAGGAGACCTGGACTTCTCTCATACAAAAAGCGTCAATCTAGATGAATACCGCGGACTGTCTCACGACAACGAACAAAGCTACTATTACTTCATGAACGAAAACTTTTTCAAGCACATCAATATTGCTCCCGCAAACACCTATATTCCGGATGGTATGGAACCGGATGCTGCCAAGGCGTGTGCCGACCATGAAGCTATTATTCAAGAATTGGGAGGTATTGATCTGCAACTTTTGGGACTAGGTAATAATGGCCACATCGGATTCAATGAACCCGGCGTTGCTTTCGAAAAAGAAACCCACTGCGTAAACCTGACAGAAAGTACGATTCAGGCAAATTCCAGATTTTTCAAAAAAATTGAAGATGTTCCAACTCAGGCTTATACCATGGGAATCAAGACTATCATGATGGCAAAAAAAATCTTAATCATTGTAAGTGGTGAAGGCAAAGCCAATATTGTAAACAAAGCCTTCTTTGGTCCTGTTGTACCACAGGTCCCCGCTTCCATCCTTCAAATGCATCCGGACGTTACTCTCGTAGCCGATGCTGCTGCTTTAAGTAAATGTCCACTTTAATAATAGTAGAAGGGAGTTTTCTATGAAAATTATAAATGGTCTTGTTTTCCATGAAAATGAAGGATTTATAAAAGAAACACTATATACAGAAAATGGTCTTTTTTCAGACCACACCACAGATAACGTAGAGGTTGATGCCAATGGATGTTATGTCATTCCCGGATTAATTGATATTCATTTTCATGGTTGTGCAAACCATGACTTCTGCGATGCATCTTTGGCAGGACTTCATGCCATAGCAGAATATGAACTTAGCCAGGGTATTACTTCTATTTGCCCGGCCTCCATGACACTATCAAAAGAAATGCTTATAGATATCTGCCAAAACGCACAGGTATTTGCTGCTGAACCAAACAATACTTCTGAATCACGTTTGATTGGAATTAATTTGGAGGGCCCTTTTATTGCTTATGAAAAACGGGGTGCTCAAAACCCGAATTACATCACGTCTGCCAGCTACGAGGCATTAAAAGACTGGCAGAAAGCTTCCGGCGGACTGATAAAACTTCTGACCCTTGCTCCCGAAACAGATGGTGCCATGGAGTTTATCCCAAAATTGAAATCCTCTCCATTTAAGGATATCTCCATTTCAATCGGACACACCTCCAGTGATTATGCCACTGCTATAGCCGCCTTTCAAGCCGGAGCAAACCATGTGACTCATCTTTTTAATGCCATGTCCGGATTTACCCATCGAGCTCCCGGTGTTATCGGTGCAGCTTTTGATACTCCAAACTGTTTCGTCGAAATAATTTGTGATGGTGTACACATTCATCCATCTGCTATCCGCACTGCTTTTTCTATGTTTACAGACAATCGCATTGTTTTCATCAGCGATAGCATGATGGCAACCGGAATGCCTGATGGTATGTATTCGCTAGGCAATCAAAACGTAATCGTTAACGGTAACCGCGCCACTCTGGCAGATGGCACACTCGCGGGCTCTGTTACCAATCTTGCCGACTGTATGCGCACCGCCGTGACCATGGGAATTCCGTTGGCTAGTGCTGTAAAATGCGCCACTATCAATCCCGCTCGTTCCATTGGCGTAGATGACAAATACGGAAGCCTTACATTCGGAAAAATTGCAGACTTTGTTCTATTAAATCGTGACCTTTCCTTACGCGAAGTACACAAAGCATAATCCCCTGTAGATTTAAGAAGACCCTGCTGATTTTGCAGAGTCTTCTGACACTTTTGCTAGAGCTGATATTCTCTTTTCGGAAATGATTCCGCCCCCCGAGATATTCATACTCTGTGTTTCATTGTAACATACCGCTTTTTATTTACCATGAACTTTGAGGAAAGTTTTCTTTTTTCCAAATTTTCCTCAAAGTTCATGGTCTTTTTTCTACACATGAGTTATTCTTGTCCTGTAATTATTAAATACATAACAGTTATAGGAGGATTTTTACAATGAAAAAATTTTTTAGCGTTTTATGTGCAGCTTTATTACTTTCTTCCGCTTTGATGATGTCATTCGGAAACCCGGTAAATCATTCTGGCGATAGCGGAGCGGCTACTTTAGGATTCCACCTCGCTATAGAAGATCAGTAAAATTCCATTTTTCTTTGAGATAATGAACTAGTCGCTGACATTCTTTTTCATTATCCATAGCTTCCCACATATGATAACCTTTTTGCAGCTGCTTTTGCGCCTGCTCTTCCTCACCCTTTCCCAGCAAGGCAAATCCCTTGTTCACAAGAAAGTACGGAAACAGGCGCAGGCGGTTGTTTTCTTTACTAATTTCTATTCCCAAATCACACAAATCTATGGCTTCATCATATCTTTTTTCATCCACTAAAATATCAGAAAGATTATGAATAATAATTTGATACTTCTTTACTCTCTCATTCCCATCCAGCACATGGTTATCCATATAGTCTTTCAGTGCAAAAAGAATCTTCATTGCCTTATCATTATCGTTTTTCGCATAATTATTTGCTATATTGGTTAAAATCGTTATCTCATTATAAGTCAATAACCCTTTGACCTTAAATCCTTCCTTCATGTATCCGGGCTTTGTCATCTGCAATGCCTCTTCCAATTCTCTAATAACCGTTTCTGCCTGCGCCCCTTTCGCCTGACTTATCATCGCCTTAGTAAAACGGCAATATTGAGAATTCAACACATCTCCTTCCGAAATAGACGCTTCGAATTCTTCTACCAACTCTTCTAAACCATCGAAATCTCTTTCCGCCAACTTTCCTACAATCTTTTCACAAATTTCCACCTGATACATTTCTTCTCTACTGGGATTAGGGTGTCAAAAGACACATTAATTAATATCTGATTTTGTTTGTACCTTGAAAATTTAACACGAATTGAGTTGTAGCTTTGCTTTAGACCTGTTTGCCAGCGATTGTACAGATGACTTTCTTTGTTGTTTTTATGCTGTTTTAGTTTTTGGAGCACAATTATCTAAGTTATTGATATAATCCAATAACTTTTGAAAATTTAATGCTGCTATTTTAAATCCAAAATGAAATCTGGTTCGATTCTTGCCGCGCGTTGGAATCTTATCTACGTTATATCTTCTTCGTAGAAGGGATGGAACTGCCTCCACTCCATTTCGAAAGCGAGAGTACCGGCTGAATTCTTCGGTCTTCATGTATTGCAGCTGTTTTGCTCTTCCTACTGCTTTCCATGAAACTTCCTTACGGACTTTTGTTTTCAGAAAGCGTGGTTGACAACGGTCTTTATACGGGCATGAACTGCATTCCTCTGTTTTGAAGTGGGCAACTGAGCGTTCATTTCCAGAGTCATAGGTACATTCCTCTGGTGTACATCCATTGATACATTCAAGTAAAAAATGTCCATCATCGGAAAATTTAAAGTCAGCATATATTTCATCTGGCTTACGACCGGTAAAATTTGTTGTTACCAGCTTGAGATTATGTGATGCAGCTATCCGCGAATTCGTTTCGCCGCTATAAGCACCATCCGCTACCATGAAGGCTCCTTCATCAAAAGTATCCTGTTGTTCCAGATAATCTTTCATAAACTGATTGTCAGCATATATATTTTTCTCGTACGCGTAGTCAGTTATAAGGCTTCCTTTTTCACCAACGGATTCAACAACATTTCCAACGTAGCCTAAGTTCTTTCCACCGGCTTTGTATCGAAAAGTAGCCTCTGGATCAGATGGGTTTAATAAAACTTCAGATGGATTTTCAACTTCTTCCTTTTTCCGAAGACGTCTGGTTCCGTCATCATCAATGATTGTTCTTTCTTTTAAGAGGCGAATGAGAAGCTGGTATTCACTGGTATCATCAAGATTACCTGTTTTATCGCAAAGCTCAATAAGTTTTTCGGCGTCATGCATCACAACAATTGTTCGCTCTGTAGCATCAAGATTTCTTTGGTGATATATGCAGCGATTATAATCATCTTTTTCGATGTAGTGGTATTGTTCCTCCGGAAGAGTGATTTCACGTTGATTCATTATTTTCGCAAGGTTGGCAACACATGTATAAAACAGTTCTAACAAAGAAAGATTTTTTATATTAGCTGCAATCATTAAGCTGTCCATTCGTTGCATGTTTGGAGATATATTCATAAATTCAGCTATCTCTTTTGCCATCTTCACAATGCATTCATGAATCAGATCAACATCATGCTCTGTCTCATATGCTAATACTCTTGCCCTAAATCTGCTTAATGTACGATCACTGAGAGGCTGTTCTTCAAAGCTTGTTGTATGAAGAGCATACTGATAACGAACATCAAACATAAGTGCTTCCACTAATTCATCATCAGTATCACCAAGAGCTTCTTTCAGAATCAGTGCCCCAACAATTACATTTACAGGTGTATTGGGACGAGAAGCTTTATCGCTATATAGAACAGAAAAAATACTTTCATCAATAGCTGGAAAAACTTTTTCTGCAAAAGTATTTGCCCATGATTTTTCCAAAACCCTTTTTTCTCTTTGCGTGAGATTAAAAGTGCTATCTGTCAGAGTTAGTTGTTGATTATCATTAGTAACAAAAGCCATTTGAATCACCTCGATATTTGATATTTATATTTTATCAGATATCGTTATGATTTGATATATCGTGTTAAGTTTTCAAGGTACAAATATATATCAAAGGTCAGTAACCTTTTGACACCCTAATCCTACTGGAAAATTGCAAAAACACGTCCTCACAGCCAAGTCGTTGCATCAATGCTTCTATGGTCTTTCGATTGGGCATTCGTATTCCATTTTCTATCTTAGACAAATTCCCCGTAGAACATATTCCATAACACAATTCTTCTTGAGAATACCCCCGTTCTACTCTTAAGTCATGTATAAAACTTCCAATTTCGTACACCATATAATCCAGTCCCCTTTTTATGATAATTTCCTAATTATATCTTTCTTCCTTTTGTTTGTCCATGTGTTTCCGTGAAAAAATATCCATTTCTCTCCTTTTCTTCCTTTTTCTTTCCTTGCCTTTTACTTCTTTTGCCTTTATAATATAAACTAATTAATTCACATTTCATTCTATTTTATTTAAGGAGCGTTTCTGATGAAAAAATTTTGTACTGTCATGTTTTGTATCCTTGTATGTTCTGCTTTGCTTACCGCCTGCGGAGAACCGGAAAACAACGCTGCTTCTTCCGTAAAGGCAATTTATGATTTATATATTCTTGGAGATACGGAAGGAATCTCCTCTCTCGGCATGTCAGATGAGGAAATCAAATCAGCGCAAACTACATATGATGATTCTGTGAAAGAAACGATTCGTTCCAACTTTTCTGCCAGCGGACAGGAAATCGATGACAATACTTTAGATGAACTTTGTGCTGCAAGAAAAGAGGCTCTTTCCAAGTTAGAGGCAAGTGCAGAAATCACATCCGAATCCGAGGGAAAAGCCACTGTAGTCCTTCATACTACCTACTTTGACGAATCCCAGTTAGATAAAAATGCCTTTTATAGCGCCAGAGAGGCAGCCAACCAATCCGGCCTTACTTCATTAGAAGAACAGCAGGTATTCCTCATGGAAAAGTACACCCAGAACTTAATTGCTGCCTATAAGGACGTAACGCCATCAGAAGATACTACCGACATTACTGTGGAATGTGTTATTCAGGATAACTCCTGGGTACCCGCTAATATGTCTTCCTTTGGTTCGGACCTCGCTCTTGCTATTACCGGACAGAATCAGGATTCTGACACCTCCGAGGAATAATTTATATGCTTATGGAATAAGATGTAGAAAGCTTGTTGGAGTATATGAAATGTCTGAATTCCATCGTATAGTTACTTACCTTTATTTATATGAAGGTAATCACAAAACCCGTAACGTGGGTTATGCTAAAATCGAAAAGAGAGATGCGCAATGCCGCGTAGAAATACATATGAAGAACACCGGATTAATCAACCATGATATTCCGGTGTATTTCTATACCCAAACGAATGCTGGTTTTCCAGGTGTTTTACTTGGCTCTGTAAACTTTGTGCGAGGCACCGGAGAGTTTAAAGATTTATTCGATTCTACCAGCCTTTCCGGCACCGGCTATTCTATTTCCTGTATCAAAGGAATCTTTCTTCCTATCTCAGAACGGGAAATGATTTTAAGCCAATGGGATGATGATTCCTTTGACCGAACTTCCTTTTTCCCTGCCCAAACTTCTAATCAAGAGAATGTTTCTGTTCCGGAAGAAGCAATCACTCCTGAAAAAAATGTGTCTCCTGACCTAGAAGCAGCAGAGGTAGCCCCCGACCTTTCCTTCGAAACGCCTGAACCGGAATCTCATTCTCTGCGCCGTGATTTTATCATGGAGAACTTCCCTCCCGTATTTCCCTTTTCCCGCGAGGACTCTTTCCAGTGGGTGCAATTGGAGTTAAAAAATCTACATTTACTTCCAAAATCCTACTGGCACCTGGGAAATAACAGTTTTCTGCTTCACGGGTTCTTTAATTATCATCACCTGATTTTGGGCAGAAAAAAAGACGCACAATCCTGTCAATGGTTTTTGGGCGTCCCCGGTGTATTCCAGAATCCAGAACGGGTTATGGCCACTCTTTTTGGATTTCCGGAATTTCATTCTACTTCTGAATCCAATATTAAAACCGGTCAATTCGGCTATTGGATTCGTCCGTTAAAAGAATCATAGCATTTTTTCATTCAACAGACTGTAAACTTCATGGTCACACCATACACCGTGAAGTTTTACATTCTGCCGTTTCACACCTTCCAATTTAAATCCAAGCGCCTTGAGCAGATGTTTCGACGGTTCATTTTCCGGCATTACCAATGCTTCCATTCGATGCATCTCCAGCTCTCCAAACATAATTTCTATTCCTCGTTGAATGCTTTCTCTGGCATATCCCTTCCTCCACACATCCTGATGAAACTTATATCCAAGTTCACAATCCATATATGCCGACTGGCGAATGTTGTGAAAAGAAAAGGTCCCGATAATCCGCTTTGGATTTTCTTTTTCAAATACCCAAAACCTTACCAATTGCAACCGTAGTATAAGGTTATACTCACACCGCAACAATGCTGCCTGATGTGCCTTGGTATAGAAATTTCTTTCCCGATCCAGCTCATACCGTTCAAAAATCTCTTTATTTTCTTCGTAAAAATCTAATACTTTTTCCGCTGCATCTTCTCGCAATATCTTAAGCACCAGTCTCGGTGTCTCATATACCATTTCCATTTATTCCACTCCTCTCACCTGTGCCACAGGTATTTTCTTCTGAACAATTTCGCAGATTTGCTTCAATTGCTCCGGCTCATATCCATGAAAACCTCTTTGCATTACCTGTTCTGAATCCCGATAATTCTGTAAATAGTACGCCCTGGCACCACTAATCCATTGACTAATTTTCTGTAAATCCTCCGGCGTGTGCAGTTCCTTCACTACCGTAGTTCGAAATTCGTAAGGAACCTCTCCACTCATAAGAAAATAGACGGATGCCTGTATCTTATTAAAATCCCACGGTTTTACACCGGTAATCTTCTCATATTGCTCCGGTGTTCCCTTAATATCCATTGCCACATAATCAACCAGATTCTTTTTACACAAATTCATCAATACATCCGGGCAATAGCCATTGGTGTCCAATTTTACCTTAAGTCCCAATTCTTTTACTTTCCGAATAAAATCTTCCAAATCCGGCTGTAACGTTGGCTCTCCGCCTGTAATACAAACACCATCTAAAATCCCCTTCCGCCTCTTCAGATGCGCAAATACCTCTTCTTCCGAAATAAGGGGCATTTCTCCCGAATGCAATACCAAATCTTTATTGTGACAATAAAGACAGCGAAAATTGCACCCACCGCAAAACACTGTAGATGCTACATACCCAGGGAAATCCAATAAAGTCGTCTTTTGAAATCCATGTATCTGCATAACGCTCTCCCCTTTTTGTGAATTATATGATAGTATATATATTATCATATAATTATCAGGAGTGTATATGAATCAGGAAGAAAAATTTATGAAAGCCGCCATTCGGGAAGCGCGAAAAGCAGAAAAATTAGAAGAAGTACCTATTGGCTGCGTTATTGTATATGAAGGAAAAATCATTGCGAGAGGATACAACCGCCGCAATACAGATAAAAACACCTTAGCTCATGCAGAGCTTCTTGCTATAAAAAAAGCCAGCAAAAAGTTAGGCGACTGGAGACTGGAAGGCTGTACCATGTACGTTACTCTGGAGCCTTGCCAGATGTGTGCCGGCGCCATCGTGCAAGCTCGTATGGATAAGGTGGTCATCGGAAGTATGAATCCTAAGGCCGGCTGTGCAGGATCTGTTCTAAACCTGCTGCAAATCAGTGCTTTTAATCATCAGGTAGAACTGGAAAAAGGTGTGTTGGGAGAAGAGTGCTCCACCATGCTTAGCGATTTTTTCCGCACTCTTAGAGCCCAAAAAAGAAAGAATTCAGGAGGACAACACAATGTCGCAAAAGAATAATCAAAAATTGGGATTACCGCCTTTCGCCTGATTGTGTCCGGCATTTTTATTCTGATTTTTTCATTTATAAAAAAAGACCACACTCTTTTCGATGTCTGGAAAAACAAAAAGGATATTCTCTCTCTTTTTATCTTTTCTATCTTTGGAGTTATGGCTTTACAATATGCTTATTTTGTTGCTATTTTATTTGCCTGCCTTGGAATTTTTCTAATTGCTACCCATGGCAATTTACACTCATTGAGCCTCTCAACGGCCGCTTTATTCTGGGGACTGGCTGCTGCCGTCAGCTTTGTATTTTATACCGTTTACCCGCAAAAAACGCTTTTTGAGCGACTTGGCATGGTTCCTATTATGGGATGGTCCTTTCTTATAGGCGGAATAACATTATCTCTCATTACCAGAAGTTATTCCTTTTCGGTCAAATGGTCCGTTACCTCTGTTAATTTGATTCTGACCATTACTTTTTTTGGGACACTAATACCTTTTTTAGCATACGGAATAGGTGTCCGAATATTGGGAAATTTAAGAGCAAGCCTTTTTGTTACTGTCGAACCTATCATTAGTGCTCTTTTAACGGTTCTCCTCACGAAGCAACGTTTTTCCATTGCTGATATTATAGGTTTTCTCTGTATTATTGGTGCGATTGAGCTAATTGCTGTCCGAACATTAAAGGCAGCATTGAAAGGTAAAAATAATTCGCACTAAATCATATGAAATTACTGTGGTTTTCTCTGTAATAAGGTAAAATAGAAGAAAAACTTTATCGCAGAGGTGCAAAATGAGCCGAGAGCAGGAAAGAATCAGAAAGAAACTTGAAAACAATCCCATTGCTGAATGTAATAAGATTCAGAACAGATTTTGTCCGGAACTATTTTCGATGTTCGGCAGAGTAAAAGATCCCCGTAATCAGAGTTACATTGATTATTCTTCAAGAGTCATGCTTGGAACTATGTACTATAAAAGTATTGCAGGGATTTCGAGCATGCAGGAAATGACAAGAACCTTTAATGATGAGAAAATCTGCAGAAATTTATACAGATTCATGGGAGAAGAAGTAAAAGATTATATGCCCCATGGTGTGACAGAAAATGAATTTCTGGAAAGATTAGATCCAAGGGAGTTAGAGAATGTTCAGCAGAATATCGTATATTCCATGATTCGTCGAAAGACCTTTGATAATGCCAAGGTGTTAAAGAAATGGCAGATTATTGTAGATGCAACCGAATTGGACGAAGGATACCAAAAGAAGAATGAGCATTATCTGAGCCGGTGTTACAACAGAGGCTCAGATAAAGAGTACATTAAGTATCACAGAAGCATACTTGAGGCAAAAATATACTTTGGAGAAAATCTTGTATGCAGTATTGCATCAGAAACAATAGAAAATTCGGAGAAATATATAAATCAAAGTGATGAAGCAGTAAAACAGGATTGCGAAAGTAAAGCTTTTGTAAGACTTGCTGCCAAAATCAAACAGAAATTCCCGAGGCTGCCAATTATCATTACGGCAGATGGACTGTATGTTACAAAAACAGTTTTACAGATATGTAAAGATTATCATTGGGATTACATTATCCGATATAAAGAAGGCTGCGCTTCATCAATAGCTAAAGAATACCGTGCACTTCCGGAAAAAGAAACAATTGGAACTGATATAGAGTATCAGAATAAAATCATGTTCAATGACTTTGACGTGAATCTAATCTATTATCGGGAAAGGTGGATTGTAAAAGGTGAAGAGAAAGAAAGAGAGTTTGCCTGGATTACAAGCATCGAGATTACGAAAAGTAATGCAAAAAAAATCGTACGTGCCGGACGTAACAGATGGAAAATAGAAAATCAGGGATTTAACCGCCAGAAGCATTGGCAGGGAGATATAGAGCACGCATGTAGTTGGAATGAGCGGGCACAGAAGAATCACTATCTGATGGAACAGATAGCGGATTTTGTGAAGCAGCTATATGAGTATTTCTATCTTGAAAAAAATGGAATAAAAAAGCTGCAAAAAAATATATCTCCTGAATTGTTAGCCAGCTTTGGACGGCAACTAACAGAAACAGAAGATATACCAGTTCAACTGAATAACTCAGTTCAAAACTGAATTAATTGTAGCAAAGAAGGTGATGCCTGCCAAGAGGAAAATGCAAAATTTATTCACAATTTTTTTTGACAGGAATTTGTGTAAGTATGCAATGTGGATAACTTAAGACATTTTCACACGAAATGTCGAAGATAAGCATTTTACGGAAATGGTAGGCTATAAAACAAATTTACCTTTCAATGCTGCATTAAAGGCAAAATAGGTTGACTTTTATTAGAAAAAACGGTATACTTAAATCTCCGAGCAGCTGGGGTGGTAGCGGTGCCCTGTACCAACAATCCGCTATAGTTGGAGTGATGCTCTGCCCCGGATTTTTCGTCTGTGGGGCTGCCTTTTATAAGTGGTGATGACGTTTGGGTCTTACGCAATGGAAATCTACGAACCGTGTCAGGTTGGGAACAAAGCAGCACTAAGTAGAACCTTTCATGTGCCGTAAGGTCGCCTGGGCCGAGCTAACTGTAGAAGTAACGCTCATGGACCTGATTCAAAGCAGAGCGCTCGGTTTTTAAATTTATTTAAATTCTATCCAATAATTTCTATGTGGTTCAATAATTACTGTCCCGAAAAATTGCTTTATGTTCATAAGCGAAACCTCTGTAATCTCACGTTTTGCACCATTATATTTTTCTGCACTTTCCCTTGTCAGAAAACATTTCACAGACTCATATTCTTCCCCTTTTTCTGTTTTTCGTTTTATCGTTTCAAATCCAAAAGTATCCTCTTGTTTCATCCCTGCAGTAGGCATTGTTCCGATAATATAAATTCTTTTTGTTTTCATCAATTCAAAAGCTTTTTCATTGGTAATCCTGTTTCTTACCGCTGCATACATAATGCAGAAACTATCAATTAAATCTTTGATTGGCATCAAATCTTCTTTCGTAATAATAAACGGAAAAGGCGCCAATCCATAGATAATTAACGCCTCGTATGGTTGCTGCTGAATTACATTATCCACTGCCACCCCCAACAGCAGTTGTATTCCTTGAAATTCTTTGTGTTTTTCTTGTTTTAACTTCTGCAACGTCTGTTCTAATGCCTCTTGCGTAATACACATATGTATTGCTCGATCTATTGCAATATTTTGACCATCGCTTATCACAACAACCGGCCGGTCCAATTGCTCCATAAATCCAAGTTGTTGCACTCCTATATTAGAAATATACTCCTTTTTCTTCTTTCCTACTTTGTCAAATAATCCCATTTTTTTACCTCTTATTCCATTACTCCTTGTTCCGTTTTATTTTCATCATAATAAGAGTCCTCTTCACTCGGCCAACTTCCTATCACAAACATAAAAACAGGAATAATCGTGCACACAAACACCATTGCCATACTTTTTCCAGCATCCTTAAGTCTTAACATTATAGCTCCTATGTACACTGCCAGTAAAGCCAATAGAAAAACAATTCCCATACCTGACATCTCACCGTGTTCATTACGTCCTGTCAAAAAAATTACTACCTCTAAAATCCATACACAAATTATAACACACCAAAAAGGTCCTCTTCTTAACTTCATTTTTCTCCTCCATATTTCTTATTCCATTATATTCTCTGTTTGTTCTTTCCCTTGTACTTTATTGTCATCATTTCCACCATTTATTATCAGCCGCTCAGTATACGTCCCTCGCATCCCCTGAAATATCGCCCAGCCTATGTAACCACTAACAAATAATCCAATCACACTCTCCCATCCACCGTTTATCAAGATTGGTAAACTCGCAAAAAACACAATAATCTGTCCCAAAAAAGAAAATCCCATTAAAATTTTGTATGCCAATCTTCTTCCCGGTGTGTTCTTATAGATAATTCTTGCGATCAACGAAAAAACGAAAATGAGTGCTGCCAGAACTGCTGGAATTATAATCACAAATATCCAAATAAGTCCCCAAAAAACAAAGCCCAATCCGAACAGCATATAGAGAACTGTGTCGTCTCCATCCCAATCGAAATACTTTAACAGTTCTACTCCCCCAAAAACTACCAACAGCAACATCACCACTAATGTTAATGATAATATAAAATTTTTGTTTACTTGTTTTTTCATAACTCGTCCTCTTGCGTTTCTCTGCTATTCCGCATTTCCTTCTAAATACATTTTATATCATAGTGCTTTTATCGTATCTAAAAATTCTTGTGCATCCCATCCTTCTGTAGATGTCACAATAAACGATATCATACATCCATCCACCTCATGAATATAGTATTCTTGAGTCATACCCTCCATCATAATAGAAACAATTGTAAAATCTGCTCCTCCAAGTGTCTTCTCTATAATTTTTTCTTCATTTACCTGAATTCCAGCCTGCGAATATCCAGCCTTCAAATTTCTTAATAACATTTTTGCATATGCTTCTGCATCCATTTTTATTATATTAGTAACGTCTGTATCCTCCAGAAATATCTGAATAGTTGTTGACTGGTCGGGCATTGCTGCCTCCACATCATAAATATATCCCGAAGAACTATTACCGTCTTCCCCCAACTCCTGTGCGAGTTCTTCATCTGAATACATAGTACATCCTTCCGGAAACATCACTTGAATTCCCATGTTCTCATTAGTGTAAACATTTCCATCCAACTTTCCACGTTCTAATACCACTTCTTCATTCTTCTGCTGTTCTATCTTGAATGATTCATTTTTACCAGTGTTATTTTCAACTCCACATGCATTCAACGAAAACGCTAATATCAATGTTACTAACACCGTAATAATTTTTTTCTTCATTTCCTTTTCCCCTTTTATAACAGTTAGGTTTGTAGATTATAACTTCAATTCTTTTTTCTCCTCGATAAGTTCCACTTTCTCTTTCGGAATTTTCCCCTCATAATAATATTTATCACATCGTGATAATCCTAATACCTCTGCAACCTTACAATCTGCTGTACCTACAAAATAGAACTCTTGATTTTCTTTTTCTACGTTAACTCTGCAATTATCTATTATTCCATATGTTTCGTATGTATAAAATTCCTCAAGTTCTTCTTTCTCAACTCTTTTACTATAAACCCCACTTCCATATTTATCTATAAATGTTGAATCAATTATCTTATCATCCTTTGTGAGAATAATCGTGTTTCCTTCATTATCTCTATTTATTTTAAATTCATTACCATGATACTTGCAAAATCTTCCATTTTTTATCATTTACACTATTCTCCTTTTACTTTTACAAAATGTTAGGCGTTTGCGAAACGCCAAAAGCCGCATAAATACAGCATTTTTTTGTTGCCAAAATAAAATATCTCCTCAAGGTTTATGGTAAAATAGAATTGTCGAGAAACTAATCAACCATCCACCTGAAAGGAGATATACTCATATGATAACACATAAGCAGCTCACTTTGGCAGAAGTTTTTGAAGATTGTCAAAATAAATTTGACAATGACAAATATCAGTTTCTAATACTTCTTGATGAAGCCATTAACCTTGATGAAATTGTTCCTGTTTCTTTTGTGTCTCATTTTCACGCTCGTACCGGAAGACCTCGCAAACATCAGCTTTATCCTATGCTCAAAGCTCTTCTGATCCAGCGTATCTTCTCAATCCCGACTGATATGCTTCTGATTGTCTTTCTCAAATACTCTCAGGAATTGCGTGATTTCTGTGGATTTGATGTTGTTCCCGATGCCTCAAAATTCACTCGTTTTAAACAGGATTTCTTACTGGACTTACAATCTATGTTCGACCACTTGGTTGATCTGACCGAACCGATCTGCCAAAAGATTGATTCTGCTCTTGCATCCATGACCATCTTCGATACCTCCGGTATAGAAGCCTGGGTCGCTGAAAATAATCCCAAATATGCTAACCGTATTATCAAACAGCTGAAAGCCTTTAAAAAATCCCATAACCTTGATGATTCTTACGACCCTTATAAGGCTGCCTATGGTTCCATGCCTTCCCATGCTGCTTCTAATCAGGCTATCCAACAAATGTACATTAATGGACATTTCTGTTACGCTTACAAGTTTGGCATTATTACAAATGGGCTTGGCATTGTTCGTGATATCACTTTCTATAACAAAGACTTTCTGAATGCTCATCCTGATATCGTTGTGGAGAAAAAATCGGATTCTCCGGACGAAGATAAGTCACTCGCCGACTCAAAAGCATTACTTCCTGTTTTGATTGATTTCTTCCAGAAACATCCGCTTATTGAGCCAAAGACTTTTCTGGGCGATGCAGCCTTTGATACGATTGAAATCTACAAATCTCTTTTTGAAGAAATCGGATTTCAAAAAGCTTTCATTCCCCTTAGAGTAAAACTCTCCATGGAAGAAAACGGCTGCACATTCAACGAGAACGGCATTCCCTGTTGCCCTCACGATCCTTCACTCCCAATGAAAAGAGAAGGAAGTAAATCTCATTTAAAAAGCAAGATTCCAACCATGAAGTTTGTATGCCCCAAAATGAAATGGGAATACAATCCGGCAGATAAATCCAAACGTCGCGTCTGCCACTGCGATAACCCCTGTACAACTTCTTCCTGCGGACGAATGATCTACATCTATCCGGAGAAAAACCTCCGCGCGTATCCGGGTGTCGAACGCGGTTCCGCCGAATGGGATGAAACTTACAAAATCCGAGTCAATGTAGAGAAATCTATCAATCACTTTAAAGATAGTTTCTGTATTGCCGGACGTAAAACTCAAAATGAGAAAACGCTCCATGCAGATCTTCTTCTCGCCGGTATTACCCAGCTTGTTACTGTGATGGTTGCTGATAAAATACATAAACACCAGTATCTTAGAAGTTTGAAACCTCTCATCGCATAGGGCTTACCAATTCCATAAATCCATGGGATTTATTTCGTGTGCCAAAAAATACCTGGTATCCACTTTTCATACCAAGAATCCTGCATTGCAGGATTCTATCCTTGTATTCAATCAGGATTGCGAACTTGTTTCGCAATTACCTATTACAAAATGTTCACCATCAAATATTGCAACAATAACATCTTGGCCATTAACTACCTTATGCAATTCAGCTCCTTCATTTGGTGTAATTCGTGTATCTAATGTCCATTCTGGTACAACCTCACCATTTCTAGCTGCTGTAAAACCATTCAGTGTGCAAGGCGGACCATCTGTATTCATTCCCCCAAACTTTTCGCCATAAGGAATTGATATCTTATCCGTTTGTTCTGTTGTAAATTTAATATATCCATAGGTATCTCCCCCCTCTGGATATGGTCTTACTCCATCGCCAGTCACATAATCAAGTCGTGATGATTCAACGACATCGTCATATCCTTTTATATGCGATACATCATCATATCTCGCCACATAACCACCAATAGCAGACCATCCATCGTCTCCCAAATATTTCTCAATATCTGATGCCGGTATTGTCTTTTGGATATATGTATTTGCGTCTATTTTAGGAACTGCTTCACGTATTGCCTTTAATTGCGCAATTTGTTCATTAGTCAAATCATTTACATTTGTTAATCTTAATTTATTAAATTCATCCAACGTCAATCCTTGTTCTTTTAACGCAGTAGCAAGCTCCTTGCTTGCAAAACTAGAATCACCGTCTCCAATGGTTTCTCCAACAATCTTCAAAGCGTCATCATCCAGTACCTTGCTACCAATCTCTATCCCATCGGCATTCTTAAACAACAGCCTATTTCCGGAAATACTTACTGTGATTCCCGCTGCCAAACTCAGCATTATAGTTACCGGCACCGGCCAATCAAAGGCTTCTCCTAAGGCACTTACTCCGCACGCTGCCGTATTTCCTGCAAATTCTATCGCTACGGTCTTACCAAAAAATTTTAATCCTTCTTTAAGGCCCAACTCCGAAAACTTAGTGGCTGCTATTGCTCCTCCCAGCGTTACTAGGTCTACTACTGCAAATACTACTTTAAGTCCACGTTCTAAGTCTGTCAAGTCTTCGCCGGTTATTAGATCTTCCCCGGTACATGCCTCAATAATCGGCTTAATGATCGTGATATCCAATACAGAGGATACGAAGTTCAAAAAAGGATTGCTGGAATCATGGGTAAATTCTCCCTGCTTATAGAACTGTTCCAGGAATTCCTGCTGGGTCATTTCATTATCTTCTCCCAACATTCCTGACGCTAACATTGCTTCATACTGTCCGGCAAATATATTTGCAAAATCTTCCACACATCCGTTTGTACTTGTTAAGCATATTCCATCAATTCCCGGTTTTCCGGCAGAAGTTCCCATAAAATCTGCAAAGCTCAATTTATCTTTTTCTCGTTCTCCGCTTGTTCCCGGACTAAGATCATTCCCCGGTATGGTGTAAGTTTCTGTCAATCCAAGTGTATTATCTACCTCAAAATCTTCCAGATGAATCCGGCTAATCGTCTCTGTGGCATTCTTCTTGAAATCTTTACACAGTGGCTGGTCTAATTTCTCATCTACATAATAGTTCAAAGCATCTATGTAAGTACGCAGGGTCCCATGTCCCTCCAACAGTCTTTCTATATCATCCTTTCTGGAAGTATAGCTGATTCCAAGCTCCACTTCACCTAATAATTCATCACACTTTTTCAACGCTTGATCTACTGTTAACATCATATCATAAGTATACATAACATTCAGATAGGATGCTCCCTTTTCACTCCAGTTAAGATATACTTTCTTTGTTTCCGTCTGCATTTTCTATTCCTCCCCCATCTGACTAATCACCCAAGCTACCAGTTGCTGTTCATTATAATACATGGTATTGTAGGCATTATAAATATATGACGCTGCCGCTTGGTACAGAAACACCATCTTCTGCAAATTGCTGGCAAGCGATTGAAAAAAAGCCTCCATCTCTTCCAATGCTTCTCCCTGATAGGTATCCGGATTTTCTATATTTTGTACACACACTTCTGCATAAGTATATGCTTCCTGAATCTTCGCCTGAATCTTTCCCAATTCTGTTATGTAGTCCAGTACCCCTGCACCAATCTTTATTTCTTCCGATGCTCCTCCACCGTCTGAACACACCGTACTAACATGAATAGCCATAATTCTCCACCTCCTCGGTAATTCTGAGCAGTTTTAACAGTTCTCTCCTTACCTGTACTGCATTGACCCCTTTTCTTATTTCTCGATTCAAATCATACTGGTACATCTTTTCTTCCTTCCAGTAATACACCAGCTCTCTTTCTACGACTCCATTCTGGAACTCTCCTATCATAATGTTCCCCTCATATTCCTTTAATTCCTGTAAAAAAGTATCCATATCCATCATTTCCGTCTTAATATCTACTGTTTTCGCTCCTGTCCGTAACACCGGATACTTATCCAATAATAAATGTACTAATGCAACTCTCGGAAGTCTTAACATTTCATACTCCCGATTCTTCAATGGAATAATGACGATTGCCTCCTTTTTTTCAAGTAAGGCTATGTGCAGATAATTTATAATAATATGTACTTTACTTTCCTTATAACATTCTAATGCCCTTGCCGGCAATACTCCCTGCCTGGACAATTCTGTTTCTGACTTCAGAACCCCTTTTTCCATCAGGCCTTTGACGGTTCTCTTTACTTCCTCTTCATGGTTCCCCTCTGGTCGAAACTTAAGCGGAATACCAAATACTTCATTTCCTTTTGTAATGCTATTAAAAAACACCATTTCGTGCTCTGTGAATCTCATTCCATCCCCTCCATATCCTTATATTCCTGAAATCCTGTATAAAAATCATCTACTCGTTCCCCATGTGCCTCCAGTGCATCAATTGCCTGCTGTACCGGATTTTCTCCATTATTGTTTGAAAAACTCTCATGATACTGTTGCATCAACCTCATATACGCCATAAAAGTTGTTTCTTCCTTTCCCTTCCATAGCTTATCGTCTTCGATTCTTGACAAAAGCTGTGATAACAAATCATAAGAATCATCTATATCCTCTTGAATTGATTTCAACTTCGTTAACAAATCATTCATGTTGGTGCCTGACATCTTAAAATCCTGCATTTTCTCTCCTCCTTACGCTCCCTGCTGCTCGGCCGCTTCGCGCCGTATCCGTTCCTCTTCTTCATAATATTGCTGCTGATATATCTTCATTTCCCTATCCTCTCGCTCGGCCTCATCACACCAATATTGATACTCGCCTTTGACATACTCAAATTTTTTCTTTACCTCAGAAATAGTCGTTGTGAAATCTGCTCCTAATGCCTCTATTGCCTGACGATTCTCTCCTTCTTTTGTTACAAATGTTGTACTTAACTTACCCTCTGCCGAATCAGGATTCACTTCCATTGTGTCATAATCTGTCTTCAACTCCTGTAACACAGCCTCCAGATACTCTGTTCTTCCCAGTTGTTCCTCTAATCCCTTAACTACCTTCTTATACTTATCTCTTTGTAGCTCCGCATAAGTCTTTTTTCCGAAAATATCATCAATGATATATTTCAACCTTTCCAATAGACTCGACATACTTTCCCTCCTTGAATATTCATAAAATTTATATAACATCAAAAAGCATAGAAAAACTATACTCTATTTACCACTTGTCATTATGCAATTGTTTTTCTTTGGATTATTTACTGAATTAGCAGTTTATCGAACGATAAACCCTGAATAACTACCCCTAGCCATTCCTTATCTAACTCTTCCCTCAAATCCTCTTTTTTATTGTAAATATTTTTCCTTAAATTGTCAATTTGTTTCTTGACTTTTTCCTTATAGGATTCTATAATTTAATTATAACAGTAATAATTATCGTTATTATAATAGGAGGTGAACTTTTTTGATAAAATACAGTCGACAACGGGAATGTATCAAACAGTTTTTATCTACTCGTTATGACCATCCTACCGCAGAAACTGTTTACCTTAATGTAAAAAAAGAATTTCCTAATATCAGTCTGGGAACTGTATACCGCAATCTTTCCCTTCTAGCTGAATTAGGCGAAATACAAAAAATTTCTACCGGCGTGGGCCCCGACCGATTTGACGGAAATCCCGCCCCCCATTATCACTTTTTCTGTAGCAAATGTGGAAGTGTTATTGATTTGGAAATGGAAGGTATTGACCACATCAACATCCTTGCCAGTAGCCAGTTCGATGGGGAAATTGATGGGCACATTACCTATTTCTACGGGAAGTGCAGTAATTGCCTAAAAAAATAATTTTCCTTATTGACAAATGATTATCACCATGTTATTATCAACTTGTAAATCAGTAATGATTACTATTTTTAAATTTTAAATATTAAAAAAAGAAAGGAAAAGGGTACTATGAAAAAATTTGTATGTAATGTATGCGGTTATGTTTACGAAGGAGAAACAGCTCCAGAAAAATGTCCACAGTGTAATGCTCCAGCTTCTAAATTTACAGAGCAGTCCGGAGAAAAAACTTGGGCATCCGAACATGTTGTAGGAGTAGCACAGGGTGTTCCGGAAGATATTATTGAAGACTTGAGAGCAAACTTCAACGGAGAATGTTCCGAAGTTGGTATGTATCTTGCAATGGCTAGAGTTGCTCACAGAGAAGGATATCCTGAAATCGGTTTATATTGGGAAAAAGCAGCTTACGAAGAAGCTGAGCACGCTGCAAAATTTGCAGAGTTATTAGGGGAAGTTGTTACTGACAGCACTAAGAAAAATCTGGAAATGCGTGTTGAAGCTGAAAACGGTGCTACTGCCGGAAAAACTGACCTGGCAAAACGTGCTAAGGCTCTGAACCTGGATGCAATCCATGATACAGTACATGAAATGGCTAGAGATGAGGCAAGACACGGCAAAGCATTTGAAGGTCTGTTAAAGAGATACTTTGGTTAATTAAAAATCCAGTAAAATCAATGGTTTTAGAGGTTTGAAGAAATTTTCTTCAAACCTCTTTTTTGACTGTTTCAATGAGAATTGAATAGACACTTTTATAGGCTCATGCTAAAATAATCAATGTATAACTACATAGAAAGAGCGGATGCGTTTCCGATGTCGATGCCCTCTAGTCTTACATAAGGAGAGGGTGATGCCCTATGAACACAATGGAAGTTTTAACTTTGTTGCTAGTAATATTTGCGGCTCTATCATTTATTGACAACCAATGTTACTTATTTCATTACACCACCATGAAAATAGCATTCATACACTTTTTTCATTATTACAATATATCTCTTCATATCCTTGGAACCATGTAAAATCACCTGCGACATTACATTTATACAAATACTCTCCAGCCTGATAGTATTCCGGTCCGCGATAAGGCATATCCTTGTCTGCTTTTCTAAGTGCTTCTTTTAAAAAATCTCCGCTAAACTGTTGCCCTAATACACGCCCCATATAATTCATGGCATACTGTGATTTTCCCTCATACCATATTGCTTCTTCACCAGCAAACTGTTCTCCTCCTACATATGTGTCGTGGTACAAATACGGACCACTACTATAAGTGAAATCATGAGAATCAAGTCTGGTTGACTCCGTTTCGTTCATATATGCTGCATATGTATTTACGTTTGCCTCAAGCCGGAATTCAATCAATTTCTCGATATCTGTATTTTCCCTGTTTGCGCATTTCATCATACATTCCTGATCACGCACCAGATAATCCACCGTAACATGAAACAGATTACTAATCTCAATCAAATTTGAAATATCAGGATATACCTGACCCGATTCCCATTTTGCTACCGCTTGTCTTGTTACAGATAATTTTTCTGCAAGTTCCTCTTGTGTTAATCCTTCGTTTTTACGAATAAATCGTAGTTTTTCTGCAAATATCATTACTATCACCTCAAAAATATCATATGATAATTTTGTCCTGAATCCCATAAAATGTAAGTTGCTAATATGCTACTTTTCTTATACAAAACAAAGACATCTTAGGATTTTCTGATTCCAAATATGTTTCTCACCGAAATCACCCCTATCGGCAAATACATAAATAATATATTAAGTCTTTGCCATAGACCTTCTTTTGCTATTATTGTATTACTAAATTCTGGTTTATCTGACATAACAAACAGTGCAAAGAATACAAAAGCAATGATAAATGAGACAACAGCTATTACTCCATTTACCTTATTATCGTTCTTAAATTCAAGAATAGATAATAGCAATGGTACAAACAGAAACACCATAAATCCTACAACCGAGCCAATTCCATGTATTTGGGAAGCCGTTGTGACCACATCTTTGGTTTCGTTAACACTAAAGAAACAAGTAAATATACATGCTCCAACAGCAAATATTGTAATGAAAACAACAACGGTGTTAATAAGTGGTTTTGAGACGCTGTTATAATAATTATATATTGCCGGAATAGCGAATAAAAATAGCAATCCCTCCAATAACATCCACAGGTTAAATACCACTCTAACCGGACTTTGTGGATTTCCTAATGCTGAAATTGTCATCGACATATGACTGTACCCCTGATAAAACGGTGCAAGTATAAATGGAATAAGTATATCTCCCAAAATTGCAATTAACAAAGCATGCCATCCATATTTAACTAAAATATTCTTTGTACTCATCATTTTCCTCCTAAATAATTGCCACTCCAATTCCTACTGTTCTACATAGCTTCTTCTCATTATATTTTGATTTTTTTCTTTCGAGGCTGTATTATACCCCGCTATCAATCCACTTCCTTGCCCTGAAATCAAAACAATAGCAAGTAATAATAACACACCAAAAGCTCCCCACATAATCCATTCAGGTCCAATTATCAAATCTGCTAATTTCATACCATCATACCTCCTCTACCTTTCCCTCGATAATATTCTTTTTTTCAAGTTCTTTATTTTGATAAGACAACCGCTCGTGTACAATACTCCTACTGTCATTATTCCGTAAGAAAGTCCCAGCATAATAGCTGACAATTTACCATTCGTAATGGTATCCGAAATACCCGTATATTTCAAAATGAGATAAATTGTAAATGCAATTACCCCTACAATAAATATTATATTTATTTTTTTGTGAGCCTATTCTTCTCTTCATTGTTATACTCAGCAACTTTCATTACCGTTTCTTCTAATTCTTTATTCATTTTCTCGCTTTTCCTTTCTCCATCAAGCAACTCTCGCAGGTCAACATCATAATAATCAGCCATTTCAATAAGAATATCCAAATCCGGAAGATTACTTCCTGTCTCCCATCTTGAAACTGTTCTTCGAGAGACATTAAACTGTTCTGCAAGTTGTTCCTACGTAAAACCTTTCTCTTTACGAAGTTCCTTAATAAATCCACCCAATTTAACTTGATTCAAACTTTTTAAACCTCCTTACAAGATTAGAATACCTCTTAATATCTCTAATTTATAGGACACAAAGCGAGCAATATCCTATTTTCGATTTGAGACACATCTTGTCTACCGCATTAAATTCCGTTTTATACAATCACAAATCTTATAACACAAGGATTTTCTCCATTACTGTCCAACGGTGAAGAAATGATTTCCAGTGTCTTCAATTTCACCCCTAACATGATTTCATAATGATGCTTGAAATGTCCTGCACAACAGAAGCAGTAATTTTTTGATACACTATAGTCATATTTAAGTCCATTAAAATTAGAGCATGCACATAAATACCTTTCTCCATTCGAATAACTTACCGCATTTACCGTTATGGTTCCGTCTTCATTCCT
The DNA here is from genome assembly GCF_001940225.2 of Roseburia sp. 499. Taxonomy (NCBI): domain Bacteria; kingdom Bacillati; phylum Bacillota; class Clostridia; order Lachnospirales; family Lachnospiraceae; genus Roseburia; species Roseburia sp. 499. The sequence goes on from NZ_CP135164.1 coordinate 3,026,978, forward strand.
CAATGGTTCTCCCATATTCGGAATTCCTTTTATTTTCTCCAGTTTTTCATCCACAGAAAGATGTGTATTTTCCTTTGCAAAAGCTTTTGATGCTTTTTCTCTTGCCCCACCTTTACAGCAAGCATTCCACTCAAAAATATCTTGGAGTTTCTGCGCATCCACTTGCTCATTCATAATGTCTATTGCCCGCTTAAAATAAGCGGCCTTTGTTTTCTTAGGTGTTTTATCAACAATATCTTCATATCCTTCATTGATTTGTGATATAACATCCTCACCTATACCAAACTTCTCCAAAGATTTCTTAAATTTTTCCGGACTTGGCATACTTTACACCTCCAAAATTTCAAGTTTATTTATCCACCAGTTCATACGTCCGCTCAAAGATACTACGCTCAATAATGTAAATGTCGTGCATATCATCTTTACGCACTGCCAGATAATCCCCTTCTTTTCCCAACATATACTTGTCTTCGTCCCAAGCGGTAAATACTTTTACACGGTGGTCCAGTTTCTTTACATATATGTACACTTCTCCTGTAGATACGCAGGATTGGGCATAAGGAACCAGCGATACATTTTCTCCCTCTACCACATGTTTTATGACCGGTTCATATTCCCCTTCAAAAACATACGGTGTCTCAACTCTCTTATAACTGCGTTCAAACTTCTCTTTTTTGTTTGGATAAGCCTCTCCTTGGATTCCTATCATAATGTAGATATCTTCCTGAATTTCTACATCTAAGTCTCCTTCCAGGGTTCGAATTGTTATTTCTGTTCCTATCGGGAATACATTACAAGCTTCCACAAATCCCAACGTAAGCTTTTTCTTCTTATACATTTTCATGTCTGTAATATCAATCTCATAGTCTTGGGCATAAATAACCTCTATGTCATCAAAATAGTCATCCATGCGCCACTTTAGAAAACCATTGATTCCTTCTGTATCCGGATGAATTCCATGATTTTTTTCCTGAAATTCCCGTTGCACTGCAACCGACATTTTTTTACAAAACACTTCGTATGCCCGGTCTAACAATTCCATTTGGATAAATCCACCTGCTTTTTCTAAATGTCCTCCGCCGGAACCAATTCCTTCTGTGATAAACTCTGCCAGTTCACTTGCCTTTACTTCCTTCACGCAACTTCGCACAGAGATTTTTACCCCAAATGGCATTACACTGTAGACGAGACAGGTATCTACCGCATCCACCTCCAACATTAAATCACTAATCATACCAAGAATGTTAGGGTCACAGGGTTTTGCTTCTACTACAGCATATCGATATGTTTCATTATAATCATAACCAATGAGTGCCATTCCGGCTATCTCCAGCTCTTTTAAGGACAAATTGGAATTACGAAAACGTACAATCGCGCTACGTTCAAAAGCTGCATCATCGCGCAAATCCTTATCTAAGGGATGAGAAATTTCCGTAAAATTATTGGTATCCGTTAGCAATCCATAATAAAGTGCTGTCGCCAGCTTCTTATCCTCGTTAATATCTATGCCCTCTGCCTGCATCATCTCGCGAACCACTGTTGCACATGCTCCCAGATTACTTCTCACTTCACTTAATTCGGGCAATTCTCTGCATACCTGATGATGGTCAATTACGGCAACCTGTTTGGCTTGGAATGATGTTACATTTCCTTCTCCATACTGACAATCCACCGTAACCAATAGCTCCGGTTGTTCCAAAGTCTCTACATGTTCGATTGGAATGTCCAATTCCGATACCATCAAACGCAAATTACTTTTCTGAATCCTATAGCGCCCTCCGTATACCAGTTTTACTTTTTTTCCCTGATTTTTTAAATAAGTATATACCCCAAATCCACTTGCAATTGCATCTGCATCCGGGTTATCGTGACATTGTACTACAATATCATCATACGCTAACAACTGACTTAATCTCATATTTCTTCCTCTCATCAATTCTTAATCCACGTTAAATTGTGTTCGCTCCAACTCTGTTAATGCTGTATCTCCAAACTGATTTTCCGCCTCTTCTAATAGCATATCCAACGTCATATACGGAAATCGATAAATGGTATCACTAAACCTGCAAAAAACGGCTGACTGTTCCGGCAGATATGCCAATCCATCCTCTATCTCTGCTATCCACTCATAATCCTCTTTATTTAGAATAACAATTCCCAACATTGTTACCAGCGTGACTGTTTCTGATTCTTCATTCACAATGGCCTGTTCTATCTTATAATACTGGTCAACGGATATATGTGTAAATGCCTGCTCTTTTATATTGTACACACGGAAATAATGATCGTCTCCTTGGAGCATTATTTCTGTACCATCCTGGGAAAATTGGACGAATCTACGGCTCACACTGGCAAATGGAATTTCTGCCACAGTTTCCATTTTTTCTGTATTTAAAACCCGAAGCATACCATCTGTACAGGTAACTGCCAACAGTTTTCCATCTGCACTTACTGCAAATGCCTTTTGGTCCTCTGTTCCCTTCGCTACTTTGTAACCATCTACTTCAATTGGTGCAATATCTCCTGTTTCTACCTCTACCTTGCATATCCCTTTTTCCTGAATATTACAATATATCTTTTTTCCATCCTCAGAAATAATCGCTCCATAAATATAGCCCTCGATATCCTGAGAAGATAATATGTCCTGCTGCACCAAATCTACTACTGCAAAAGTGCTTCCACCATAAACAAGCGCCAGCATTCCCTCTTCATTCATATCACAACCTACTGTCACAAACTCTTCGAAAACCTCTATCTTCTCTTCTTTTCCACCTGCTACATCGTAGAAAATAACATTTCCATTGGAGTCAACATACACAAAGTTTGCATCATCCACAAAGCCGGCAGCCTCCCGGTAACTATCTGTTTCTAATGACAGTACATTAACTAGCGAATCATCTGATGTCTTATAAAAATATATTTTCTCATTTGTTGCAATATCTGAAAGTTCCACTGCATAATAGGTCTCATCCTTAGAATAATACATATTATCAACGGATTCTTCATATGTTTCCAATTCACTCTTTCCTGCACCTTCATGATATTTCATGACGGTAAGTGCAGGTGATGCATAAGACTGCATCACAAGAACACTATTTTTTATACTAATATTCGTTAAATATTTTCCCGTTTCAATCGCAGAAGAGGTATAATTCATTCCCGTATTCATATCTACAATATTGATGGTTCCATTACTTTCTGCCAGATAACCCCAACTATTTTCTACCGCTACCAGAAAGGTTCTGATTCCCCCAGTAACTCTTACCTCTGCCACAAGTTCTCCCGTACCGGAATTCCAATTGTAAGCAGCATTATCTATAGACATCAGTACCTGGTCGTATTCTTTTCCTGTTTCATCCTCTGTGTATTTTCTACACTTTATCTGTGCACTTGCTGAATCGACGCCCACCTTCTGATAGACGAACTCATTTTTCCAAAGTGTCGTCTGTTGCCCACAATCAATTTTTTCAATGAAACCGACTCCATTATCGTTCTCGACCTCATAATCCGGTCTCGGACAACTGGCAACGACCAAACTATCATCTGCCGAAAAGGCAATATCCATAGCATAAGCCTCTGACACTGCAAAATCCGTCATAGTTTTAGTTGTAAAATCATATACAGAAACGCAGCCTGCTGTTCCCTCATCTACCAAATGTGCAACTGCAAACTTTTGTTTATCTATACTAAAAGCCATTGGAGAGGTAAAGGCTGCTTCCATCCCATTCTCCATTCTTCCTACTTCATGCCCATCTGTGATATCGTAAAAAATGACATCATCACTAGATACACAAGCCGCTATTCCTGTTTCGCAATCAATGTCACACTGCGTGAAATACCCGTTTTCTTCTGTCCGCCATTCTTCCACACCCGTAAAATCTACGGAACGTAATCCATTTTTATCGCAAATCAGAATATGTTCTCCATTCACAGCCCCTCCAATCGGCGAAATCACATATCCGCTTTCATCCAATTCGGGGGAAATTTTGGCCAACATTTCACCATTATCTACATTCCATACATAGGTATAATCTCCCTGATCTATGGAAAGGATCATCGTTCCTTCTTCATTGAGTAAGAATTCACTTACCGGCAAATCATGCTTTAAGGCCCGATCCATACCAATCACATTTCCCGTATCGTAACAATTTAAGGACTTACTCAATGCATACTGTGCATTTGCCACATATGGACGGTCATTTTCTTCCGTTGGCAATGCTTCCAATGCTACTAACGCAGCGGTCTGGCGGTCTCCCTCTTTCAAAAGTGTCAGTGCTGTATCTGCCAAATATTTTGACTGATTGATTTGTTTTCCTTCATAATTCTTCTGAATCATGGCTGTGTTATAAGCACTATATGCACCAAATGCTACTCCCAGCACTGCTACTGCAGACACCGCTCCTATCATTTTCTTCATGCGACGCTCTCTATGGCGCTGTCTTAAATCATCATAGCTACAATGAAGTAACGGAGCTGCAAGACGCATAATCTCCGTTTTCATTTTCTTATTGATTTCACTTTTGGTAGCACCTCTGACATCTGCCGCCAGCGGTTCTACCGGATTCCCCTCTTCATCCTCTAAAAGCTGCTTTGGAAAAGACTGGTCCGGCTCGCCTTCAATTAAAACTGCCAGAACATTCTCTCTTCCATGCATCTCAATAAATGTATCAATTTCCTCCTGAACCCAGTAAGACTCCGGTGTTCTTGGAGAACATATTACAAGTAAAAATTCAGATTCTGCCAATGCACTTTCAATATTCTCTCCCAAATCACTTCCTATTGGAAGCTCCTCCTGATCTCGGAAAACTCGCTTAATATTCTTTTTTCCTGACTTTTCTGCCACTGCCCGCGGTACTTTGAACGTCTCTAATCCCTTATGAACTTTTTTGGCTATATACATATCCAAATCGGAATGTCGATAGCTGATAAATGCATCGTATTTCATTTTTTTCCTCTTAAGTGTAGTTTTTCTTTCATTATACACTATTTGCAGAGGCTATTTTATATGATTTCTTCTTTCCATCAGTGTGGTATTCTGCCACACTCCAAATCGGTCTTTCGCTATTTTCTCACGATACCCAATTTCTCTGAAACCACATTTTTTATGTAACGCAATGCTGGCTTTGTTGATAGAAAAAATAGCAGAATACAAACTCCAATAACCAGCTTTCTCCGTTTCTTCACACAATTTTTGCAAAAGCTCTGTTCCTATGCCTTTTCCTTGATATGCTTCATCAATGTATATACTTACTTCTACACTTCCTCTATAAACACATCTTCCGGATGTGGGGCTTATTGCTATCCAGCCAACCACCTTTTCATCCGATACATAAACATATCTACACTCTTTTATATGCCCATTATCCCACTCTTCATAAGTAGGACATTCTGTATTAAACGTAGATATCCCGCGTTCCATCCCCTGTTCATAAATTTCTGCGACTCTCTTCCAATCATTTGGCATCATTTCTCTAATCATTTTCTTCTCTCTCCTTTACTTTTGTACATGCAGCAACATATAATTCTAATGCTTCAATAACCTGTTCTTGCTTTTCGTCCGGTATTTCATTTAATATTTCTTGGAATTTCCCATTCATGTCACACTCTATTTTTTCAAAATGTGCTTGCCCTTTGGGTAGTAAATAAAGCATAACCCACCTGCGGTCTTGCTCTGAACTTTTTCGCTCAACATATTCTTTCTGAACTAATTCTTCAATGGCACGACTCACACTACTTTTATCCATATGCAAAATAGACGCAAGCTCTTTTGCCGAAATCCCCGGTTTACGGCCAATTTCAACAATCATAAAACATTGCGCACTACTAATGCCAGCGCAACAACAGTCTCCTTTTCTCATATTTGCGAGATGAAACTCTAATTGTCGTGTATATTCACGAAACGCATATACTTTGTTCATAAAAACTTTCTATCTCCTAACATTATTTGTTCATATATAAAATAAAACAGATAGTTGCGCTTGTCAACTATCTGTTTTGTCAACTATCTGTTTTGTCAACTATTTGTTTTCCAATTTTTTTAGACCTCACCCTTATAAAGTAATTTTTCTATATCTGTCGGTTTTAAAACTTTTCCTACAGATACCACCTTTTCATTTATCACAAGTCCCGGCATACTCATGATTCCGTAAGTCATTACCTTTTCCATATCTGTTACATATTCTACTTCTATATTAATCCCTGCATTTTCAAGTGCCTTTTTTGTATTCTCATACATCTGGTGGCAAGACTTACAGCCTGCACTAAGTACTTTAATACTTTGAATAGATAATCCCATTTTCTTGTCCTCCTAAAATTTTTTTAATTTGACATAAACCAAATGCTCTATATCAATAGATACTGAATAGCATTAAAGAAATATCCCACCATAATAATTCCTATCGTACAAATTGCAACAAAAATTCCCAACAGTTTAGGCTTTACTGCTTTTTTTAGCATAATAATTGACGGTAATGAAAGGGTTGTAACCCCCATCATAAAGGACAGCACAACACCTAAGCTTGCTCCTTTCACAAGCAGTGCTTCTGCAATCGAAATACAGCCAAAAATATCTGCATACATTGGAATACCACAAATTGTTGCCAGTATTACTCCCACCGGATTACCCGTACCTAATACTTTTACAATCCATTTCTCCGGTATCCAATTATGAATAACTGCCCCTATAGCGACACCTATCACTACATACGGTGCTACTTTTTTGGCCGTTGATACAACTTGCTCCCATGAATATTTTAGTCTGTCTCTCTTTGTCAATTTTTCCTGCGGAACATCCATGACTTTACTATTTCGAATAAATTCCTGTACCTGATTTTCCAAGTGCATTTTTTCGATTAAAGTTCCCCCAACAACTGCGATAATCAATCCCACAACAACATAGACGGCAGCTACCTTCCAACCAAAAAATACTCATCAGCAGAATATGCCATCCCAAAGAAAACCCACAAGTACTAACTCGCGGGTTTTCTTTTATCTCTTTACTGTACATCCGACCAACTTTCAATTACATCTTCCTGTACAAAACCATCTTCTTCAAAACTATACTCACGATTCTCTTTCTGAAGAGGTCCTACCAAATCTTGGTGATCTGCGTTCTGCTCTCTGGCATCCCAATTTCCACGATTATACTTGTACTCAATATCAGAATATGCTTCTCCTGTAAGAGTATATTCATAAGTATAATCCCCTACCTTTGTCATAATGTATGGCTCATCCGCCACCTTCCAGTTATCGAAGGTTCCGATAATATAAATCGGTTCATCCGGTGTATTCTCCGGAACGGTAACTCGTATTGTTACAGTATATTCCTGCTGTTCCTCTGCCTGGAAATCATCCTCGTTAATTGGGCATGTATCAGAATCATACTTTAAAATCAAAGAATTATACCCCTCTAAGGTATATTCTCCGGCAGAGACTTCCTCCTCATGATACAAGTCTGTTCCATCTACATTTAAAGTAATGGTCTTAGCATCTTCCCTCTGATTATGAATTACCAGATATTTACTGTTATCTTCGGTAATAGAATATGCATATAATCCACCACCCATTCCCAAGGTCTCATAAGTTCCATTGTAGAATACAGGATTATCATTACGAATCTGAATCAGTTTCTTATAGTGATTCAATACACTATCCTTATCATCATTCTCCTCTTCTACCGAAATTCCATCATTCGGCACTACGTAAGTAAGCGTTGGATTGAAAAATGCATCGGTCATTTTGGTCATGTAATCGCCATCAGCATTTGCATACCAGTCAAATGGTTCACGACGGTTATCATCCGGCTTCTGTCCCAACTGTCCAATTTCTTCTCCGTAATAAATGAATGGTGTCCCCGGTAATGTAAACTGAATTGTTGCTGCAAGCTTTGCCTTTTCCTCAGAATTTACTCTTGTGGCGACACGATCCATATCGTGATTTCCAATCATTACAGAATCTATCATCAATGCGCTGACACCTTTTTCAGATGATGATTTCTCCTCAAAGGATTTATGCATTGTATTCAAATCAGCTACAATATCTGCGTTACGTCCCTTCGCCATTTCAAGTATTTCATCTGTTGCGATAAAGTTAAAGGAAGACGGCATTGACTGATAGAAATTTGCAATCTCTGCATAATTCGTATACCAGTTCTCTCCTACAATAAAAGCATCTTCCTTTTTGCTCATAACTTCCCTGGCAAATTCGTTCCACCAATCCAGCGTTACACTAATGTCATCGTCTATATTATTAGAACCATCTAAGCGAAATCCATCGACATCATGCTCAAGCCAGAAGTCAGCCACTGACTTGATTTCATCCCGAACAGCCTGACTATTATAGTTAAGATCCGGCATAATCTTGTCATAATGCCCATAGTAATACAATCCAGTTTCTTCATCCTGATACCATTCCGCCTCTCCCGGATCTGTATCTTGAATAAAATAAAACTCTCTATATTTACTATTTTCATCAGCTAATGCTTCTCGGAACCATTCATTCTGATAAGAGGTATGATTTACTACAAAATCAATAATAACCTTGATATCATTGTCATGACAGATTTTTACCAGTTCATCAAAGTCCTCCATCGTTCCGTAATCGGATTCTACTGCATAGTAATCTGCCACATCATATCCATGGTAGGTAGTGGATTCCATCATCGGCATGAGCCAAATTGCCCCAACTCCTAACTCCTTGAGATAATCCACATTTTCTGTGATTCCCTTAAAATCACCAATACCATCCCCATTACTGTCTGCAAAACTTCTTACGAAAATCTCATAAAATGTGGTGGTCTCTGCCCATTCCGGATTTAATTTCTCTACCTTCGCCCCAGTATCATTACTTTTTTCCGTATTGCTGTTTTTTCCGGAAGAACATCCTACACACACACAACCTATGAGCATCGCTGCTACTAAAATTGCGCTTAGTATTCTTTTCTTCATATCCTTATCCCTCTCCTTTCATCTCCCATGGTACTATGGTACTATTTTCACGGTATTTTGTCAATCATTTTGCACAACGCTCTACTATTATCCGTTTTTAAAATATGCATTTTGCACAACATTTGGTGTGTGATAAAAAAGGACTTCACATAATCTCCTGATTTTTTCTTGCATACCCTTACCATTATGTGCCAGTATGAAAAATGAAAAAGATTTTATTGACACTGTGCGAATACATCGATTAGGAATATGGCAAAAATAATACCCGTATATCTTAGCGTTACCGCCCAAAATATACGGGTGTTTTGTGATGGGTATATGATGAAACTGTTAACGACACATGAATCTAACTTAACCCACCGGCTCTGTATCTGAATACATGGACTCCTCTTCTTCCGGAGTCATGGCTGATTGTACGATGTAGAAGGTTATATCCGCATTTACGGTAGTGTAAGTCTCGAAACGGTCTGCACCTATCATCTGCGTACCTGCTTCATCTGTTGTAACGATTTCGTCATCATTTACACAGAAATACACTTCTGTTCCCGCAGGCATTTTAATCTGTGTTTGTGCTCCAGACACTTTCTCTACTACCGTTACTGTAATTTCACCATTTTCAAATTCTTCAATAGGTGCTATAGAAATATCTCCACCGGTTGTTAATTCACGAGTACTGTCTACATATCGCGCTGCATTTTGCGGATATGCAAGGGATTCCATCTTTTCTACTACCTTATCCTTATTTGCGTAATAAGTAATTACATTTCCTGTACCGTCACCAAAATCATACGCTTCATAGATTTCATAGCCATCTGCAGTTTCCTTGTAACCGTATTCCATTGCATACTCCACTCCCGTGTAGATACCGTTGACGAAATCCACATCCCAATTTTCAATAAATGAATTAGATGTATAAGTTACCATATAACTATTTCCCTGTGAAGCTTCGTTTTCATCCATCATCTCATATTTGCTATAGGAAACGCTCTGTCCATTTTGATAAGAACGATATCCATCCGAAATGTTCTGGTACTCTATTCCATTCTCACCCATACGATATTGGTCTGTGCTTTTCCCACCATTTGATTTCTTTCCTTTCTCATCCATAAAAATATATTTGCTATCAATCTGAACCGTTCCGTATTTCTCACAAAGGTTCGTTAGGGTATTTGCCTCTTTAAATTCCTCCAATAATGCTTCATCCATTTCTTCACATTCCGGTATATGAATTGCGGTGTTCTGAGTCTGTGCCTCTGTTTTACTCTTATTGTCCTTCTTCTCTGATTCATTTCCTCCGCATCCGATTATCATTGTTCCCACCAATACAGCTGTCATAAGTACTAATAATATTTTTTTGTTACTCATGTTTTTACCCTCCTTATTCTGTTGGCTTATTATAACATGTTCTTTTTCTTCTTCTCAATATTTTTCTCACTAATTAAAATTATCCGGGTCTTTGACACTTGATTTTTTTACATTTTAATACAAATCCTTTATTTAAGCCATTCTGGGCTTATTTTTTTGTCAAATTTTATGATTTTATACGTGCTCTTTTGTACTCTTTGTGGTATAATATAAGAAAAGACATATCGGAGGATAATTCTTATGTATATATGTATTACTGGCAGCAAAAATAACAAAGATGTTTATATCAAACAATCTTACCGCAAAGATAATGGAAAGACTTCTTCCCGCATCTATAAGAAACTCGGAAAATACAACGATCTTTTAGAACAGTTTTCTGGAGACGAAAAAGAAATGATGGCATGGGCTAAAAAGGAAGCCGAAAAAGAAACAAATCTTTTTAATCAGAGAAAAGAGAAAGTGTCCGTTTCTTTTTCACCTCTTTCACGCATTCCATTGGAGGAAGATAGATTTTTTAATGTCGGATATCTGTTTTTACAGCAGCTCTGTAGCGAATTAAGACTGGATAACATCTGCAGAAACATTCGTACCCGCCATAAATTCAACTATGATTTTCATGCCATCCTTACAGATTTGATTTATGCCAGAATTCTTTCCCCATCCAGTAAACTGAGCAGCTATTCTTACTGCCAATCTCTCCTGGAACCACCAAAATATTCTCTTCAAAATCTGTATCGCGCACTCTCTGTTATTGCACAGGAATCCGATTTCATACAAGAAGAGCTCTACAAGAACTCTAACTTCATACATCCAAGAAATCAACGTATCCTCTATTATGACTGCACGAATTACTACTTTGAAATTGAAGAAGAAGACAGCATCAAAAAGTATGGAAAAAGCAAAGAAAACCGTCCAAACCCGATTGTTACTATGGGCTTGTTTATGGATGCAGATGGCATTCCTTTAGCCTTTGACATTTTTCCTGGAAATCAGAATGAGCAGACAACATTAAAACCATTAGAGAAAAAGATTCTTCAGGATTTTAACTGCAGCGATTTTATCTTTTGTTCCGATGCGGGTCTCGGCAGTGCAGACAACCGACGTTTTAACAGCATTGGAAATCGTTCATACATCATCACACACTCTTTGAAAAAAATGAAAAAAGAGGATCGTGATATTGCCATGAATCCAACACAGTTCCGAAAAACAGGAACAACTTCATTTGTTGATCTTCGCACTTTGGATGAAACAGACGAAGAGGTCTTCAACTCTATCTATTACAAGGAAGTTCCCGTTGTTACAGGAGACATGGATGAGACCCTCATTGTCACCTACTCTCCTAAATATAAGGCATATCAGAGAAAAGTACGTGCCCGTCAGATTGAACGTGCCGAAAAGCTTATTGCCTCTCCGGGTTCAAAGCGAAAAGGAAAAAATCAAAACGACCCTATGCGCTTTGTCAAAAAGACATTAGTCACTACTGATGGCGAGATTGCTGAAAATCAGGTCTATGGGCTTGATGAAGATTTGATTCGAAAAGAAGAGCTATATGATGGCTTCTATGCTGTTATCACAAATCTTGAAGGAGATATCAATGAGATTATAAAGATCAACAAACAACGCTGGGAGATTGAAGAAAACTTCCGTATTATGAAGACGGAATTCGAAGCACGGCCTGTGTACGTTAGAAGAGATGACCGTATCAAGGCTCATTTTATGACATGTTATATCAGCCTGCTTCTCTATCGTCTGCTTGAGAAAAAACTTGAATCAGACTTCACCTGCAGCCAGATATTGGAAACCTTAAGAAATATGAATGTGACACTGTTGTCAAAAGACGGTGGATATATACCATCGTATAAACGCACAAAACTTACCGATGCTTTACACAATGCATTCGGATTTAGGACAGACTTTGAATTCCTCTCAAAAGCTTTCATGCGAACCATCATAAAACAAACAAAACAGATTAAATAGCATAATCAAAAAATAGCACATATCGCTACGAACAAAAAAACAGCCGCAACCCTTGAAAATAGTAGGGTTGTGACTGTCTTATTCTTTTCCAAGTGTCAAAGATGGGATTATAACATGTTCTTTTTCTTCTTCTCAATATTTTTCTCACTAATTAAAATTATCCTAAGAATTTCCTTGTGATTTCTTAATGTTTTCTTGTAAATTTTTTCCTTTGTGTGTACAATTATACTATTATAAATAAAACTTTACCATTAAAGGAGCTTATTATGGATGACAAAGAATTAACAATCAATGGTATGTTCAAATATCTTACTTTTTGGGCAAATGGAAATATTTATGCTGTTTCCAGCATCGATGTACTGCAGCTGATTGAAATGCCCTTTATCACTCCAATTCCAGAAATGCCAGACTATGTCAAAGGAATTCTGCATTTACGCGGCGAAAATATTCCTGTTATTGACCTAGGTCTGCGTCTTCAGGAAGCTGCTGTAGAAAAAAGCAATACCGCAAGAATCGTTGTACTTTCTACTAAAGATGGAGATTTGGGATTAATTGTAGAATCTATTGGAGAGATTATCGACTTGGCTTCTAACGATATTTCCACAATTCCCAAAATTGCAGACCCCACCGGAAAACATATTATTTCCAGTGTCGCACTACATAATGGAAGATTGATTCCAGTTTTAGATATTGTGACAATTCTGTCTGACGATGCACTGAAAAACATCGATTTGCAACAGAAAAGCGATATAAAAAATCAGTAATTTTCCCACAAAAAAAAGCTTATCAGAAATTTGCATTCTGATAAGCTTTTTTTCATAGGTTTATTATTTCTGGTTTGCTGGCTCGATGCTGATACTCTTACCTTTTATCTTAGCTCCTGCTAATGCCAAAAGCACTTCTCTTCCATATTCTCTCGGCACTTCTACAAAAGTATATTTATCAAACATATCAATGGCTCCTACCAGTTTTCCCGGCATTCCGGATTCTCCAGCGATGGCTCCTAAAATATCTCCAGGCTTCACTTTCTGTTTCTTTCCTATATTAATGAAAAGACGAACCATTCCTTCTTCTGCTCCGGTATCTCCGAAGTCAAAATTATCCTTTTCCGAACCCTGCTCATCATTTCCACCCATAGCCATTTTCAAAAAGGCTGCTGCAATATCCATAGCGGTATAATCTGACTCATTTACCTGGCTTTCAATCATATCAAGCATTGGTGTCAAATCCTCTTCTTCAACTATGGCAGATACCTTATCCATGATTTTTTCCAGTTTGACTTGAGCTACATCCTCCATGGTTGGAATCTTCTGAGCAAGAATCTTGGTCTTGCAGTACCGCTGAATGTCCTTCAGTTTATATACTTCTTTTCCTTTTACAAAGGTAAAGGAACGCCCTGTTCTTCCTGCACGTCCGGTTCTTCCGATACGGTGTACATAATATTCGTCATCCTGCGGAACGTCAAAATTAAAAACTGCCTCTACATCATCCACATCGATTCCACGAGCTGCTACGTCTGTTGCCACCAAAATCTCTGTCTTTCCATCACGGAAATTCTTCATAACACGATCACGTTGCTGTTGCTTCATATCGCCATGAAGCCCTTCCGCAAAATAGCCTCTTCCCTGCAATGCTGTTACCAATTCCTCTACCATACGCTTGGTATTACAGAATACCAGAGAAAGCTTTGGATTGTATACATCCAAAAGTCGGCTTAGCACCTCTACTTTATCTTTTCGCTTTACATCATAGTAATACTGTTCAATATTCGGAACAGTCAGTTCCTTCTTTACCACTTTAATCGTAGTAGCATTCTTCTGATATTTTCTGGTAATATCCATAATTGCCTTTGGCATAGTTGCCGAGAAAAGTACTACCTGACGGTCTTCCTTCAGATATCCTAACACTGTTTCAATATCTTCACGGAATCCCATGTTGAGCATTTCATCTGCTTCATCCAAAACAATCGTATTAATATAGTCACATTTAATTGTCTTTCTTCTTAAGTGATCCATAACACGACCCGGAGTTCCCACAATAATCTGTGCTCCTCCCTTTAAGGAACGTATTTGCTTGCTGATTTCCTGACCTCCATATACCGGAAGCACTTTTACTCCATGCATATATTTCGCTAACTTGCGAATCTCATCTGCCACTTGAACTGCCAGTTCTCTAGTAGGACACAGAACAATAGACTGTGTCTTCTTATTTTGTGGGTCTGCTTTCATTAATAAAGGGATTCCGAATGCAGCTGTCTTTCCGGTTCCTGTCTGAGCCTGACCGATTACATCGCCTCCTGCAAGCACTACAGGAATCGCCTGACTCTGAATCGGACTAGCCGCTTCAAATCCCATTTCCTGAATTCCTCTCAATATCTGAGGGGATAAATTTAATTCATCAAATCTTACTGTTTCCATATATTTCCTTTCATCGACTGCTTTTAAAGTCTGTTGCTTATCATAACAGAGATTATCGTTATTGTCAAACCACTGATTTTTTTCACAACCTTCTATTGACTTTCACCCTTACAAGTAGTAGTATTTATTTATCGCAGATATAGTTTTAAATACTACTTGTTATATTTTTCAAAACTTTACATATAATATTTCCAAAGGAGATGGTCATATGAAATTCAAATTAAAAGAACCCGGAAGTTCCATTACCCATTTTATCGGTATGCTAATGGCACTATTCGCCGCAACTCCATTGCTAATACGAGCTTCCACCAATCCGGACAAAGTTCATGTTATATCACTTGCTATTTTTATTATCAGCATGGTCCTACTATATGCAGCAAGCGCCACTTATCATGCATTGGATTTATCTGAACACACAAATCGTATTTTACGCAAACTGGATCACATGATGATTTTTGTTTTAATTGCAGGTAGCTATACTCCGGTATGTGTTATCGTACTCGGCGGTAAATTAGGTTATACGCTTCTTGCTTTAGTATGGGGAATTGCCCTTGTAGGAATTCTGATAAAAGGCTTTTGGATTACTTGTCCGAAATGGTTCTCTTCGGTTCTGTATATTGCAATGGGCTGGGTATGTGTACTTGCTTTTACCCAAATTATTAACTCCCTTTCCGCTCAAGCCTTTGGTTGGCTTTTAGCAGGTGGAATTATTTACACGATTGGCGGTGTTATCTACGCATTGAAACTCCCCATTTTCAATGCCAAACATAAAAATTTCGGTTCTCATGAAATCTTTCACTTGTTTGTTATGGGCGGAAGCATTTGCCACTTCATTGTAATGTATTGTTTTGTAGCAAAAATGCCGCTGTTATAAGTTCTCTTTTAACATTGCGGCATATTGCTGTATCAGTTCTTCTTTTTGTATTCTAGGAAGCCTTTTTATAAAGGCTTCCCTTTTCATAGCTTCTTGTTTCGTATTATGAACTTCTAAATATACCAATTTTACCGGTCGTCTGCCTCTGGTGTATTTAGCTCCTTGTCCGCTATTATGCGCTTCTAAACGTTTCTCTATATCATTTGTCCATCCTGTATACAATGTATGATCGCTACATTCCAAAATATACGTTACATTCTGTTTCATGTTCTTTCCTTCTATGTAAAGAGACTGCCTGGCAGTCTCCTATATGCAAAGCAGCCGTCTTCGCGTACTTCACCCAAATTAATACTGACTGTAAATAAATATACGACTGCGGATTTTCCGGTCATATTCTATTCTATGAAGTTTTTCAGGCTTCTGTGCCTGTATTGCCTTCTCTAACACTTTTCTTATTATAATTGGTTTCCACAAAAGTGTAAAGAAATGCTCCACAGCTTTATTGTATATTTATTCCAGATACTCCATTGGGTTTACCGGTGCTCCATCCTTCAATAATTCAAAGTACAAGTTCGCACCTTCGACGGAATAATATTTTGTTGGCTCGCTTACATAACCAATGACTTCACCTGCTGCCACACTGTCTCCTGTATTCCATGCAATCTCTTTGAGCTGTCCGTATACCGCACTGTAACCATCTCCCATATCTACTGTTACAGTTGTTCCTGTTTCCGCATTATTCTCTATAGATATTACTTTTCCAGCTGATACTGCCTCTACCGGAGCATTTATCTCTGCCTGAATGACAATTGCCGGATTATATTTATACTGATCCAATGTTGCAAAATATATGGTCTGATCCATGCTGTAATTCATAATTACATTTCCCTGCAATGGCCAACTCATATTTTCCGTATCAAAGTGAAACTCTACTTCTTGTGCAACGGATTCTTTTTCTATCGTCGCTTCCGGTGCATCCAGAAAATCAGTACTCTGTGGAGGAATAATCCCTGACACTGCTTCTGTCTCCTGCTGTTTTTCTTCCTCTTTTTTTGCCTGCTGCTCCTTTTTCAAAGCTTCTTCTTTCTCTTTCGCTGCTTCCTGTTTTTCCATTTCTTCCTGCTCTTTTGCCAGCTTTGCTTCCTGCTTCTTATTCTGCTGAGAATAGTAGATACCAGTCATACCGAATACCGCTGCCAACATAATTACCGCTGCAATAACATACGATTTTTGCCTCAGTCCTGTCGTTGTTTTTCCATTTCTCATCCTATCACCTTCCTGTTTTTATTTTCCCTGTTAGTTTTGCCGGAAAATACAGGTTTATACAATAGTATGAAAAATTACAAATAAAATCTTTGCGAGACAAGATTGTAGTTGGGCGAAATATATTTCTCCAAGTTCGTTATCTGAGTTTTTTTGTCTTCTGCAAAGAAACTGATACAAAAAAATCCGATTTTCATATGAATCCACACTTCTAGTTCTTCTAGACAGCAGTAACAAGAATGTTCGATAAGGGTATGCCAAAAGAACTCGGACAGATACACATTTAAAACAATGTTTCTCTGTCCTCAAACATCTTTCTGGCATACCCATTCATTCTTTTATACTGTTGTAAGAAGAACACAAAGTGTTCCACATATGAAAATCGAATTTTTGTATTCAGTTTCTGTTGCATGAAGGAAAAAACCGAGTTTCGAATTGGAGAAATTAATATTATGCGCCCAACTACAATATAGAGAACTGCACAATTTGTAATTTTTAATACGTTTTCAGTTCTAATCCTTTATAGTAATAATTCAAAATTTCCTTATAATCTTTTCCCTTTTTTGCCATTTCGTTTGCCCCATATTGGCTAAGTCCCAATCCATGTCCAAGTCCTTTGGTAAGAATACGCACCTGGCCTTCCACCTCTTTTATGTAAAAACATGCAGAGTTCAAGTCCAGATATTGCCGAAACTGCTCTCCCGACAAGGTTACTGTCCCAATCTGTACCTGTGTCACATATCCACTATCATCTCTCGCTATAATCTGGATATTTCCCGGTATTTCGTCCGGATTCAACACCAAAGAATTATCCGCTTTCTGCAGTTTTTCTGCCAACTCTGTTTTTTCCATAAAAATAACCTTCAAATAATTAGGAGAAGAAATATCATATTCACTGTCTACGGCCCCTAAATAAGGAACATCTTCCCTTCCCAAAGTCACCTGGCCATTCCTTGTTACTCCCGCAGAGACTGCATGATATGCCGCTTCAGCAGGTTTTCCCTGCCAAGTCAGAATCTCTCCTTTTGTCGCTGCTACCGCTTCCTCCAACACATTATACTTTTCTTCAAATCCTTTCTGTCCCCATAATTCCAATAGTTTTTGAGTATCCATAGATTCGGGTAGCTCTTTTCCCTCCTCCTGAGCCTTTACAATCATTGTCCTTGCAATAACCGTTTGCGCCTTCAGCGTTTCCGTTTCACTTTCCAGAGAAATCTGTTTTGCCACTACTCCTTTGACATATTCTTCAACATCTATTTCACTTTCCTGTGTCTGTGCCAACGTGCTGTTTTCTGTAATGCTTGTCTCATCGCCCTGAAACAACAACGTAACAATATAAGGAATCGCAATTACTAATACACAAACGGAAAAAAACGTCTTTATTTTTTCTTTCATAGAAATCCCCTTTCTGTGTAGTCTATGTGGGGTGAAAGAAAAAAATACGTAAATTGACATAAGCTTCATTCTATCGTAAAATTTAGATTGTATATATTTCTGATTTTATTCAGAAGGAGGTATCTTTATGGGAATTTGGATGTAACGGCAAGGCCGTTATAAAAATGTATCGGTCTTGCCTGTGTATATAGTAAACAAAATTGTATAAACAGGAGGACTATTATGGCTTATTTTAAATATCACTCACACAACATTTATTTTGAAGAAATTGGCATGGGTACACCCCTTCTTTTCCTACACGGAAATACGGCATCATCCGTAATGTTTTCTGAAATCAAAGAAACGTATGCAAAGGATTACAGAGTAATTCTAATAGATTTCCTTGGTTGCGGAAAATCAGAGCGTATTCAGACATGGGCTGAAGATTTATGGTATGACGAAGCAATGCAGGCGATATGCCTTTTGGACGAAAAGGGATACCAAAATGTAAATATTATCGGCACAAGCGGAGGCGCTCTTGCAGGTATTAATATTGCATTGGAACGTCCAGATCTTGTAAATAAAATAATTGCTGACAGTTTTGAAGGCGAGAAGGCAAATCCTCTCATTACCGAAAACTTACGCATAGGAAGAGAGGCATCCAAAAATGATGTTGGCTCAAAAATGTTTTATGAGATGATGAATGGTTCAGATTGGGAATCTGTGATTGATGCTGATACAAAATCTGTAATTGCACATGCAGAACATATCATTAACTTTTTTCATAAACCAATTAATACTCTAAAGGCAAAAATACTCTTTACCGGAAGCAAAGAAGATCCTTTCTTCCCTGAAGGTTTTTACGAAAATCTGTTTCATGACATGATCGGCAAAGTTGAGCATGGAAAGCAGTTTTTATTTGAACATGGCGGTCATCCCGCAATGATATCAAACCAAGAAGAATTTATATTAATAAGCAAGGCATTTTTTTCAAACCAAGATTAAAACTCAACTTATTTCAATTCAATTTTTTGGATTTATAAAGCAGTCATGCACTATTATAGTGTGCGACTGCTTTTCTGTTTTTCCGACGCTGTAATAAATAATTCATTGTGTTAAATCCACACTATTCCAAACAAATGTTCTTGCTTTTTCCATCCACATATGCTATCCTTATATCAGAACATACGTTTGCTTCAGGAGGGATACACATGAATTTGCAGATGAATATGGATTTGATGGAAAAACTGACGATTTTATCTGATGCCGCTAAATATGACGTTGCCTGTACTTCCAGCGGGGTAGACCGCAAGGGAACCGGGAAGGGAATGGGGAATTCCATTGCCCCGGGAATCTGCCATACTTTTTCTGCTGATGGACGCTGTGTTTCTCTTTTGAAAATCCTCTTTACCAATGAATGTATTTTTAACTGTGCCTATTGTCTAAATAATTGCAACAGTGACGTAAAGCGTGCTGCTTTTACACCGGAAGAAGTCTGCACCATTACTATGGAATTTTACCGCCGTAACTATATTGAAGGATTATTTTTAAGCTCCGGCATTATGATAAGTCCTAACTATACCATGGACCTAATTTATCAAACTGTTTATCAATTAAGAACCATTCACCACTTCAATGGTTATATTCATGTAAAGGCAATTCCGGGAGCAGACCCGGTACTTGTGGAAAAGACCGGCTTCCTTGCAGATCGTATGAGCATAAATTTAGAGCTTCCTACTTCCGATGGTCTGAAACAGCTTGCCCCTTATAAATCACGGAAAACTATTTTAAAGCCAATGCGTCAGATTCAAAATGGCATTGCAGAAAATAAACACGAACTTATGGTATACCATAAAGCTCCCACCTTTGTCCCCGCCGGTCAATCTACACAAATGATTATTGGCGCCACCCCGGAAAATGACTTCCAGATTATGAGCGTAGCAGAAGGGCTTTATAAAAAGTTTTCTTTAAAACGTGTCTTTTATTCTGCTTTTGTAAACGTAAATAATAATTCCAATCTTCCGACCACTGCCGGAGGACCACCACTATTACGGGAACACCGCCTTTATCAGGCAGACTGGTTACTGCGGTACTACAACTTTGAAGTATCGGAATTATTGTCAGAAGACCGACCTGACTTTAATATATTTCTTGACCCTAAATGTGACTGGGCACTACGACATCTGGAATACTTCCCTGTAGAAATTAATCGTGCCAGTTACCAAACTCTGCTACGCGTTCCGGGCATCGGCTACAAATCTGCAGAACGCATTGTAAAGGCGCGCAAAATGAACAAACTTACCTTTGATGATCTTAAAAAAATCGGAGTCGTATTGAAGCGGGCACTTTACTTTATTACCTGTTCCGGCAAGATGATGTATAACACCAAACTAGAAGAAAACTATATCTGTGAGAATCTTTTGCGGGATAAAACACAAATTCCCAGAGAAATCCGCGAAGGTGGCTACCAACAGTTGAGTTTCTTTGACCAGGATATGCGTGCAGACTTTCACCTCACCGATGCACAGATTATTCCACCGGGACAACAAATTACCGCCATATAAGGAGGCTATTTATGTATATTTTTCTTTGCGAGGACAGTGTCGATGGCATCTTCACCGGAGTATATGATGCTTGGGCAAGTCATTATGGCCATCGTAATATATCTCTTACCACACGCACACCGGACAATTACACTTTATTTGACGAATACATTTCCGTCACTCCCGATGCAGAAAAGAGCCACAAAGTTGGAAATACATTACTGCAACGTCTAGGCGCAAATGTTTATTCACAAATTTGCGAGGCTGCATCCGCTCTGGAAGAACCTTCTCGCAAGTCCAACCAACTCTCTAAGGCGGATGCTATCTATCGGACCATTGTACTGGGACTTTCGCTCAAAGATGGTCGCCACGTCTTGGAATACTTGGGAGAACCTTATGTAAACCGAGTATTTCAACTTTCACGTGCTACCAGTAATGAAGCCCACCATCTTCTTGGATTTTTACGATTTCAGGAATTGGAGAATGGAGTTCTTTTTGCCCGTATCCACCCCAAGAACGATGTGCTTCCTTTATTGGGCGACCATTTCTCCGACCGCTTACCGGAAGAAAACTTCATGATTTATGATGAGACACGAAAAAAGGCCGCTCTGCACCGGAAAGGTTCTTACTTTTTCCTTACCGGCACCGAGGGCCTGAATGAAGAAATGTTACATCGTTTTTCTTCGGAAGAACTGGAATATCAACGGCTGTGGTGTGGCTTTTTTGAAAGCATTGCCATTGAAGCCAGACGCAATCCCAAACTACAAAACCAAAATATTCCGAAACGTTTCCAGAAAGACGCAGTGGAATTTTCTTCTAATTCTTATAACTGAAACATATTTACGATATTCTGTAGTCTTGCAATATTCTCTTCGCTGCTATCTACCAAATCATTATTTACCTGTACCACTTGGAACATTTCCTGAGTTCTCTGGGCAATATCTGTAATTCCGGTAGCCGACTCACTTACGGTCTTACTTACATTGTCCACTGCCTCGGCAATTTCCATAATTGCCTTCTGCAGGGCATCAATCTGACCTCCGATTTCACTCATATTGCCTTCAAAGCTCGTGGCATCTTCTGTATATTGTTCTGCGACAGTATTGAAATTACCATAATCGGTTAATACATTTTGCTCCAAGAAATCCGAGCTTTCCTTCAGGCAAAGCGCCATATTTTCCACTGCTGTATTAACCTCTTCAATAATCTCATTGATATCTGTTACCGTATTGGAGGTTTGCTCTGCAAGAGAACCAATTTCTCCTGCAACTACTGCAAATCCTTTTCCGGCTTCTCCTGCTCTTGCCGCTTCTATGGATGCATTCAACGCCAATAAATTGGTCTGACTGGAAATATCCAGAATAGCTTTTGTCAGTTCATTAATTCTTTCCACAGCCTTTGCCTGTTCAATTGCTTGATTTGACCTACGACGTACATTCTCGTACATCTGTGTTGTCTTTTCACTTGCTGTCTGAGTAGCTCCCTTTAACTGACTAGCACGCTCTTTTACCTCTGTAGAAGATTTCTTTCCTTCTTCGGAACGATTCTGAATTACTCCTGCACGCTGACGAATATCCATAATGGTATTATTTACGGTTTCCATGGTAGCTGCTGTCTCTTCCATAGCTGCTGCAAGCTCCTGTGTAACTGCAACATTGCTCTCACCCATTTCACTAACCTGGTCCGTTGTCTTTGTCATTTGCTCTATGGTATTGGTCATATCTTCGTCTGCTACTCGCACATCTTCTACCATCTTACGAAGATTCTTACGCATCTCATGCATGGATTTCGCCATAGTAGCCGTTTCATCTTTTTTCTTATAAAGAATATCGTTTGCCGGATTATGAATAAAGTTAAACTTTGCCGTAGACTCTACAATACCATTAATCTGAGTGATTGGTTTCGTAAGACCTCTACTAAGAATAAGTCCAATCACTCCTGAAATAACTAATGCCAAAATTGCTCCGCAAAGAATTAACTTCGCCACATGCACTGCCTCTTCCTGAAGTTCTGATATCGGAACCGTCATCACAAGAACCATACCATTATTTAAATTGGTATAATACATATTCTTCTTGGCGCCCTTATAGGTATATTCTATAAACTGCTCCGCCTGATTCGAATCTGCTACTGCCTTCTCTACTACGGATAAACTGCTATCTGTTTCAGAAAGCCTTGTTCCGGTCTCTATCCCTTTGTGATACATGACCTTTCCCTCTGTATTTGTCAAGAAACTGTATCCCATACCTTCAGATGATGCATCCTCTAACGTATCCTCAAACTCTGAAAAGTCAATATCCATTCCTATAATACCAATGGATTCCCCATCTACATAAATCGGAACCACATAAGAAATCATATAAACATTGATATTAGAATTTAGGTATGGCTCCATCCAGGTTGCCTGCTTATTTTGCACTGGAATATAATACCATCCCACATGTTCCAAATCACTTTCATCATACATGGAAAAATCTGTAGGTGTAACACTTTCAAATGCTGCATCATCAGAATCTCTGGTAAGAAACAAGCCACTGGTAGGCTCTGTAAATTCAGGATTATAACGAATATAAGCTGTCAGGGCCCCTTCTGTATTCGTAGCAGCTTCTATCAGAACATTCTCCATCTGCTCTGTATAGGCTTCCACATATTCCTCACTCGACTTAAATTCATCCACATCTGTTAGATTTGCTACTGCAATACTGTACACCGTATCAACCGATTGTGAAACACGCTGTAGCATTCCATTGATTTTTTCGCTCTGCTCACGACCGTTAAGAGCCATTATTTTCTTAGAATCTTCATAGGATGTCCTATATGCATTCTGTATACTTAGTACCCCACAGACAAGAACAGAAATTGCAGCACATAAAAGCACCGATAACGTAATTTTGGTTTTTATTGACCTCATAGTAGTCCCCCTTTATCCTTTGTGTTTTATTTCTTTTTCACAAATACTACTATAATTTTACCATATTTTCCGTCTATTTCAACATATTTTCAATGATGTTACTAAGTTTTGCAAACTGTTCCAATGTCAATGCCTCTCCACGAATACTTGGATTCACACCTAGTTGTGCTATCGCCTCTCCTATCTTCTCTTTGGATAACGGAATATCCGGAGCATTATTCAGACCATTTGCCAGTGTTTTTCGACGCTGATTAAAAGATGCACGAATAATACGAAACATTAACTTTTCATCCTCCACCTGTACCGGAACCTCTGTATGACGTGTAAGACGTATTACAGCACTCCCTACATTCGGTCTTGGCATAAAACAATTAGGTGGCACGTTAGCTACAATTTCCGGTTTGGCATAATACTGCACTGCCAGAGAAAGTGCGCCATAATCCTTTGTTCCAGGTCCCACCTGCATTCGGTCTGCTACTTCCTTCTGTACCATAATCGTAATACTATCAATAGGAACATGACTTTCAAACAATCCCATAATAATAGGCGTCGTAATATAATACGGAAGATTAGCCACTACTTTAATGGGCTTTCCTCCATTTCGCTCTTCTGCCAACCGGTTAATATCTACTTTTAAAATATCGTCATTGATTACTTCTACATTATCATAATCACTTAAAGTATCTTCTAATATTGGAATCAAATTCTTATCTATCTCTACTGCCGCTACCGCTCTTGCATTTTCGCAAAGATACTGTGTCATTGTTCCGATTCCCGGTCCAATTTCCAATACAAAGTCCTCTTTCGTCACACCGGCTGCTGCAATAATACGTTCCAACACTCTTGTATCAATCAAAAAATTTTGCCCAAACTTTTTCTGAAAATTAAAATTATATTTTTGTAATACCGCTATGGTATTCTGTGGATTTCCTAATGTTGCCATAATCGCTCCTGTTCTATTCCTATTTTACACTTCCAAAAAAGAGACGCTCCGCATTCCTTTTCGTAACTTCTATCACTTCCTCCGGTGTAATCTCCCGAATTCGTGCAATTTCTGCTGCTACATAAGGTAAATTCAAAGAAGAATTACGACTTCCACGATGCGGTTCCGGTGCAAGATATGGGCAATCAGTTTCTAACAGTATTCGTTCCAATGGTACGTTTGCAGCTACCTCTTTCAATTTCTTTGCATTTTTAAAGGTTACTACTCCACCAATTCCAATATAGTACCCCATTTTCACATATTCTTCCGCCATTTCTCTGGAATAAGAAAAACAGTGTATCACACCCGGAATCTGTTCTGCATGAATCTCTTTCATTAACTTTAATGTATCTTCTGCCGCATCTCTGGAATGAATAATCACCGGAAGGTTCGCTTTCTCCGCCAGCTTCATCTGCCACTCGAACCAATACCGCTGTGCCTTTTGAACTTCTTCCTCTTTATCCCAGTAATAATCCAGTCCAATTTCTCCGATTGCTACCACCTTTTCCAGTGCTGCATTTTCCTCCAGCCACTGGCATGTCTCCTGATTCAAATCACTAATGTCGCTTGGATGAATCCCGATAGCTCCATAAATAAAATCATACTTTTTCGCAAGTTCTACCGTATCCTTCGAACCACGAAAATCAGAACCTACATTTATAATTGTTTCAATTCCATTTTCCTTCATGGATGACAACAGCTGCTCTCTGTCACTATCAAACTGCTTGTCATCATAATGTGCATGACTTTCAAATATCATTTTTTCTCCTACTTGCCAGAACAACCGTATCTATTAAGTCATTTTCCTTCTCATACCTCATACAGACGCTGTTCTTTCTATATTTTTTTGCCTGATATAGCGCTTTGTCTGCAGAATGAAGATACTCCCACACCCCCTTTTGCTCTCTTGGCACGGTATTGTGAATTCCCTGAGATATAGTAACAACCTTTCTCTCCGGAGAGTAATCATGTAAAATTTGCTTCTCTAAAATGCGTTTTCTCAAAAGCACTGCCTGATGCAAAATTTCTTCATCCGATTTTCCATAATAAATAATTACAAACTCATCTCCACCATATCGTGTACAGAAAACATCATTATCATTCTCCATCATCTGACGCAAGGCTTCTCCAATAACCTTTAGACATTCATCCCCCTTTTGATGTCCATATCCATCATTATACTGTTTAAAATAATCCACGTCCAGAATTTCTATTCCAAAAGTATTCTGAGCCTGATAAGCCTTTTCAAAAAGTTCTTCTGCAAACACTTTTAAGCGATACCGATTCGGAAGCTTGGTAAGAGCATCTCGCTCTGCCTTCTCCTGCAGTCTGCTCGTCTCCTTACGAAGCAATTTTTCCTTTCCTATAGCCTCTTCCAGACTAAATCGCAACTCTGCTGAACGACGAAGCATAGCAAGGTTTTCTTTATCCTGTACTTCTCTATACTCATAAAGCTTTGCACATGACTCCAAATATTCCTTTCTGTTTCTCTGCTCCTTAAAATAACGGATTTTTAAACATAAAAACTTTATCTTTAAATTTGTAATCTGGGTCTGTTCCACCATCTCTTCCATTTTCTGAAAAAACTGTTCCAATTCCGTATACTTTTTCAGCCTGAACAAGAATTCTCCAAAGCAAAGAATATCCTCCCACGCCTCTAAAAACGTCTGAACATCTCCCATACTTTTCATAATCATTGCAACATACTGCTCGCATTCCTCGTTTCTTCCCTGCGCATGGCGAAGTTGGGCTTGAAAACTACGAATCAACAGCATATCTACACTTTCCAGCTGTTCTCCCTGCATACGCTTTATCATCTTTTGCTCTGCTTCTTCTGCTTCCGAAATCTTTCCCAATTCCAGATAACAATGCCCTAATATTGTATACAACATAATAAGGTTTTCCCTAGCGTGTGAATTTGTCTGAAATTTCTGAAGCAACTGTTCCGATTCCAAAAGGTAATGTATCGCACGTTCAAATTCTTCCAAGTATACATAAAGTTGTCCCAGATTATTATAAATTATCGCTGTCTCATATTCACAATTATGCCTTTTCGCAACCCTTAATCCTAAGAGATACTGATCCAAAGCAACTGTTACATTCCCTTGATTCGCAGCGCTAACCCCCATAAAATTATAAGACTTTACCAAAATTGACCACTGTGATGCTTCCTTCTGATATTCAATTCCTAACTGCAAACATTCTATAAAATTTTTATCATCATTCAGAGTAAAATAAACATTGGATAGATGGTAATATCCAAACCCTAAGAGATTAATATCATTTTCCTTCTTGCCTTTTTGTATTAATCTTTGACATAGTTCCAGACAAACCTGTGGTTCTGTTACTCCCTGTGTCAATATTTTATCCGTTATCTTTCTAACTTCGCTTGGATAATTGGAAAAATCCATGGGCTACATTCCTTTCTATACAGAAAAACGTATTTAAGAAGGACATACTTCTTTTCCTCTCTTAAATACGTTTTATGTTTTCAATTATCCCTTACTAGCAAATTTCCGCTCCGGAAGGCATATTCTTCTCCGGCACTACCAGAGCAAGCTGTCCATTTTCGTCTTCTGCACAGAGCAACATTCCTTCGGATAAAACTCCCGCTAGCTTTGCCGGTTTCAGATTCACCAGAACCATTACTTTCTTTCCTACCATTTCTTCCGGTGTATAGAACTTACGAATTCCCGATACAATCTGTTTCACCTGACTGCCAATCCGCACCTGAGAGCAAAGCAACTTCTTTGACTTTTCAACCGCTTCACAAGCAATAACTTCTCCTACCTGAAACTGCATTCTCATGAAATCATCATACTCTATTTCAGGCTTAGATTCAATATCTATTCCAATTTCTTCCTGTTTTTCTTTTAATACATCTTCTTTCTGCGGATGTAACTGTGCCACCTTTTCCATCAC